>CANQZX010000034.1 GCA_947628445.1 uncultured Bacilli bacterium
AACGAAAATTTTAATTTCACGGAATTCCGTGAAATTAAAAATAATGAAGTTGGATATTCATCATTTACTTTAAGTCCTAAAAGATGGATTGATAGGACAAATGCCATAGGAATATATTCTAAAGGTGGAAAATATAGCATAGGAACATTTGCTCATCCTGATATAGCATTTGAATTTGCAAGTTGGTTAAGTCCTACTTTTAAATTATATCTGATTAAAGAATTTGAAAGGTTAAAAAAGAATGAAGCATATCAAGAAAAAATTGAATGGCATGCTAATAGAGTTTTAGCTAAAACAAATTATTTAGTACATACAGATGCCATAAAAAATTATATGTTTATGCCGAAGAAGCTGATGTTTTAAATGTTGCTTTATTTGGTATGACAGCCAAAGAATGGAGAGAAATTAATCCAGAATTGGCTAAAGAAGGAAATATTAGAGATTATACTTATTTAGTACATTTAGTTATATTAAACAATTTAGAAAACACTAATGCGGAATTTATTAAATTAGGATTATCGCAAAAAGAAAGGTTAATAAGACTTAATGATTCTGCTCGAAATCAAATGGAAATCTTAAAGAATAATAATGGAATAAAGAAATTAGAAAATACTCATAAATATTTAATCGAGAAGAAATGAATATTTGACAATATGTAATCAACTTGCATATTGCTATCTATAGAAAAAGAGAATCACACAATTAATTAGAATATTTCCTTTATAACATCAAATTGATATATAAAAGCTTAAACTTATAAAGTTGAAGCTTTTATATTGATTAAATATTTAGAAACGTGAAAAAAGTGCTATAATATATTTTAGAAAAAATCATAAAATTTAGAGTTACGAAAGAAGGTAAAAGATGTTTAAATTATTTAAAAATTTAAAAAAGAAAGATTTAATATATATGACGATTGGTTTTGTTTTAATTGCATTCCAAGTATGGTTAGAATTAAAAATGCCGGATTATATGTCCGAAATAACGCAATTAGTCCAAACCGAGGGCAGTCAAATGCGGGATATTCTCCTTAATGGAGGATACATGCTTTTATGTGCTTTGGCCTCTTTAATTTGTGCCATAATCACGGGGTATTTGATTGCTAATGTTTCGGCGCGTTTTTCTAAAAATGTTCGGAAAAAACTTTTTAATAAAGTATTAGATTTATCAAATGCCGAAATTAAGGAATTTAAAACGAGCAGTTTAATTACGCGAACGACTAACGATATTACACAAATTCAAATGTTTATTGCGATGGGTTTACAAATGTTAGTTAAAGCTCCTTTAACAGCTATATGGGCGGTTACGAAAATTTTAAATAAAAATTGGCAATGGAGTGCTTTGACAGCGGTGGCTGTCGTAATTTTACTTTCGACGGTGGCAACAATTATGGTTATTGTCTTACCACGCTTTAAAATTGTTCAAAAATTAATTGATAAAGTCAATAATGTAACTAGGGAAAATCTAACCGGTATTCGCGTAATTCGAGCTTTTAATGCGGAAAAATATCAAGAAGATAAGTTTGCCCAAGTTAATAATGATTTAACGAAAACGCAATTATTTAACCAAAAGGCCTTTGCGATCATGCAACCGGTAATGTATCTAGTAATGTATTTTTTGACGCTTGCCATTTATATTGTGGGTATTGTCTTAATTAAAGATAGTTTACTAGCGGATAAAATTGCGGTCTTTGGCGATATGGTGGTTTTTTCTTCCTATTCGATGCAAGTAATTATGTCCTTTTTAATGCTTGCCATGATATTTATGATTTTACCGCGGGCCAATGTTTCGGCTAACCGGATTAATGAGGTTTTGGATAAAGAAATCACGATTAAAAATGGCCATCTTTTGGCTAGTGATGCTCCCGAAAAAGGAACAATTGAATTTAAGGATGTATCTTTTAAATATCCCGATGCCGAAGAATATGTTTTAAAAGATATTTCTTTTAAAGTAGATCAAGGAAAGACAGTTGCCTTTATTGGTTCAACTGGTAGTGGTAAATCAACCCTTATTAATTTAATACCGCGGTTTTATGATGTAACAAGTGGGGCTATTTTAATTGATGGGGTTAATGTCCAAGATTATGATTTGGCCGAATTATATAACAAATTAGGTTATGTTCCTCAAAAAGCGGTAATGTTTAACGATACGGTCGAAGGCAATATTACTTTTGGTAAAAATGGCCGGAAGAAAAGTAAAGCCGTAATAAATAAGGCCTTAGAGGTAGCCCAAGCCGAAGAATTTGTTAACCTTATGGAGAAGAAAACCAAAACGATGATTGCTCAAGGGGGCACTAATATTTCGGGAGGTCAAAAGGAACGGTTAGCCATTGCTCGGACCATTGCCCGCGAACCGGAAATATATATTTTCGATGATTCTTTTTCGGCTTTAGATTATAAAACGGATGCCACATTAAGACGCGAATTAAAAAAATATACTAAAGAGGCAACATGTTTAATTGTAGCCCAAAGAATTGGGACAATTATGAATGCTGATTTAATTGTTGTCTTAGATGAGGGTAAATGCGTGGGTTTAGGTACGCATCAAGAATTACTAAAAAATTGTCCAGTTTATCAACAAATTGCCTTATCTCAATTATCGAAGGAGGAATTAGAAAATGCCTAGACGAGTTATAAGTAGTGAAAAAGCCAAAGATTTTAAGGGCTCTATTAAAAGATTACTAAAAGAATTAAAAACTTTTCGTTTATTGATAATATTAGGCCTTATTATGGCCGCGGCCGGTTCTATTTTAGCTATCACGGCACCCAATAAATTATCGGCTTTAATTGATGAAATCTCCGCGGGCTTAGTCGTTAATACGACGAATATGGAAAAAATTGCCACAGAGGTAACAACTGCGGCGAATGAAGAAAAAATTGCCAGTGTAATGGGGCAAATTCTAACGCCCGATTTAACTAATGAAACTTTGGCAAGCATTAATATGTCAAGTACGATTAGTAACGCGGAAAAACAAGAGTTTATGAATCTTTTAACGCAAGTAAATACAATGAGTGAAAAGGATAGAATAAAAGCTTTTCAAGGCTTAAGTCCGGCGATTTTAACGATTATTTTCCCGGATATAACAATCGATAATGTAACTATTTCGACTACTGACCGCCAAGAACTTTTAAAGATGGTAAATGATGCGGATAATGTTACTAATTTAAATATTCCAGATTCTGTTTCCAGTTTAATTTTTAAACCAATCGTGATTGATGGGATAACTATTACAGCTTCTGATCAATTAACTTTTGCCCAAAATATGGCTACCTTAAGTAAAGAAGCCACAGCGCAAGAATTATACCAAAAATTAGATAAAATGCCTGAGGCAATTCAAAAGGTGGTAGCGCCACAATTTAATGTTGCCAAAATTAAATATATTGTTTTCTTTTTAGTCGCTCTTTATTTAATGTCGGCACTCTTTAGTTATATTGAATCAATTTCGATGACGGTGGTTTCCAATAATTTTGCAAAAACGCTTCGCCAACGAATCAGTCAAAAGATTAATAAATTACCTTTAAAATATTTTGATAAAAATCAAACCGGGGATATTTTATCGCGGGTTACAAATGATGTGGATACCATTGCGCAAAGTATGAACCAATCTTTTGCTACCTTAGTTAGTGCTATAACTTTATTTATTGGTACGATTATTATGATGTTTGTAACGAACTGGATTATGGCTCTAACGGCAATTGGAGCAAGTTTAATTGGTTTTGTCTTTATGTTTAAAGTATTAAGTAAATCGCAAAAATATTTTGTAAAACGGCAAAAATATTTAGGTAAACTTAATGCTCATATTGAAGAGGTATATTCGGGGTTAAATGTCGTTAAAGTATACAATGGCCAAGAAGAGGTTAATGAAAAGTTTGATGCATTAAATGAAAAAGTGTACGAAGCCAATCGTAAAAGCCAATTTTTATCTGGGTTAATGATGCCGATGATGAACTTTATTGGTAACTTTGGCTATGTGGCAGTTTGTATTGTTGGGGCTTTGCTGACCATGCATAATTATATTACTTTTGGCGTTATTGTAGCTTTTATGACTTATGTTAGGTTATTTACCTCGCCCCTTTCCCAAATTGGGCAAGCGATGACGGCTTTACAAACGACCGCAGCGGCAAGTGAACGCGTATTTGAATTTATTGATGAAGCCGAAATGGCTGATGAAAGAAAACTGGTTAAGCATTTAGATCCGGCCGCGGTTAAAGGAGATATTTCTTTTGAAAAAGTATCATTTACTTATGATGGCAATACGAAACCTACGATTAAAAACTTTACAGCTCAAGTTAAAGCCGGTCAAAAAATTGCCATTGTCGGACCAACTGGGGCCGGGAAAACCACGATGGTTAATTTGTTAATGAAATTTTACGATATCAATGCCGGGGATATTAAAATTGATGGCGTTTCGACTAAAGAATTAACCCGGGAAAATGTTCATGATTTATTTACGATGGTGTTACAAGATACTTGGATTTTTGATGGCACGATCAAAGAAAATATTATATATAATCGACCTCATGTTACTTTAAAAGAGGTAAAGAAAGTTTGTCAAATCGTCGGCTTAGATCACTTTATTCGCACCTTGCCGCATGGCTATGATTCGCCAATTAAGGAAAGTGATAGTATTTCGGCTGGGCAAAGACAATTACTTACGATTGCTCGGGGTATGATTAGTGATGCGCCATTCTTAATTTTAGATGAGGCCACCAGTAATGTCGATACCCGAACTGAAGAATTAGTGCAAAAAGCCATGGATAAATTAACAGAAGGAAAAACATCCTTTATCATTGCCCATCGGTTATCGACTATTAAAAATGCCGATTTAATATTAGTCATTAAAAATGGTAATATCGTCGAACAAGGTAATCATGATACTTTGATGCAAAAAAAAGGCTTTTATGCCGAATTATATAACTCCCAATTTGAATTATAATGATTCTTTCTTGCTTTTTTCCTTATTTTGCCGTATATTTTAATTAGAGATTGGGAGTTTGGTTATGATTATAGAAGTACCTTATAATTATTTAATTTTAGCCGCTTTAATGCTTTTAAAAAAATATGAAAATAAAGACGGTATTGAAATTAACATTTTAGAAGATTTTATTGATAACATGTTAGAAGAGGTTATCACCATTTATGAAGAAAATACGGATATTAAATATAGCTATGATGCTACCGCGGATAAATGGCAAGGGGAAATTAAGTTTAATTTAAATGGCAATTATTTAGCTAATTTTTTAGATAAATATGGTGCCTCTTTTAAAGCCACCGATAATTTATTAATGGCTAAAGGGAATATTTCTTATGATGATTTACTTAATATGTTAGATCAAGAAAAAACAAACGAAAAATTAGGATTAAGATTTGAAACCCCTTTAGAGTTTCGTTCCACTTTAGATACTTTAAAAATAAAAAGTATTGAAAGTTTTTTACAACGATATTTAAAAGATGAACAAAAATTAGAACAAGCTTTCATAAACCAAGATAAAAAAGCTATCTTTAAATATTATTTAATGCGGCATAATTTTATAAATTGGTTAGAACAAATGCCGGCCTATATTGTCGATGCTTTTCGCAATATTATTTTTATCATGAAAATGGAAAATGAAGAGGCGCAGTTGAATAATTATCATCCTCCTGTAGATAAAGAAAGATGGGAAGCCAGTCCTTATTATAAACCTTTCGATTCGCTTTTAGATATTGAAGACCGGATTTATGATGATTTTCAATTTGCGATTTTTGGGACTAGTTCAATTGCCGAAGAAAAAGTATATGATATGATTGAAGATATTTATTTAGTAAAAATAGCTAAAGAATATACAAGTTCTTGGGCATTTGATGATGAAGATGAATTAGCCGAAGATGCTGAAGAAGAGTGGGGGTCTATTGAATTTGAAGAAATGGCTGGCGATGAGGATTACGAGGCCGATGAGGAAGCGAAATTAACTTATTATGCTGATGATCGGAAATTATTTTATTTAATATTCTTAAAAAGATTAAATAGTTATATCAATAATTACGGAGCTAAACCTATTTTACTCCATGCTAAAAATCGCTTGTTATATGCTTTAGATATGCCCGAACATTGTTTAGCTAATGAAAGCAATTTAGAAACGGCCATTGCCGAAATTAAAGATAAAACGGACATTCAAGATTATGGTGAGTTTTTAACCGGGGAAATGCGTTTTATGGCCGATGATATATTTAATTATGGTCTAGTTGAAGAACAAACTTTCTTAAAACTAATTTTTATGGGAACATATTACGAAATTACGAATGACTTACAATTTCGTAAAATTGTAGAAAGTCATGCTAATAGTAAACTTTATGCTCTTTTCCAACCAATTATCTTTAATAAAGCCGAAAATTATGTTTTAAAACGGAAAAAGAAATAGTTAGGTAAAGCAAGGAGAAAACTTGCTTTACCTTTCATTTAATGATAAAATTGTAATTGTTGGAGTGATAATATGGATAAAACAAGCATTTTTAATGTGAAAGAATTACGCCAAGAATTAATCTTAATTAATTTAAATGAAATAGTGGAAGCGATGGATGAACGCGGATATAATCCGGCGAATCAATTAGTGGGTTATTTCCTAACGGGCGATGATAAATATATAACCTCTTATAATGAGGCTCGAAAGAAGATTAATAAATTTGAACGCCGAGAAGTATTATCAGCTCTAATCAATGCTTATTTGGGAAGATAAAATGCGCGTTTTAGGTTTAGATTTAGGGACTAAAACTTTAGGAGTAGCGGTTAGTGATCCTCAAAATATTTTAGCAACGCCTTTGAAGGTCATAAATTATCCCTTAGGTGATTATACTTATTTAATTAAAGAGGTTAATTTAATTATTGAAGATTATCATATTACCGATATTGCTTTGGGCTTACCCAAAAATATGGATAATACCTTAGGGGAAGCTGCCAAAAGGAGTATGGCTTTTGCTGATCTTTTGCAGAACTTAGCCGTAAATGTTCATTTCGTGGACGAAAGATTATCGACAGTTGAGGCCTTAAATATTTTAAAAGCTACAGGCAACAAGCATATAAAAGAAAAAAATGTTGTTGATGCCGTGGCCGCCAGTATTATTCTCGAAAATTATTTAAAAGGACGAAAAAATGAAGAAAAATGAATTAGCAAATAATCAAATTGAAATTGATATCAATGGAAAAAAAGAACGGTTTAATATCTTACTTCGCGTTGATATGAAAGATAACTTAGGAACTTATATTTTATATACGAATAATGAAAAAAATGATGTGGGGGATATCATTGTTTACGCGGGTTTATTAGAAAACAAAGGGGAAGATGTTTTGATTAAACCAGTAAATGATGAAGAAAAGTTAGAATTACTTAGTGATTTACTTAGTAAAGTGGATAAAGAAGGAAAGAATAAAGAGGAAGAAAAATGAAAAAAAAGAAATTATTAATTATCATCCCTGCCGTTTTACTTGTTATTATTTTATGTGGCATCATTTGGTATTTAACAGCCCTTACAAAAGTTTCTAAAAGTACGAAAGAGGTAACTTTTGTGGTGGAAAGTGGTACATCTACTAAAACCGTAATTGATAATTTAGCCGCTGCCGGGTTAATTAAGAGTCGTTGGGCTACTTATATTTATGTTAAATTACATAAAAATACCATTCAAGCCAGTACATTTATTTTAAAACCCAATATGAGTACGAAAGAAATCATAAATGAATTAAGTTATGGCGGTTCTGCTGATACTTACCGGATAACTTTTATTGAAGGTATGCGGTTAAGTGAGTATGTGACCCAAATAGCTAAAACCTTTGGCTTTAAGGAAGAAGATATTTATAATACTTTAAAGGATCCAAGTTTTTTACAAAATCTGATTACAGATTATTGGTTTATCGATGAAAGTATTTTAGATGAAGATTTGTATTTTCCTTTAGAAGGATATATTTATCCCGATACCTATGAGTTTTATAAAAATGCGACTATAACGGATGTTATTACTAAAACTCTTAATCAATTTGCTAATAAATTAAGTAATTTTAAAACTCAAATAGAAGAAAGTAAATATTCATTTCACGACATTTTAACTATGGCCTCTATTGCGGAAAAAGAAGCCATTAATAGTGTTGATCGCAGTCAAGTAGCCCAAGTAATATATACGCGGCTTAATCAAAATATGGCCTTAGGTATGGATGTGACCAGTTATTATGGCGTCCAAAAAGATTTAAAACAAACTTTAACGAAAGCCGATGTTGAGGCCACTAATCCGTATAATACCCGTAACGAAAACTTTAAAGGACTACCGGTAGGACCAATTTGTAGTCCAAGTTTAGATAGTATTATCGCGGTTTTGAATCCCGCGGATACTAATTATGTATATTTCTTCGCGGATGTCAAAACGGGCGAAATACATTTCACCGCGGATTATAATGAATTTTTAACTTTTAAAGAAATTTATGGATAGGATGGATAAAAATGAAAGAAACAATTTTAGCAATGGAAAAGTATGCCATTGAAAACAATGTGCCTATAATTGAAAAAAAATCAATTGCTTTTATTATGAAATATATAAAAGAACATGAAATTAAAAATATCTTAGAAATCGGTAGTGCGATTGGCTATTCAGCAATTTTAATGGCTTCTAGTAGTCAAAGTGCCATGGTTACAACGATTGAACGCGATGAAAATCGGTATATGGAATGTTTAAAAAATGTTAAAAAATGTGGCATGGAAAAGAAAATTAATGTTGTCTATCAAGATGCTTTAGAATTAAATTTAAGTGAGGATTTAAAATATGATTTAATTTTTATTGATGCGGCGAAAGGACAATATACGAAATTTTTTGAAAAATATAAAAATTTCTTAAATCCAAATGGTACAATTATTACCGATAATATTAAATTTCATGGTTATGTGGGTCAATCAAGTAAGTTAGATAAAGGAAATTTAAAGAGTTTAGTGGAAAAAATTGAAGGATATATTGAATTCTTGAAAAATAATCCGGAATTTGATACTAAATTTTATGATATTGGTGATGGATTATCAGTAAGCACATGGAAAGAAAAAAATTAGTTACCGTTACAAATACGGATATTATCGCGGAATTAAAAAATAATCAAGATGTCATATTACTATATCCTCTTGATTCTTTTTGTGTGGGTTATGAATTAACTTTTCCGATAAATAAAATTGATGATTATGTCTTAGTTAACCGGCTCCTTACTGATGAGGATATGGCCGCTTTAACTAAAATCTTGGTTCAAGGACATTTTAAAGGAATCGTTTTTGAAGATCTAGGTCTTTTAGAATTATTAAAGGATTTTAAAGGGGAAAAGATTTTAATGTTAAATCATTTAGCCAATAGCATTAGAAGCATTAATTATTATTTAGCGTATGTTGATAGTGTAATAATTTCAACTGATTTAACGCAAGAAGAAGTCATTAATATTTTAGATCATAGTGCTAAAAAATTAGTGGTGAATGTCTTTGGTTTAATTCCTTTAATGTATTCCAGAAGGCAGCTTTTAACCAATTTTCAAAACCATTATGCATTACCTTTAGCTAGTATCAAAGAAGCCCAAATCAATGATAAAGATTTTAAAATTGTGGAAAATGCCTATGGAACAGTTTTTTATACGGGCAAATACTTTTATTTTCCCGATTATCAAAAGTTAAATAATGTTTTATATGATTACTATAATCCGTTGTTTTTACCTAAAGAGACCATTTTAAAAGTCATTCGGGAAGATAATCTTCAAGGTATTGCAACTTTTCCGTTTTTACTTAACCAAAAAACAATTTATAAATTAAAAGAGGTGAAACCTAAATGATGGAGTTATTAGCCCCCGCGGGTTCTTTAGAAAATGCTTATTTTGCTTTTTTGTATGGTGCTGATGCCATTTATTTGGGAGGACAAGATTTTAGTTTAAGAGCCAATGCCAAGAATTTAAGTTTGGACGAGATTGCCGAATTAACCCAATATGCCCATCAATTAGGTAAAAAAGTTTATGTGGCTGTTAATATTGTTTTTCATGATGAAGATTTTGCCGGCTTAGATGATTATTTAAATTCTTTAGCGGATGCCCAAGTTGATGCTATTATCGTGAGCGATATAAGTGTGGTAAAAAGAGTGGCCGAATTAAAATTAAAGTTAGAAATCCATTTATCGACTCAAGCCAGTGCCCTAAATAGTAAAACCGTTCAATTTTGGCAAAAATTAGGCGTCAAACGCATTGTTTTGGCTCGGGAAGCCAGTCGGGAAAATATTATTAGTATTAAAAAAAATACGGGTATTGATTTAGAATGTTTTATTCATGGCGCTATGTGCACCTCCTTCTCGGGCAAGTGCGTTTTATCGAATTACATCACGGGTCGTGATGCCAATCGAGGGGGCTGCGCTCAAATCTGTCGGTGGAACTTTAAAATCGATGGCGATACCGATTTAGTAATAACGCCAAAAGATTTAAATATGGTTTCTTACATTGAAGATATGATGAAGATTGGGATTAATTCCTTTAAAATTGAAGGGCGGATGCGTTCAATTTATTATGTAGCAACTGTTATTTTGGTTTATCGCCGGTTAATAGATAAAATCCTTAATCACACTTTAACGGCTAAAGAAACGACTTATTATTTAAATATTTTAAATCGTTGTGCCAACCGGGATTCGGCACCCCAATTTTATAATGGCCTACCGAGTGATAAAGAACAATACTTTAATGGCCGAGAAGAGGTATCGAACCAGGACTTTTTAGGATTGGTCTTAGAATATGATGCTAAAACTAATTTTGTAAAAATTGAAGAACGCAACTTTTTTAAAGTGGGTGATACGGTTCAATTTTTTGGCCCCGAAACGCCAACTTTTGATTATAAAATAATGGCTATCTATTATGAAAATATGCAGAAAATTGATACGGCGCGACATCCTCAAATGATATGCTATTTAAAAGTAGATCGACCTTTAGCCAAATATGATATGATGCGGCTTAAAACCTTTGATATTGTTTAAAAAAATGATATGTTTTAGCCATAATTTCATATAATATAAAAGTATTTGACAAATAGGTCAATATGGTGTAATATTTATACTTGATAAACACGAAGGAGATATGAAAACAGATGAAAAAAGAAAATAGTTTTGTTTTAACGGCGGAAGGTTATCTGCAAGCAGAAACAGAATTAAATGAATTAAAAACGGTAAGAAGACCTGAGGTTATTAAGGCGTTAAAAGAAGCTCGTGCTTTAGGGGATTTATCGGAAAATGCGGATTATGATGCGGCCCGAAATGAACAAGCCATGATTGAAGCCAAAATTAAAGAATTAGAATATAAATTAGAACATTGCGAAATTATTGATAATGCTGATAAATCCGTAGTTAATCTTGGTTCAACCGTAACTATTAGTTACGATGATGGTGAAGAAGAAGAATACAAATTAGTTGGTTCAATGGAAGCTGATCCCTTTGAAAATAAAATTTCTAACGAATCACCTTTAGGAATTGCTTTACTTAAGCATAAAAAAGGCGATGTTGTTAATGTCGAAAGTCCTAATGGTGGATACAATATTAAAATCGTTAAAATTGCTTAGAAAAAGTTAACTGTTTGAGCAGTTAATTTTTTTTGTCAAAAAATTGTCAAATGGAAAACAAAATCCGTTACTATTCACAGATAAATTATGCAAAAATAATTTTTCCCACTTTTGGTATTAAAATTGATATAAAATTGGAAATTAAAATCTAAAAAGTAAATATTTTTTGTATACTTCTCCCACTTTGAAGAAAATGGTGTTTTTAACAACTTTTTTCTGAAATAACTGCAAACCAATATATTATCTAGATTTGCGAGTTTTTTTAAAGAAATCTGTGAATAGTAACACAAAATCCTTTACAATATATATATATATATATAATAAAAAGGAAAGTAGGACGATTATATGAATGATAAAAAGCAA
>CANQZX010000035.1 GCA_947628445.1 uncultured Bacilli bacterium
GATTATTTTAATAACTTAAAATAATCTATAGTTGGTTTGTCGTGACTCTGTCACTTTTGTTTGACAAACCTACAATTGCTCTTTTTAGGTTTATTTGTCGGGTCTTTTATAAGAAAAAATCAATCACCAAAGATTGATTTTTATTTGACATATTTATTAAAGTTTTTAAACTCACTACTATCATTTAAGGTCGTTTTACCTAAATCTTCTAAAAGATTTTTTTGTTTGCGATCTATTTTCGTTGGAATAACAACATTAATAATCGCATACATATTGCCTTTCATTAAGGAATTTGGGGTTTTAATTCCTTTCCCTTTTAATTTTAATTTGGTGCCATTTTGGGTACCCGGTTTAATTTCTAAAATCACATTGCCAGTTAAAGTCGGAATTTCTTTTTTACAACCGAGCGTGGCTTCCACAATAGTCGTTGGCACATTTAAATAAATATCTTGGCCATCCCGTTCAAATAAAGGATGTTCTTTTATTTTAAACTCGATATAAATATCGCCATTAACACCGCCATTACGAGAAGCATTACCTTTACCACTTAAGCGCAATTGATAGCCATCATCAACGCCTTCAGGAATAGTTACCGTGAAAGTTTTATTTTTGGTCACAATGCCTTTGCCGCGACATTCATCACAAGTGGTTTCATAGCTTTTGCCTTGGCCTTTACAATTCGGACAGATTTTTTGGGTTTGCATATAACCAAAGATTGTTTGTTGTTGTTCTAATACCCGGCCGGCTCCCCCACAGGTACGACAAGTTGTTTCGTTAAAACCACCCTTACCACCACATTTAGGACAAGTTACATCTAAATCTAATTTAATATCTTTTTCGCACCCAAAAACGGCTTCTTCAAAAGTTAAATTAAGCACGATTCTTTCATCTTGACCGCGACTTTTAACACCCGAGCCACTCCGGCTGCGCCCAAAATTGCCAAAGCCGAAGCCCCCACCGAATAAATCATTTAAGATGTCATCTAAATTGATATCACCCGGATCAAAACCTTGGAAACCAGAAGCCCCACCGGCACCATTTTGGAATGCCGCATGACCAAATTGATCATATTGCCGTCTTTTGGTCTCATCCGATAATACCGCATAGGCCTCACCAATTTCTTTAAACTTTTCGGCCGCTCCCGGTTCTTTATTAACATCGGGATGGTATTGTTTGGCTAGTTTCCGAAAAGCGCGTTTGATTTCTTCATCGGTAGCATTCTTGCTAACGCCTAAAACTTCATAATAATCTTTTTTGTTCATCTATCTCACCTCTTGATAAAGACAAGCCAATTCCTTAACTAAATCCTTAAAATATGCAAAGGCCTCTTTTAGAACTTGTTGATCTAACATATCTACTCCGGCTACTTTTAAGGAAGCAATGGGATCTTGGGTTGCCCCTAAACTTAAAAATTTCAAATATTTTTCGACTGCTTCCGGCTTTTTATTTAAAATATCCATGGCAATCTTAATCGCCGCTGCATAAGCAGTGGCATATTGATAAACATAGAAGGAAGAATAAAAATGCGGAATGCGTTCCCATTCATACTTAATAAATTTATCAATCACAATATTTTGGCCAAAATAATCTTTATTTAATTGATAATATAATTTTTCCATAACCTCATGGGTTAAAATCGTTCCTTGGGCTTCTAATTCGTGAATCTTTTTTTCAAATTCCGCGAACATTGTTTGCCGATAAATCGTAGCTTTAAAATCACCAATTAAATCATCAATTAAATATTTCTTTTCGGCTACATCTTTCGTTTGATTAATTAAATATTTACTTAACAATATTTGGTTTACTTGACTAGACACTTCTGCCACAAAAATGGAATAATTATAATCTTGATACTTTTGGTTTTTAATCGCATAATAATAATGCATAGCATGCCCTAATTCATGAATTAATGTCGAAACATTTTCTAATGATTCGTTATAACTTAAAAGGACATAGGGATGAGCTTGATATACGGCTGTACAATAAGCCCCGTTTCGTTTACCTACATTAGGACAAAAATCAATCCAATGATCTCGGAAGGCCTTATCTAAATCATTAATGTAGGTGTCTCCTAGAACGCTTAACGCTTCCTTAATTAATTTTTCGGCTTCTTGAAGCGAATATTTCCGTTTAATATTGGGAACTATGGGAGCATAAGTATCATATAAATGTAACTTATCGACTCCTAAGGCCTTTTGTTTGATTTGCCAATATGCGGATAAAGGCGCAATATTTTGGCGAACCTCACTTATTAAATTATCGTATACTTGAACCGGAATGTCATTAGCGTACAAACTTTGTTGTAAAGCACTATCATAGCCCCTAATTTTAGCAATAGTATTATCATTTTTAACTAAAGATGCCAGTAAATTAGCATAAGTATTATGAAACTTACCATAAGTATTAAATAATTTTTTAAAGGCCTTAATCCGTACCTCCCGGTTATCACTTTTATTTAAAATACTGTAAGTTTTCTCATCTAATTCGACTAATTTACCAGTTTCATCTTTTATTTTTCCAAACTTTAAATCAGCATCCGTAAGGACCGAAAAAACATCATCGGGAGTCGCAAAAGCACTATTTAAATTGGCTAAAAGTTTTTCTTCCCGATCACTTAATGTATATTTTTGGTATTTAAATAATTCTCTTAATACTCTTTCATATTCTTTTAAGGCCGGTTTTTCTTCTAAATATTTTTCGATAAGTTTAAGAGAACCTTTAAGGATTTCTGGTACAATATAAGCAGTTGCTACACTATATTTTTCATAAACTTTTACCGCCAAACCATAAAATTCTTGATATTTCGTATTCGTCGTATCACTATCATTTTGCATATGAGCATAAACATATAGTTGTTCGAGCGTCTTTGAACACGTATTATCAAAAGTTAATAATTCATATAAATTATCCGCATTATCTAAAATATGATTTTGATATTTCGCGTAATTGGCTAAAGATTCTTCAAACTTTTTTAGCGCTTGTAAAAAATCGTTATCACTTTTGTATAAATCTGAAACTTTCCATTTAAGTTCTGGTGCATAAGCTTCTCTTTTCATTGGTCCTCCTAAACTTTAAGAAAGTTCTAGTTTCCTAGAACTTCGCTTATTTTTCTTCGTAAGTAGCATCTTCCACTTTTTCTTTATCGTCTTTATTATCTGTGGTGCTACCAGCTTCCGTTTCGGATTTAGCTTGAGCTTCTTTTGCCGCTTGTTCATAAACTTTAGATGCTAAATCCATAGCTACTTTATTTAATTCTTCGGTTTTTTGTTTTATGGCTTCAATATCGCTACCTTCTAAGGTCTTTTTAAGTTCGGCCACTAAGTTTTCCGCTTTTTCTTTATCTTGGCTATCAACTTTATCTCCTAAATCACTTAAGGCCTTTTCGGTAGAGAAGATCATCGTATCGGCGTTGTTGCGCACTTCCGCTTCTTCTTTTTTCTTTTCATCGGCTTCCTTATTGGCTTCCGCTTCTTTAACCATTTTATCAATTTCTTCATCACTTAAATTAGTACTTGAGGTAATTGTAATTGATTGTTCTTTATTGGTACCTAAATCTTTAGCTTTAACATTAACAATACCATTGGCATCTATATCAAATGTTACCTCAATTTGAGGGACTCCTCTTGGTGCTGGTGGAATATTCGTAAGTTGGAAGTTACCTAAAGTTTTATTATCGGTAGCCATTGGTCTTTCCCCTTGTAATACATGAATATCAACTGCCGGTTGATTATCAACAGCCGTCGAAAATACTTGACTCTTGCTCGTTGGAATAGTTGTATTCCGCGGAATTAATACGGTCATAACATTACCTAAAGTTTCTAGACCTAAAGATAATGGTGTTACATCTAGTAAGACGATATCATCAACTTCACCAGTTAAGACACCCCCTTGAATAGCGGCTCCCATAGCCACAACTTCATCAGGGTTAACGCCTTTATTTGGTTCTTGACCTAATTCATTTTTAACTAATTCTTGAATGTAAGGAATCCGCGTTGAACCCCCAACTAAGATAACTTTGTCGATATCTTTAGCCTTTAATTTAGCATCTTTAAGGGCTTTGCGAACTGGTTCAAGCGTGGAATCAAACAAATCGCGACATAAATCTTCAAATTTGGCTTTAGATAAAGTTACTTCCATATGAAGTGGTCCTTCGTCAGATTGGGCGATAAATGGTAAACTAATTTGGGCATTAGTCATACCTGATAAATCCTTTTTCGCTTTTTCGGCGGCATCTTTAATCCGTTGCATCGCCATTGGATCTTTGCTTAAATCAACACTATGTTCTTTTTTGAATTCTTCAACTAAATAATCAGAAATTCGTTTATCGAAATCATCGCCACCTAGCCGATTATTACCACTCGTGGCTTTAACTTCAAATACACCATCCCCTAGTTCAAGAATGGAAACATCAAATGTTCCACCCCCTAAGTCGTAAACTAAGATAGTTTGTAATTTATCTTGTTTATCAAGACCATATGCTAAAGCAGCGGCTGTGGGTTCATTGATAATTCTTTCCACTTCTAACCCAGCAATTTTACCCGCATTTTTCGTGGCTTGCCGTTCGGCATCATTAAAGTAAGCGGGTACCGTAATAACGGCTTTCGTTACTTTATCGCCTAAATAACTTTCGGCATCTTTTTTAAGTTTAGCCAAAATCTTCGCACTAATTTCTTCTGGCGTCCATTTTTTGCCATTGGCTTCGACTTTTTCCGCAGTCCCCATTTTTCTTTTAATTGAAGAAATAGTATTTTTAACATTCGTTACCGCTTGTCTTTTGGCAACTTCACCCACTAATTCTTCATCGCCTTTAAAGGCCACAACTGAAGGCGTTGTCCGGTTTCCTTCCGCATTTGGAATAACCTTTGGTTCGCCCCCTTCCAGAACAGCTACACAAGAGTTAGTTGTTCCTAAATCAATCCCAATAATTTTACTCATTTTTCATCTTTCCTTTCCTTTATTTAAATTCGTAAATTATTCACTTACTCGCACCATGGCATGGCGGATAACTTTATCTTTGTAGGTATATCCTTTTTGTAAGACATCTAAAACCACACCCGGCATCACATCATCCTCATGGGCGGTTAAAACCGCTTCCATGGTATTTGGATCAAATTCTTTTTTCAAGCATTCGATTTCTTTAACTTCCATACTTTCCAAAATACTTTTAAGATTGCCATAAATCATTTTAAAGCCCTCTAAGAACTTGGAAAGCTCATCGGTTAAATTGCTATCATCTTGCGCAATAGCCCGTTCAAAGTTATCGACAATGGGTAAGAGTTTTAAAATTAACTCTTCGCCACTATATTTATAGGCCCGGGTTAATTCCTCACTACTCCGCCGCTGCATGTTTTTCATCTCCGCACTAAGCCGCAAGATTTTTTCATTTAAAGCCAAATTTTCTTTTTGTAACTTATCTTCGCGCGGATGTTTTTTGGGCGGTACGGGCTTTTTCTTAACCTCTTTTACCTTTTGTTTAACTTTTGGTTCTTTTCCTTCAACTTTTTCCATTTTATTCACCTTTTCTATTATCTATTTCGGCATCAACATAATTGAGTAGACCGACAATTCTTTGATAATCCATGCGTTTAGGGCCAATGATGGCAATTGTTTTTTCTTCGCCATCAATGGTATATTTTTTTCGAATAATGGTGACATTTGGATCAAACTCCGTTTCCTCACCAATATATATTTTAACCTCATCACCTGGATCACTACTATGTTCAATTTTTTTAATAAAGGCCATATCTTCTAATTTATTAGCTAGCCTCTTCATTTCATCGACATTATTATATTCGGGTTGTTCAAATATTTTCGCCCGGCCACTAACATGAATGTTGCTATTATTATTAACAAAATCACTAAAGGCATCGTAGAAAATATGGTAAATCGTTTCGTATTGTTTAATTTGTTTTTGAATAATCGGTTTGATTTCCAATTCTAATCTTTCACTTACCTCATTAATGGGTGTTCCAACGAGCCGTTTATTGACAAGTTCACTAACCTTGGCTAGTTCACTTAAATCGGTTCCTTCTTTTAAATTAAAGGTTTTGTTTTCGACATGCCCTTTATCCGTACAAACGACCGCTACAACCTGAGAAGCATTTAGGGGAATGACATTAATTTGTAAAAGCATATTATCCCCCGAAGAGGAACCTAAAACAACGCTAGTATAATTGGTCATTTCACTAATAATTTCCATACATTGAGTAATAGCGTCGGATAACTGTAATTCATTATTGGCAAATATGGTTTGCAATTTTAACATATCTTTGCCATTTAACTTTTCGGGTTCCATAAGGTTTTCAACATAATACTTATAACCTTTTTCGGAAGGAATCCGGCCACTACTAATGTGGTTTTTTTCTAAATAACCGAGTTCTTCCAAATGGGCCATTTCGTTACGAATTGTCGCACTCGAACATTTAAACTTGGCACATAAGGCCTTAGAGCCCACCGGTTTAACCGTTTTAATATATGTTTCCACAATGGCTTTTAAAAGATTTTTTTGTCTTTCTTCCATAGCATCACCTATTTAGCACTCTATTTTTGTCAGTGCTAATATCATTATAATATTATGCTTAGCACTTGTCAATATATAACTGCTAATTGACGTCAAATTTAAAAAGAGTCCCTAATTTGGGAACTCCACATGCGGCAAACGAATTAATTTTAAACTCTTTTCTTGGGCGAAATTATATCTTTGCACTTTTTTAATTATTTCGCTTCGCCGACTTTCATAAATTCCTTCAGCAATCCTAATTCCTTTAATAATATCGGCAATTTCGACTCTGTCGTGATTAGCCCAAGCCGCACAAGCAAAGATATTTTTTACAACATCTAAAACTAAATCAGGGTTTTTCTTATCATCCCGAAAGCCATCAGACCGATAGATTTTAGTATCTTGAGTTAGTTCTTCTAAGCAAGCAATAATAAAATTTTGATCCCTTGCCGGATAATCAAATAAAATACCATATTCGATAACTAAAGCATTTATCGTATGTTTAATTATTTCTCGAAGAGCTTCTAAGCTTGGTTCGTTAATTTCCACTACTTTAAAACGGCGCCGAAAAGCTTTATCCGGCAAAATAAATTCGCGATATTCTGCCGCCGTAGTATCTCCGATTAAACGAATTGTCCCGTCAGCTAAATAAGGTTTTAAAATATTGGCTAAACCATGATTATCGCGATTATTGCCAAAACCAATACTCGTATGTAATTCTTCTAAATATAATATTATATTTGGATATTCTCTAATTTCATCAATAACATTTTCTAACCGTTCTTCAAATTGGCCCCGGAGGGTGGTACCACTAACTAAAGCATTTAAATTAAGTTTAACAATTTCCTTATTTTGTAACCGCGAAGGAACTTTTTTATTTTGTAAATGATAAGCTAAACTATAAACTAAAGCGGTTTTACCTACGCCCGCATCGCCCACTAAAAGGACAGATTTTTCTGGCAATAACAAAGCTAACTCGATTTGTTCTAATTCCTTTTGGCGCCCCACCGCCGGATTGCCAGCGTAATATTTATCATTTAACCAAAGTCCGTATTTTGCTAAAAAGCCATCTTTTTTTACATCAAAAGATGCATCGGGCAAAACAGTAAGTTCTTTCGGTGCTGGCTTTTCAATAGCTAATTTTTCAAAAACAACTTTTTCTACATTAGTTAAAAAGTCTGCAAACCAAGTAAACCGGCTAAAAGTTTCAGTTATTAAAGGTGTTTTTAATAAATTATAAAATATTAAATCTAAAAATAAATCTTCGGGGGCTACTATTTGCCCATTATCAGGTCTTATTACAAATCTTTTTATAAAATCGCGAAAAGTCCCATCCTGAAAATCTTTATTTGCCATCGCCAATTTAATACTACTATTTAAACCAAAATAATTAAAAAAGATTTCTTTAAAACAAGGGTCAAGCTCTTGTGTTAATAAATCATCTTGATTATAAAGACATGCTAAAAAATAAGCATAAATCATTTTTTGCTCTTTCGTTGTTTGCGCTAAGTTTAATGCCAAATATTGATAAAAACTATAGGCATCATTAAAAAAATTAAGGCTTATCTCTTTCATATTATCACCTTATGTTTTAATCTTATCATAATTACCCAAAATCTTCAAATAATTACCTTTTGGACCAATAAAAAATCAATTGTTTAAACAACTGATTAATCATTATTTTTTTCTTCTACTTGAATTACTTCTTCACCTTTGTAGTAACCACACTTGGTGCAAGCCCGATGGGGTCTTAAAGTTGCTCCACATTTAGGGCAAGTTGTTAAAGCACCAACTTCCTTTTTTAAATGTGTTCTGCGCATTCTTTTTTTTGTTTTACTTGTTCTCCGAAAAGGAACAGCCATAAGTAATCACCACCTTTAAATAATATGTTAACTTAACTATTTAATTCCCAACCTTCGCCTTGCAGCTTTTTCCCGGCATTTTTCGTAAGCCGAATGGGAACTTCCAATACAATATTTTCCCATAAAATTTCATTTATATCAAGTATATTTTGTTTATTTTTCACAAATTTTTGGAAATTTTCGTCATCTTCGGCATAACTTTCTGCAATTTTAAAAGCAAAATCATAGGGTATTTCTTCGAGCGTTACTGCATCATCCAAATACATTTTCCCCGATACATCTAAATTAATTTCAATTTCTTCACTTAAATTAAACCGCACAAAACCTTTTACTTTAACGGGATCCAATCTTTTAATTAGTTTTTGATCAATATTGGTTAAAATAACTATCTCATCAATATCTAATTTAGGAATATTATAAAGGCGCCCAATATTTATTTCCATCTACATCACCCTCCGAAACATTTTTTCAAGTTCATAAGTCGAATATTTCATAATTGAAGGCCGACCATGACAACAATTATACGGATTATCACATTTAACTAAATCATTAAGTAAATGTTCCATCTCCGTAAAAGATAAATCTTCATTGGCTTTAACACTCATTTTACATGAAACCATTTTGGCCATATTATCTAAAAATTTGGCTTTATCAAACTTTTTATCACTGGCAATTACTAAATCGACAATCGTTTTAATACTTTCTTCTTGCAAGCCATCTTTAAGCCAAGTAGGATGTCCCTTAAAAGCAATAGTATTAAGCCCATAATCTTCAATTTTAAAACCTAAGCCCTCTAAAACATCCCTCCGACTCATAAAGGTTCGGTAGTCACTGGCACTAAGTTCAAAAGTTAAAGGAATTAGTAAATCGGTTACCATGACCTTAGTATCAGCAAACCTTTTGGTAATCATTTCATAATTAATTCGTTCATGCGCCGCATGTTGATCTAAAATATACATATTTTCCGCATCTTCAGCAATAATATAAGTTCGGTGTACTTGACCAATAGGTTCTAATTTTAAACCCTTAAACGCAATATTTTTTTCTTCCTTTTCTATAGGGGTATCAAAATCTAGACTAATTTGTTCTTTATTTTCTTCCGGTTTGACATCTTCTAAAGCATAAAGTTCTTCAAAATTAGTTTTAATTTCGTTTTTTTCTGGTTCATAAATAGCATTGGGAATAAGTAGATTTTGATATAATGCGTCTTTAATTGTCCGATAGATTAAATCACATAAATCATTAATTTTACTCATTTTAATATCTTGTTTCGTCGGATGAATATTAACATCCACTAAAGTGGGATCAACTAAGATATTAATTACTACCACTGGATAAAACCCTTCATGTTTATAGGTGTTATACGCCTCGTTAATTGCCCGATTAAGTTCACTATTACGCACAATCCGACCATTAACAATCGTATGCATATGATTGCGATTCTTTTTTAAAATGCTTGGTTTGGCAATATAACCTTGGATTTCAAAATCATCACTTAAAGCTTTAATTTCCAGCATATTACTGGAAACATTTAAACCATATATTTCGTGAATAGTTTTAAGTAAATTATTACTACCACTGGTTTTCACAATTAATTTATCATTATTTGTTAAACTAAAAGCAATATCGGGTCGCGATAACGCTAAGCGCTCAATAAACTGAATACAATTATTTAATTCCGTAGTCTCACTTTTTAAATATTTTAACCGGGCTGGCGTATTATAAAATAGATTAGTAATTGTAAAAGAAGAACCAATCCGAGCATCCGCGGCACTACAGTCTAAAATCTCGCCCCCTTTTAAATGTACAAAGGTACCAATATCATTATTACAAGTTTCTAATTTTACCTCTGCCACACTGGCAATCGAGGCCAATGCTTCACCCCGAAAGCCCAAAGTTTCAATAAAAAACAAATCATCTTCTTTATATATTTTACTGGTAGCATGCCGAGAAAACGCTAAAAGAGCATCTTCTTTATCCATACCGATACCATTATCAATTACATTAATTAATTTAATACCCCCATCATTTAAATTAACTTTAATGTTGGTTGCTCCCGCATCAATGGCATTTTCAACTAATTCCTTAACAATAGAAGCACATTTTTCAATAACTTCTCCCGCGGCAATCATATTAGCCATGTTTTCGCTCATTACTTTAATTTTACTCATTGGTTCCTCCAATAATAGTTGGTCTTACCTCAATATACTTTAAATCATTAATATTTATCGTACAGGCCTTTTTGACTAAAATAAAACCAACACCTTTAATAATAATATCACTATTGGCCATAACTTTAATTTGGTGCGGCAAATCTTCCCCCATTTTTCTTTTATTTATCGCAATATTTTGATTTAAATAAAAAACTAAATTATTATCAATATCAGTCTTAATTTTAAAATCTAAAAATGTTAAATAATATTTACTTTTTAATTGATAAACTATTGGTTTTATTTTTTTTCGCGGAATCATTCCATCGACAAAATCTGTTGGTATAAAACCAGGACTATCATAAATAATGCCATATTCCGTTTTAATTTCAATAAAATCTAATGTCGTATTAGCATCTTTACTAACCGTTAAATTACTTATGGCTAACCGATTAATTAAACTACTCTTTCCTGCATTAGTAAACCCAACAATATCTACTTTTTGATGCTTATTAATTAAATCACGAATTAAATTAATATTTTCCCCCGTTTGGGCACTAACCATTAAAACATCTTCTTTTATACCATAAACTCTTTTAATATTATCGCCCATTTTATCTTTTTTAATATTTTGAGGAATTAAATCACTTTTTGTAATAACTAATATTTTTGGATCTTTTATTTTTTGATAAACATCTATTATTTCTTGATAAATATTTAAAAAATCAACTAAAAAAAGAATCATATGTTGTCGTTTATTAATTTTAAGTAATAAATCTTCATTTTTAATTACTTTAGACGTAGGTAAATTAACACCATAATGTTTAATTTTAAAACATCTTTGGCATAAGTCATTTTTTAAATCTGGTGTATAACCCTCTAAATGGGGATCTGTATTTTGCAAAATAGTTCCACAACCACTACAAACTTTAGCCAAAATAATCACCTACTTCCATATCAATTATACAATAAAAAAAGTGATTAAACAATTAATCACTAATTTACATTGATTATTGTTAGAAATTCCCGATATATACATTGATGGGAAATAAGTCGTTGAAAAAGTTCTTTCCACTTTCTTATCAAGAAAGGGCCTCCGGAGGAATATTTATTATCTTCCCGGCTTCTTTGATTACTTTCTTTTCCGTAAAAGAAAGTAATGCCCATCCGGCGAGGATTATTGATTTATCCTCTTTATAAGTTTATTATATATCTCATTGGTTTATTTGTCATTTAGAAAATGAGGTATATTTCTTATGAAAAAGGCAAATTTTAATCAATTAAATTTCGAACAAAGACAAACTATTCAGTATATGATTGATAAAGGTCATAATTTTACTGAA
>CANQZX010000036.1 GCA_947628445.1 uncultured Bacilli bacterium
AGTTTTCTCGGCATAAATCGCATTATTACTTATTATTGATTATTCCAAAAGTTGCACTTGACTTTTTAATTATCAAATTTATTAATAAAATTGGCTAAAAAAAATATATTTTAAAAAGAGGGACAAATATGTTTTATAACGAAATTCATACACGAATTAGATATATTTTTTTAGTTATTATCATTTGTTTACTTATTACTATTGGGCGGGTTTTTTATATTCAAGTTTTTCAATATCAGAAATTGTCAACTTTAGCCCAATCTTTGTGGAGCAGAGAATTACCAATTAGTGCCGATCGGGGAGAGATTGTCGATCGGAAGGGGAAAATCCTGGCTACTAATATTACGACTACAAGTTTAGTAGTTATTCCCAGTCAAATTAAAAATCCAGAGCGCGTGGCTAGTGATCTGGCCACAATCTTAAAAAGCGATTATTCCGATATGTTAGCCCATATTACTAAGAAAACCTCCATTGAACGTGTTCATCCCGAGGGCCGGCAATTAGATTATGCCACCGCCGAAAAAATTGCTAATTTAAATTATGATGGCGTTTATTTAGTTAAAGAATCGAAAAGATACTATCCGTATGATACAGTTTTAGCCCATGTTTTGGGTTATGTGGGCATTGATAATCAAGGCTTATCCGGTTTAGAACTTTATTATGATAAATACCTAACCGGAGAGAATGGTAGTATCAAATATTTTTCCGATGGAAAAGGGCATCGCCTGCAATTATCGGAAATCTATGAAGCCCCAACAAGTGGTATAACTTTACAACTGACGATTGATTTAGATTTACAACTGGCTATCGAAAATGAATTGGATAAAGCAATGGCTAAATATAATGCTGATGGAGCTATTGCTCTGGCCATGAATCCTCAAACGGGCGAGGTTTTGGCTATGGGTAGTCGACCTAACTTTAATCCTAACGAGTACCAAAAGGCCTCCGTTGAGGTCATTAACCGGAATTTACCCATTTGGATGACTTTTGAACCCGGTTCGACATTTAAAATTATTTCCCTTACCAGTGCCATTGAAGAAAAAGCGATTAATTTATTTGAAGATACTTTTACCGATACCGGTGCAATTAAAGTCGATGATGCTACTTTGCATTGTTGGAAACATGGGGGTCATGGTACCCAAACCTATTTAAATGTGGTGGAAAATAGTTGCAATACGGGCTTTGTTTCTATTGGCCTTAAACTCGGTACCGAAACATTAATGAAATATATTCACGAGTTTGGTTTTGGGCAAAAAACGGGCATTGATTTAAATGGGGAAGGAACAGGTATTTTATTTAAAACCCAAAACATGGGACCAGTAGAAACGGCCACAACGGCTTTTGGTCAAGGAATTAGTGTTACGCCCATTCAGCAAATTAGAGCCGTAAGTGCGGCCATTAATGGGGGAAACTTATATACTCCTTATCTCGTTGGCGCTTTCCGCGAAAGTGAAACGGGCACCGTTATTAAACAAGTAACTCCCAGAAAAGAAAAACAAGTAATTAGTAGTGATACCTCTAAATTAGTGCGTTTTGCTTTGGAAAGTGTTGTGGCCAATGGGACCGGAAAGAATGCTTATATCGAAAATTATCGCATAGGCGGTAAAACTGGAACAGCTCAAACTGTCGAAAATGGTGTATATTCGGCTAGTAAATATATTTTATCGTTTGTGGGCTTTATGCCCGCGGATAATCCCCAAATAATTGTCTACGTAGCGATTCAAAATGCTAAAGGCGTTGTCCAATATGGGGGAACGGTTTCAGCACCCATTGCTAAAAACATTTTAACAAGTGCGATTAATATTCTCGATATTAAGCCCTCTTTAGATGTAATGCCCCGGGTATACACTTGGCTTGACACTAAATATGTCAAATTGCCTAATGTTTTAAATCAAGATTTAAAAACTGCCCAAAAGAGTTTAAAAGGTTTTAAAATCGAATATAATGGCCAAGGTAATAAAGTAGTATATCAAATGCCGCAAGCAGATACATACGTTAAAGAAGGTAGTACCGTTGTCTTAATGTTAAATTAATGTCTAATAATGTCAATTATGTTTTAAAAAGCCAAAGAAATAATAAATATATAGTATAATAATTAAATGAAAGAGGTGTTATATGTTAATACTTGCCAAAGCGGCGATGGCCATATTACTAGGATTTGTCTTATCTTTAATTACGGCTTTAATTGTTATTCCTCTTTTTCAAAAATTACATTTGGGCCAAAGTGTCAGTAAATTAATTTCGAAAAGACATTTAAAAAAAGAAGGAACACCAACCATGGGTGGGGTAATTTTTATTATCCCGGTGGTTTTATCGTTAATTTTCCTTTATTTAAATAAAAGTATCGATATTAGTTACAATCTTATTATTGTCGTTTTTGTTTTCTGTGCTTATGGCTTGTTGGGCTTTATCGATGACTTTTTAAAAGTTAAATATAAAAATAATAATGGTTTATCGTTAATTACGAAATTTTTAATTCAAATGGTTATTGCCCTTATCTTCTTCTATTTATTTATGAAAGGTGGCGGCGATTCCACTTTACGGGTAACTTTCTTAAACTTATCTATTCCACTTGGTTGGACCTTTGGCTTATTTATCTTATTTTTACTTGTTGGTACTACCAATGCCGTTAATATTACTGATGGCTTGGATGGCTTAGCGGCTGGACTTTCTGCAATTGCCTTCTTTGCTTTTGGAATTATCTCTTGGAACACCGGTTGGCTTGAGGGCTATCAAGAAATAGCCATTTTCTGTTTCCTTTTAGTCGGGGCTTTAGGCGGATTTTTAATGTTTAATACCCATCCAGCGAAAATCTTCATGGGCGATTTAGGTTCCTTGGCTTTAGGCGGTGCCTTAGCCAGTATTGCCATTATTACGCGTCACGAACTATCTTTAGCCATTATCGGTGGGGTCTTTGTTATTGAAACCTTAAGTAGTTTAATTCAAATTATTGCCATTCGGCAATTTGGCAAAAAGATTTTTTTAAAAGCCCCTCTGCATCATCATTTTGAGGAACTAGGTTGGATCGAACAAGATATTATTAAATTATTTTGGATTTTAGGTCTTATCTTAGCGATGGCGGCTATAACCTATGGTGTATGGCTTTAAGCCATCTTTTTTATTGCTGTAAAAAATAATTAGTGATAAAATAGCACCAAGGAATGAAGTTAAAATGAAAAAGATCAAAGAGTTTAAAACTATTTTAAAAATAGCTCAAAAGTATAAATTCAAAATTCTTTTTTGCTTTCTCGGTATTTTTATAAGTAGTATTTCCTTTGCCTTAGTGGGTTATCTCAATGGGCGGGCCTTAGAAGAAATTACGAAATTAAATTTAAATAACGCGATTTTATTTTTACTAATATATTTTTTTACCGATGTCATTGGTTGTATCTTAGAACGCTTTTCGTTTAGTAAATTATCTAAAGTAGAGGTTAAGATGGCTCGTGAATGTTCGTATCACACTTACCAAAAAGTTTTAGCTTTGCCGGCCTATGCTTTTGAAGAAAAAAATAGTGGAGAGTTTATCAACCGGATTACCCATGATACCGAAACAATTGTTAATTCCTTTGATCAAATCTTTGATATCATTTCGCGTTTAATAACCTCCTTAGTTATTTATATTTACATCTGTTTTAATTCTTCTTTAATTGCCCTTGAAATTGTTATTTTCATTGTTATTTTTGCTTTAGTGGTTAAATATTTTCATCCTAAATTAGAAGAGGTTAATAAAGCGCGCAAAAAGATCAATGATTATACAGTTTCTCAAGTGACCGAATCAATAAGAGGCATAAGAGAAATCAAAACTTTAGGCATTAAAAACTCGCTATTTAATAATCTCAGGGACTTAATTTATCAATCATTTAATGCCTCAAAGCGGGAAATAAAAATTAATTTTAATTATGATACGATATCCATTATTTTAAAAACTCTTTTAGAGGTTGGTTCCTTTATCACCGGAGCGATTTTACTTTATTATCACCAAATTAGTTTAACTTTCTTTATTGCTATTACTTATTATATCTATCGTTATACTTGGATTATTGAAAATATTACCTCATTTACTAAAACTTATAATGATGTTCTAGTTTCTGTATCTCGAATTAACGAAATTTTGGAAAATAAATTATTTCCTGATGTAAAGTTTGGTAATCAAAATTTACTTAATTGTGCAGGGGTAATTAAGTTTAATAATGTAACTTTTAGTTATCCAAAAGAACAAGCTATATTAAAGAGCTTTAATATTACTTTCAAACCCCATCAAAAAATTGGCATTGTTGGTAAAAGTGGGCAAGGTAAAACCACTATTTTCAATCTTTTAACCCGAGTTTTTGATACCAATATTGGCACTATTACAATTGATGGCGTTAATATTCAAGATTTAAGTGAAGAAAATTTAAGACAAAATATAGCTATTATTCGGCAAGAACCATTCTTATTTAATAAAACAATTAAGGAAAACTTTTTATATTTAGATCCTAAATTAACCCTTAAAGAAATTCGTAAATATTGTAAACTGGCTTATATTGACGATTATTTTATGAGTTTACCAAAAAAATATAATACGATTTTAGGTGAAGGTGGTGTCAATTTATCGGGTGGGCAAAAACAACGCTTAGCGATTGCTCGGGCTTTTGCTAAGAAAAGTAAAATAATTCTTTTTGATGAAGCCACTAGTGCTTTAGATAATGAATCTCAAAATTATATTAAAAAAGTAATCGATGATTTGGTTGTTGATCATACGGTATTAATTATTGCCCATCGTTTATCTACTATCATTGATGCGGATATTATTTATGTCATTGATAATGGCGAGGTAGCTGCGAAGGGAACTCATCAAGAATTAATTAAAAAATCTAAAATATATCAACAACTTTATAAAAGTGAATTGCAATAATTAAAGAAATTATTTTTAGAAATATTACAAAATAACTGAATAATTATTCTATAATTGTAAGTACATATTTTATTAAATTATTCTTTACTATTTTATCTTTTAATTTATTAATTGAAAAAGTTTTACTACCGGAATAATTAAGTGATGCTCCACAATGATAAATATCTTTTTGGTCTAATATAATGTACCGATCATGAAAATCATTATTATAAATTACTTTTAAATTATTATATTGTTTTTGATATTTATCTATATCTATTTGTTTTAATAAGCCATTAGTTTTACATATTATAATTACATCAGTTTTTATAATTCTTATCATGTCTAAAACAGATTTGTCTGCATAATTATCAATAATAATTATATTATCTCGGGCCTCTTTTAAAATATCTACGATTTTGGAATAAGCATCATAGATTTGGCCATCAAAATAAATTTCATTATCTTTTTTCTTTTCTTCTAATTTGTTAAAAGATTCTTGCAATAATTTGATATCTTCCTCATGTTTTATCACTAAATTGTTAATATATTTCTGTTCAATTAATTCATTAGAAATATATTTTCGCATTAATACAAAAGCATCCATGATAGCAATACTAACTTGAGTTGCAACAGTAGATTTTAAAATAGTGGCAAGCATCGCTACACCTTGTTCGGTAAAAACACGAGGATTATATCTTCTACCACCATGATTATTATTCACTAAACTTGAGGTCGAAAATTTCGACCTCAAAAAATCCCATTCATTATTTGACAATAACCAAGAGAATCTTTCTGGAAATTTTTGTGAATTATTTCTTACTGCTTCATTAATTCTTTTTGTTTGAACTCCATAAAGTTTTGCTAAATCTGAGTCAAGCATTACTTGTTTTCCTCTTATTTCATAAATCATATTTTCAATTTTTTCTTCATTTTTTAATACAACATTATTCATATTCATTCCCCCTTACTATGAACATAAATAAACTATAACAAATGTATGTTCGCGTGCCAATTATATTTTACTTGTTTTTCGAAATATTTAAAATAATTCCAATACTGGCCATACTAACAAGTAATGAAGATCCCCCATAACTAAAGAAAGGTAATGTTACTCCGGTGACGGGAATTAAACCAATAACTACGGCAATATTTAAAAGGGCTTGCACAATGATACCCCCGCCGAGGCCAAAACTTAAATATTTAGCAAATAAATCATGAGATTTTAAACTTATTTTAATAATTCGATAGGTAATAAAGGCAAAAAAGGCGGTGACAATTAAAATACCTAAAAAGCCAAATTCTTCGGAAATAATGGAGAAAATAAAATCCGTTTGGGGTTCGGGAAGATAGAATTGTTTTTGCCGAGACTTTAAAAAACCTTGACCGAGTAGTCCTCCAGGACCAATAGCATAAAGAGACTGAATAATTTGATAACCACTACCCAAAGGATCACTCCAAGGATTTAAAAAAGAGATAATTCTAAGCATTCGATAAGGAGCAACAATTATTAAGGCCACAATACCTAAAAGCCCTAGTAAACCCACTTTAATAAAAAAAGAAAGTTTGACGCCCGAGATAAAAATCATTAATATTAAAGTTAAAACAATTACCATGGCAGTTCCAAAATCAGGTTCCAGCATTATTAAAAGAAAAAAGGTGGCAATAACTAGTAATAGGGGTAAAACACCTTTTTTAATATCTTTAATGATTCGATTATTGCGACTTAAGTATTTGGCAACATAAATAATTAAACCCAGTTTAGCAAACTCACTCGGTTGAATTCCTAAACCCCCAAAACCAAACCAACTTCTCGAACCATTGCGGATACTACCAATGCCCGGGATTAAAACTAAAACTAAGAGTGTTAAACAAACTAGCAAAATTAAATTAGCTTTTTTTTCATATAAATGATAATCTATTTTACTTAAAACGATAATGGCAATAATTCCTAAAAGGAGAAAAAAACTTTGGGATTTGACAAACTTAAACGGATCATTATATTTATATTCCGCCCAAATTGAACTGGCAGAATAAATCATAATGATTCCAAAAATAGCAATAAGTAAAACTGCTAAAAAAAGTAATTTATCATATTGTTTATTTTTCATATTCCCTTATAATTTTATTTGGTAATTAATGATTTTATGTCTTTTCCATAATAAAACATTATCTTAATATTATTAATTACGGGGGATAAGTGATATAATTAAATTAGGTGATTTAATGAACGGGTTAAAGATGAAAAAATTTTTAAAAAAATATGCTTGGCTCATCGTTATTGTTTTAACTTTAATTATTGGTTTAGTTTTTACTTTTAAAAGTCCTGGTAAATTGCCTGATAATTTTGTTTTAAAATTAAAGAATCAAGATGTTGAGGTTTATAGTAAAGTAAATGTTCAAGATATTATTAAAGAAACCAATGGCGAAATTAAAAATGATCCTTTAAAAACAACAGATGTGGGCAAACAAAGTCAAAAAATTAAAATTACTTATCGTAATAAAGAATATGAATACGAAATATCTTATAATGTAGTTGATGAAACGGATCCTAAAATATTTGGAAGTGGTGCAAAAATTATCGATTTAAATTATGAAGAAAATTTATGCAATTTAATAACGATGGCTGATAACTATGACCGATATTTAGATTGTAAAATTGAAGGAGATTATGATTTAAAAACGGAAGGTAGTTATAAAATTAGATTTGTTGTTACGGATGATTCCGGGAATCAAGCCAATCATAATTTGACTTTAAATGTCCAAAAACCAAATGATTCGGTAATACCACCGGCAACGCATGAAAATTTAACTTTTGCTGAGGCCCAAAAGAAATATTTAACTAAAGATATGGAAATGGGCATTGATGTTTCCAAATGGCAAGGAGATATTGACTTTGAAGCCGTAAAAGAAGCGGGAGCAACTTTTGTTATGATGCGAATTGGAAATAAAACTAAAATTGGCGATGAAATAAATATTGATCCGTACTTTAAGCAAAACTTGCAAAAAGCCCAAGATGCGGGATTAAAAATTGGAATTTATTTTTATAGTAAAGCGGCAAGTCAAAAAGATGCGATCGCGGAAGCCAAATGGATTTTAAAAACATTAAAGGATACGAAGTTAGATTTACCAATTTGTTTTGACTGGGAAAATTGGAGTAGTTGGAATACGTATCATTTAAACTTTAATGATTTAAATGAAATGGCCCATAGTTTTCTTAAAACTGTGGAAGAGGCGGGTTATAAAGGAATGCTTTATGGGAGCAAGTTTTATTTAGAAAATTTCTTTACATCATCTTACGACCGGATTTGGCTGGCCCATTATACAAGTAAAACATCTTATGAAGGGTATGATATGTGGCAATTTTCAAATATTGGTTCTATCCCAGGAATAAATGGGGATGTTGATTTAGATATTTTAAAAATAAAGTAACAATTTAAAAAATAACTATAAAAACTTAAGAATATTTGTTATAATTTAGTTATAAGAGAAGAGGTAAAATATGGCATTAACGCGAAGCGAACTACGGGAAAAAATTATGATTATTTTATATCAAATAGATATTTATAAAGATCAAAAAGTAGCATTTGATGTGGAAGAAGTCATTAAAAATAATTTAAATATTGCAAATGAGTTTGTAAAAGACATTGTTTTTGGTGTCGTTACTTATCAAGATAAAATTGATGATGTTGCTAATAAACATATGAAAGAATGGACAATTGATCGGCTTGATAAAAGTGGAGCCGCGATTTTGCGGATGGCCATTTATGAATTAACTTATACCGATACGCCTGAGGTGGTCGTTATTAATGAAGCCGTGGAGCTAGCCAAAAAATATAGCGATGAAGCCGTTCGTAAAATTATTAATGCCGTTTTAGATAGGATTATTAAAGAATGACTTTTACCAAAGAAGATCTTAACCAAATCAAAAAATGTGAATTGGCCCAGCCATTGACTTTAACAATGGGGCATTTTTATGTGAAAAAGGCCCAAGATGCCGAAGATAGGCTAATGAGTTATGATTTGGCAATCAATGAATTAATTAATTCGTTTATTTTAAGACAAGTGGGCTTAATTGCTCCCGATATTTATTTAGTTATGCCTAATTTAACGGATGAATCAGCCGTTTATGTTGCAAGTTCTAATTTAAGTGATCTCGGTTCATTTCAAACGGCCGAAGAGTTAGGTTTAACGCGCGAGGCCAGTTCTTCCTTAAATGAAATTCGCCTTTTTTTAGAACAAAAATATGGTTCTAATCCCGAACTTGCCATGCAAATTCCAAATTTATTTCAAGAAATCATTATTTTATATGGTTATGATATTTTCATGGGCTATTGGGATCGTTTAGGTAAAAATTGGGGTATTATTGAAACCAAAATGGGGGAACTAGCTTTAGGTATTTTTGATAATGAATATCATTTAGATAATTTTATTCATAATATTTCAGCTTCTAAACATGGCAAAGATTGGTATGGTATTCGCCAAACTGTTTTATTTACGGATTATCTTGATTATGAGGCCAAACGACAAAATGCGATTAAAGAAGATATTACAAACTTTTATCAAAATTATGGGGAAGAATATGGCTATATCTTTGATCGGTTATATCAATTATTAACTCCTGCTTTTTATGAAAAAGCTTTAGCTTATCTTACTAATACGACTTTAATTTATAGTGAAAATAAAACGGTGGTTTTAGAAATTACGGATGCGGCCGAAATGATCGCGGCCTATACGAAAAATTATGCTTTAATCACGGCTATAAGAGAGGAAATTAAACATGGAAGAAAATAAATATTTAAATATTAGTGAACTTAATAATTATATTAAAACGCTTTTAGACCGCGATTCTTTTTTAAATAAAATCTATTTAAAAGGGGAAATAAGTAATTTTAAAAATCATACACGCGGACATCTTTATTTTACATTAAAAGATGATTATGCTAGACTTAGTGCCGTGATGTTTAGTCGGGAAGCCGCAACGCTTGATTTTGTTCCCGAAGATGGGATGAATGTTTTAGTCGAAGGCCGTATTAGTGCATATCCCCCTCAAGGCAGTTACCAAATATATGTAGAAAAAATGCAAGTTGATGGTTTAGGGGCGCTTTATATTGAATACGAAAAATTAAAGAAAAAATTAGCTAGTGAAGGCTTGTTTAATCCCGAACATAAAAAGCCCATTCCAAAGTATCCCGAAAAAATTGGGGTTATTACGGCCTCAACAGGAGCGGCGGTTCGCGATATTATGAGTACGATTAAAAGAAGATTTCCGCTATGTGAGACTATTTTGTTTCCCACTTTAGTGCAAGGTAAAGAGGCGGCGGCAAATATAGTTACGCAAATTGCGCGAGCTGATGCCTTTGGGGTTGATACAATTATTGTAGGTCGGGGCGGCGGTTCCATTGAAGATTTATGGGCCTTTAATGAAGAGATTGTGGCCCGAGCTATTTATGAATGCCAGACGCCAATAATTTCCGCGGTTGGTCATGAAATTGACTGGACGATTGCCGATTTTGTAGCTGATTTAAGAGCGCCAACTCCCACGGGAGCCGCGGAAATGGCCGTACCAACCATTATTGATCTTAATACCTTAATTGACAATTATCGGATTCGCCTTAATAAAAATATTAAAAATATGATTAATACCCGGTTTATTACTTTACGAAATTTTAAAAATAGTTTTGTTTTAAAAAATCCGTTAGCGATCTATGAGGTTAAAGAACAAAAATATGCCCAACTCCATCAAGATTTAGCTAAAGCCTTGGAAAAAATCATGTTGAATAAAACGCAACGGTTAGCTAAAGTAACGGATAATTATATTTTAAAAAATCCGTTAAGTTTAATGGAAAAAAGTAAAAATAAGTTAGATCTTTTAGTTAATACTCTAAAATTAGTAAATCCATTAAATATTTTAGAAAAAGGGTACTCTTTAGTGCAAAAAGATGGTAAACTTATAAGTAATAGCAATGATTTAAAGGTTAATGATGCTTTAACAATTCGTTTTCATCAAGGAGAGATTAATGCTTTAGTAACTAAAGTTAAAGAAAAGAGGTAAAAGGTTGAAAATAAAAATATGAAAAAATTACACACAAAAATGATTTTGTGAAAACGCAAAATTAAAGTTTTATAATAACTAAAAACAGGTTAAGTTGAAGCATTGACTGATAATCTCTAATTCTGAAACAGAGAAATTGTTTACCAAAGATAAGGTTCCGTGCTC
>CANQZX010000037.1 GCA_947628445.1 uncultured Bacilli bacterium
AATAATGAAAATAAATTTAAAAAAAACTGTTGGAAAACTCCAATCATTTTACAAACTGAAAAATTTCCATATGTAAAACCAAAATAAAAGAACTGTCAAGAAATTAATCACTTAATTTCCGGACAGCCCCTTTTTTTGTGAAAAATAGAATATGTAAAATAACTTGCTAAAGCTAGAGAAATATTTTATAATTTTAATAGGAATAATTAATAAAAAAAGAGCTTTTTCTATTTAATAAAGATTGGGTTTTTAAGTAGTAAGAGGAGTGAGAAAGATGAAAAAAAAGCAAAAGATTTTATTTATAATTTGGTCCTTTTCCTATGGTGGCGGGGCCGAAAATCTTTTAGCCAATATTGTAAATCGAATGGATTTAGATAAATATGAAATTGATATTTTAGAATATTGGCATTCAAATATTAAAATCTTAGAAGTTGATAAAAGGATTCACGTTTTAAAACCGATTATTGATGAAACCAAAGATAATCATTTGAAAATGTGGCTAGCCAAAATTCTCGTGGAATATTTTCCCGGTATTTTACGAAAAATATATTTAAAAAATAACTATGACTATGAAATAGCTTTTAATTCCTTAATTCCTACTTATTTATTAAGTAAAAAAGGTAAAACTATTTCGTGGGTTCATACCGATATTTATGATTTGAAAACTCATAAATACGAATATTGGTTACAAAAAAGGGCTTATAAACATATTAAAAAAATTGTCGCTATATCTGATAATACCTATCAATCAATTATTGATATCTATCCAGAACATAAAGATAAAACAGTTATAATTCATAATTCTTTAGACTTTGATACTATTAAAAAAATGGCGAAAGAAAAACCAAATATTAAAAAAGAAAAATTTACTTTTTTATTCGCGGGAAGACTTGATGATCGTAAAAATCCTTTGTATTTAATTGATATTGCGCAAGCGATGAAAGAAAAAGGCCTAGATTTTAATATATGGATGTTAGGCCGGGGCAAATTAAAAGATGAATTGTCGGCCAAAATAAAAAAATTGCATTTGGAAAAAGAGGTTAAATTATTGGGTTTTCAAGAAAACCAATATGCTTATTTAGCCCAAAGCGATGCTGTTATAATGACATCTACGCAAGAGGGATTCCCGGCTATCCTAGCCGAAGGTTTGGTTTTAGGTAAGCCCTTTATTTCCACACCTGTTGGGGGAACTAAAGAAATGGCCGTCGATCATAAATGTGGCTTTCGGGCAGAAAATATTACGGAATTTGTTAATTGGGCCGATAAATTAATTAACGATCCCAAATTATATCGCCAAATTGCGGCAAATGGGCAAAAGTACATTGCTAAATTTACTTATCAACAACAAATTAAAGATTTAGAAAAATTATTTGCCACTTTAGATAAAGAAGAAAAAAATAATTAAAAAGGAGAAAATATGATAATAACCAAAACCCCATTTCGGGTAAGCTTATGTGGTGGGGGAAGCGATTTACCATCATTTTATGAAGAAAATGGCGGTTGTGTTATCAGCACAACGATTAAAAAATATATGTATATTACCTCCCATCCGGCTTTTGATCGAAAAACCACAACTTTAAAGTATTCTAAAACGGAAATTGTTAATAATTTAGCGGATATTAATCATCCCATATTTCGGGAATGTTTAAAACAAGAAAAATTACAAGGTTTAGAAATAACCTCTATTGCGGATGTTCCACAAGGAACGGGATTGGGCTCTTCTAGTGCCTTTACCGTAGGACTTATTAAAAATTTAAAATGTCATAAACGGGAATTTATTTCCGAGGAGGAATTAGCCGAAGCGGCTTGTCATATGGAAATTGATGTTTTAAAAAATCCGATTGGTAAGCAAGATCAATATGCCGCGGCTTTTGGGGGATTAAATTATTACCAATTTAATAAAGATGGCTCTGTTTATGTTGAACCAATTTTAATGTCGAAGGAAGCTTTAAATAAATTAGAAAGTAACTTATTGATGTTATATGTGGGAGGAGAACATAATGCCTCTGCTATTTTAAAAGAACAATCGCAAAATATGATATCCGATGAAGAAAAACAAGCTAAACAAAAAATGATTGTGGATTTAACCCATAAACTTAAATATGAATTGGAACATAATAATGTTGATTATGTTGGTGAGGTCTTACACCAAAATTGGTTAATTAAAAAGACTTTAGCCCAAGGAATTTCTAATCCGGATTTTGATAAAATCTATGATCGGGCCTTAGCCAATGGTGCTAGTGGTGGTAAAATCTTAGGGGCTGGTGGTAGTGGCTTTTTCCTATTTTATGTTCCTCAAGCTAAACAAAAGCAATTTCGCGCTGCCATGCACGATTTGACGGAAATGGAATTTGAATTTGATCATCAAGGATCAACGGTAATATTTGTAAATTAAGGAGGAAAAAAATGAAAGTATTAGTTACCGGTGGTGCTGGTTTTATCGGTACCCATTTAGTAAGAAAATTATTGGAAAGGGATATAGAAGTTGTTTGTGTCGATAATTTCACTTTAGGAAAATCGGCTAATGTAGAAATATTTAAAGCTAATCCGAAGTATAAATTTTATGAATTAAATATCGAAGATACAGAAACTTTTTGCCAAACTTTAGCTGCTGAAAAAATTGATATGGTTTATCATTTAGCAGCCAATTCAGATATTCAAAAGGGCGGTAAAAATCCGAGTATTGATTTAAATAATACCTTTATGACAACCTATAGTGTTTTAGAATTAATGCGGCGGCAAGATATTAAAAAATTGTTTTTTTCTTCCACCTCAGCCATTTATGGTGATCGCCAAGAATTATTAACAGAAAATTTAGGGGGGTTAAAACCAATTTCTTATTATGGTAGTGCTAAATATGCTTCTGAGGGCTTTATTTCTTCCTATACTCATATGAATGATTTAGCAACGGTTATTTTCCGTTTTCCCAATGTAATAGGACCTAATTTAACCCATGGTGTTATTTATGATTTTGTTAATAAATTAAAAGAAAATCCCCGGGAATTAACTATTTTAGGTGATGGAACGCAAACTAAACCATATTTATATGTATTGGATTTAGTAGATGCTATTTTAACCTTTACTTTAGACCGGCCAATGGCCACGGGCTTGGAAATATATAATGTTGGTGTGGAAAGTGCGACAAATGTGACAACGATTGCCAATATTATTTGTGAAGAATTGGGCTTGCATGATGTTAAATATAATTATACTGGTGGTAATATTGGCTGGAAAGGCGATGTTCCTAGATTCCAATATGATTTATCCAAAATTCACCAAGCGGGTTGGACAGCTGCCCATACCTCTGATGAATCCGTCCGCGAAACTGCGCGAAATATCAAGGAACAATTATAATGAAAGCAGTGATTATGGCGGGTGGCAAAGGTACGCGTATTTCTACTATTACCAATGATGAAATACCCAAACCAATGTTAACTGTTGCGGGAATTCCCATTTTAGAGCACCAAATAAATTGTTTAAAAAAGTCGGGAATTAACGAAATAATTATTGTGATTGGTCACTTAGGTGACAAAATAAAAGATTATTTTGGCGATGGGGCTAAATGGCAAGTAAAAATTACTTATTTCGCGGAAAATCCGGAACAATTATTAGGTACCGCTGGCTCTTTGTATTATTTAAAAGAAGAATTAACCGATGATTTTATTTTAATCTTTGGCGATGTCTTTTTAAGTGTTGATTTTAAAAGGATGATTGCTTTTCATCGGGCTAACAAAGCAGATGCAACTTTACTTACGCATCCTAATTCTCACCCTTTTGATAGTGACCTAATTATTACTAAAGATAATCGGGTTGAAGCTTTTGATTCCAAAGAAAATGTGCGAAATTATGATTATTCGAATATGGTTAATTCGGGAATTTATCTTTTTTCTCCTAAAATTCTTGATTATATTACGAAACCCCAAAAATATAATTTAGAAAAGGATATTATTAAAGCCATGTTAGGGGTTGATCGTGTTTTTGCTTATCATTCAACCGAATATGTAAAAGATATGGGAACGCCAGAAAGATATCAAAGTGTAAACGATGATTACGCTAATGGAATCTGTGAAAAAAGAAATTTGGCTAATAAGCAAAAGGCCATTTTCTTAGATCGAGATGGCACAATAAATGAACATAAAAGCTTTTTAGTTCATAAAGAAGATTTAGCATTAATTCCTGGGGTAGCTGAAGCAATCAAGTTAATAAATGCCTCAGAATATTTATGTATTGTTATTACGAATCAACCCATTATTGCTCGGGGCGAAAGTACTGTTGAAAATTTAAATAATATTCACCGACATTTAGAAACTTTACTGGGGAATGAAGGGGCTTACTTGGATGGCTTATATTATTGTCCTCATCATCCGGATAAAGGTTTTGAAGGCGAGGTTCCAGAATTAAAAATTGCTTGCTCTTGTCGGAAACCGCAAACGGGGTTATTAACTCAAGCTGCAGCCGATTTTAATCTAGATATAGCCCAATCCTTCGTTATTGGTGATTCGACTTGCGATATTCAAATGGCTCATAATGTGGGCATTCCTGGTATTTTAGTTCAAACTGGTGAAGCTGGACGCGATGGTAAATATGATGTTTCTCCTGATGAAGGGGCTGAAGATTTATTAGATGCTGTTCAAAAAATTTTAAAAAGAAAGAAAAGGTAAGATAAATGGATTTTAAAAAAGCAATTACAGAATACTATGCTCGTGAAATTAAATGTATTGAAGCGCTTAATCTAGCGGAAATTAATGAAACGATGCAAGCAATTTATAAGACATACGAAAATAAGGGGACAATTTATGTCTGTGGTAATGGAGGTAGTGCCTCAACAGCAAGTCATATGCAAAATGATTTTAATAAAGGCATTAGTGAACGTTTAGATAAAAAGTTTAATTTTTATTGTTTAAATGATAATGTTTCAACCATCATGGCCGTGGCTAATGATATTGGTTATGAAGAAATATTTCGTTTTCAATTAATTAATAAAATAACGGCTAATGATTTATTTATTGGTATTTCCGGTTCCGGTAATTCGCAAAATGTATTAAATGCGGCGACTTATGCTCAAGAATGTGGGGCTAAAGTAATAGGTATTACGGGTTATTCCGGCGGTAAATTAGCTCAAATGGCCGACTATAAAATGCATGTAGCGGAAGACGATATGCAAATTGCGGAAGATTTACATATGACTTTTGATCATATGATGATGAAAGTATTTTACAATTATTTAGTTTTAGGGGAAATGACTGGTAATAATATTGATGGACATTGTTAAGTGAAAGGAATAACACTATGAATCGCGATTATGAATTTAATGCCAAATTAGAAAATCATGAGTTAGGTAATCAAAATATTTATCGGTTAAGATATATTTCTTACCAACGCATTGGGGAGGGATATACTAACCAAAAAGATAATCTTGAATTAATGGATTGGCCTTTTGATCCCTTTATGTTACCTTTGAAAATGAGCCGTGAAGAGGCCTTTAAGGTTCTATCTTATTTAATTGATTATTTAGAAAAAAACTTAGCTTTACCAGAATGTTCTTATGAAGGTGTTAAAGCTTTAAATGAGGTATTATCTTTAGAAAGATTAGGTTTTAAAAAAATTTCTCATCCAGTAGCGGATAAAGATATAATTGATTTATTTACCGTAACGGGAAGAATATTATTGTTTCAAAAAAGTAAAAATTATTTAAAATATTTTGATTGGTATACAGAGGGAGTTACGCTTGAAGAGATAAAAGGCATTTATCAAAAATTAGGTTTAGAGTTTTTTGATTTAAAACCCGAAGGTGAATTATCCGAAATTAAAACTAGAAAAAGAAAACTACCGACGATTAAATTAAGTTAAAAAAATAAAAAAAACAGCTTTAATGACTGTTTTTCTTTTTAAAATGGTATCCTCGAGGCGATTCGAACGCCTGACCGATCGCTTAGAAGGCGATTGCTCTATCCAGCTGAGCTACGAGGACAGGAACAACTAAATTATAACTTAAAATAGGGTGTAAATCAAGTATTTGTTCATGCTTAAAAAAATAGCTTAACGCTATTTAATAGTATAGATAAAAGTTCAAACTTTATACTTTAGCTAATTTCGACTTTTGCTATTTCTTCGTCTTCGACATTAAATATTACCTCGGTAATATCGTAAGTATCGCGTAGCGATAGGGCAATTGAATATTTAACTTCTTCTAAGATTTCTTTTTCCTCCAAATTAGCCAGTAAATAATTATTAAAACTTAAGGATATACTATTTTCCAGCAATTCATAACTTAATAGATTAGCCGAAGCTGTTAAATAACTAATTAAATTAGTTTGATAAACAGGAGTCGATTTTAAATTGTTGATAATGACCTCAACTGGTTCAGTATGATCATTAGTTATTTCGGTAACGGGAACATAGTAATAAAAATCATTATTTTTACTCAAATAATAAATAGTGGTTTTGCTCGTATCTTTAATGGAATCTAAATTATAGATTTTGTTAATACCATAATTTTTATCTAAGGTATTAGGTAGTTTCTTCCTGGAATGGGGGAGTTTGGTTAATTGTTGGCCTTCTACAAAAAGCATAATTTGTTTAATTTCCGTTAATTCGGTTAAAGAATAAATTAAGGCCTCGATCATTTTTTCTTCGTATTGGGACTCAACATTTAAAAACTCGTTACTAAAGTTTAATTTACAAAGGCCATTATCGAGGCTAAAATCTAATAATTTGGTTCCTTCGGGAATTAAGGGTTTAAAGCTTTCGGGAATATAACTAGATTTCGAACCTCCAATGGTTAAAGCATCGATGATTTCTTTAATTATATCATTTAATTCCGTTTTATTTTTGACAATGGTTGTGCGAGCCACATAATCATTTTGATCAATTAAAAAAATAGGCATTTCGACTTGATCAACATAAGTAAGAGTCTCATCAATATAAGTTTCTTTACTCGGGAAAAAATAAATTATGAGTAAGATTAAAAGGGCTAGGGAAGCCAAAATAATTCTGCGAAATGCTGATTTCTTTAACATAATTCCACCTTAATTTAATTATATGGAAAACCGAAAAAAAAAAGACCGAAGTCTTTCTTTAAATTGCTAGTTCACCCATTTTTATTAATTCGACTACTGCTTGAGCTCGTCCTTTAACACCTAATTTTTGAATAGCATTGGAAATATGATTGCGGACAGTTTTTTCACTGATACCTAAAAAACTAGCAATTTCTTTTGTTGATTTATTTAAGACAAGTAAATCAAAGACTTCTTGTTCTCTTTCGGTTAAGATTCTTTTTTTCATTTTTTAATCCTTTCTTCCATATAAAATACTTCATAGTATTTTATGAAGTATTTGGGGAAAAAGTGCGTTTTTTCTAAATTATTTTTCAAATTTAACCGTGATATATTTTTGTTTATCGTATAGGGCTTGAATCGACCGAATTATTTTATTAGCAATTTCTTTGTTGTGTTCTTGGGCGGAGATAACAACACTTATACTATCGCCATTAATTTTTACAAAAGAATCATAGTTGTAGGTATCACTTATTAATTTTTCAATTTTCTCAACTTCGCCTTTCGCGGAATTTAAGGCCTGCAATGATTCATAAGCATCATTTTTTTCTTCGAGTGTGGCTGTATTATCTAATAAAATATCTTGATAGGTTTGCATTTCTTTCATGATTTCTTCATCTTCGGCCACTCTTAAGGCAACTAAAACATCATTTTCTTTAATTTCGATGGTTTCTTTGGAAGCATCATTATCTCCCGCGAGGGTGGCCAGGGCTTCATCATCCATCGAAACATAGTAAATACCTAAAACTAAAATTAGTGAAAACAAAGTTACAAACCATAAATTCTGTTTATTAATCATATCTTTCCTCCAAAATCTACTAAAGTATATGAGACAAGTTAGTAAATATTAAAAAAACCTTAATAAACTTTAAAAAAAGTTAGGTCTTAAAAAAAGGAAATACCTTTAATTTAGGAAATAGTATAAGTGAAGGGAGGAAGAAAAATGGCGAAAATGGTAATTGTCCGGCAACATGATTTGCAAGATTGTGGGGCGTGTTGTTTGGCCTCAATCATTGAGTATTATGATGGTTATGTGCCGATGGAACGTATTAGATTAGATACCAAAACAACTAAAGATGGCACAACGGCTTTTAATTTATTTCAGGCCGCCCAAAAATATGGCTTTGCTACTAAAGGAATAAAAACGGCTACTTTGGATGATGCCAATATTTTTTTACCGGCTATTGCGCATGTTAAATACAAAAATGGTTTTAATCATTTCGTGGTGCTTTATGAAATTACGAAAACTAGTGTTATATTAATGGATCCCGCTAAAGGCAAAGTAAAGATGAAGCGCTCAGAATTTGCAACCATTTTTTCCGAAATATTACTTATGTTCTATCCCCAAGAAAAAATTGTTTATTTAGCCAAGGGAAAAAGTATTTGGCTCATCTGGGGCGATATTTTAAAACAAGAAAAAATGCTTTTTGTCAAAATCGTCTTGATAAGTATTTTACTTACTTTAACGACCATTGCCGCCAGTTACTATTTTAAAATTGGGCTCGATGGCTTAGGTGAGGTCGGTTATGGTGCTTATTTAAAACTCATTATTTTGGTTTTTGCTATTGTAACTTTGTTTAAAATAACATTTACTTATTTGCGAAGTTATTTGGAAAATCATTTAAATAAAAATATTGATGTTTTATTGCTTGCCGATTTTCTTAATCATTTATTTAAAATCCCTTCTACGAGTATGAGTAGTCGAAGTAGCGCGGAGATAATGACGCGCGTAAAAGAACTTAATAATATTAAAGCGTTATATACGGAATTATTTATTAATTTTCTTTTAGATTTCATCTTAATGTTTTCGACTATTCCGCTTTTAATATGGATAAATAGTAAATTGTTTTTAATTCTTTTTCTTGTTGTTACAATTTATCTTATTATTGGCTTATTAACGATGCGCCCAATTTATCGTAAGGCCTATCAAAATATAACTTATGAAGAAGAGTTTAATAATTATTTATTGGAGGCAATCGAGGCCTATCCGGCGATTAAAAATTTAAACTTAACATCGTCAATCTTAAAAAATATTGAAGAAAAATTAGCCATTTTACTTTATGATAATTTTAAATTAAATGAGTTTGTTTTAAAAGAAGAAAATTTAAAAAACGGCATTAGCGAAATTGGTTACTTTAGTATTCTATCCTGTGGTTTTTACTTTATCTTACAGCAAGATTTAACCTTGGCTAATTTGCTTACTTTTTCTTCGCTTATGACTTACTTTTTAAACCCGGTGAAAAATTTAATTGATACATTACCTAAATTTAATTTTTTTAAGGCCACGTTTACCAAGATAAGTGATTTTTTAAGTATTACGCCCGAGAAAATGGGCAAGCGCATCAGTTTTAAAGAAGGCAACTTAACGGTAAAAAATCTTAGTTTTAGTTATAATGATTACCATTTAGTGTTGCAAGATGTTAATTTTGCAATTGCCGCGGGGGCTAAAGTAATGTTTAAAGGTCCCAGTGGCTGTGGTAAAAGCACGATGTGCAAGTTATTTGCTAAAATGTATAGTGATTTTACTGGGACTATTGAAATTGATGGCAAAAATATTTTAGATTGTTCGCTTAAAACCATTCGGGAAAACATTACTTATGTTTCTCAAAATGAAACTATTTTTACCGATACTATTTGGAATAATTTAGTTTTAGGACGCAATATTCCCTTAGCCAAAGTTAACGAAATTGCCCATGTTTGTCTTTTGGATGAGGTAATTAATAAAAAACGGTTGCGTTATGAGACCATTGTTAATAATTATCATAAAACCATTTCGGGTGGGGAAAAACAGCGCATCATTCTGGCACGGGCTTTATTAAAGGAGGCCAAAATTATTATTTTAGATGAGCCATTAAGTGAGGTTGATTACGCGATTGAACGACAAATCATAACCAACTTAAAAACTTATTTTCCCCAAAAAACTTTAATTTATGTTACTCATAAAAACCAAGATGATTTATTTGATAAAGTTATTACTTTCGAGGCCTTAGATGCAAAATAATTACCAACGGCTGTTAAATCTTAAACCTCATAATTGGTGGGCTTTAATAATCGTGGTTTTGGCAACCACTTTCTTAACAATTTATATTTGTAACCATAAGTTATATGATCGCCTATTTTTAATCGCCGTGAGTGATGGAGTTAATTTAAATATTGATGTGCCCCTTACATACTCTGATACATTGCACGATGGGGCTATCTTAAAAATAAATGATAAAAAATATGATTATACCATCCAAAACATTAGCGAAATAAAATATGACGAAATTGAAAAAATCAACTATCAAACATTTACGATAAATATTGCTAAACCAAGTTTCGTTAATGAAATAATCAAAGTATGTTTTTACTATAATCAAGAAAAGATTAGTCAAAAAATTATTCAATTTATAAAGGAGTGATGTAATGAATAACTTAAATGACCAAGAATTACAAAAGGTATCAGGGGGCGGAGCCGGTCTTTGGCTAGCCATCGGTGGGGTTTTACTTTTAGCCATTGGTATTCTTGATGGCTATCGGAACCCACTAAAATGCAATAACGGATAAGGAGGTAAAAGATGGAGTTAAAAAATAATGAACTAGTGTGCATTGTTGGTGGAAGCATTACCACCTCCATGATTAATGCCGTAACAAAGATGGCTACAACCATTTTAAAAATTGGTCAAACCATTGGTAGCGTCTTACGGCGTTATATTACCAACTCTTATTGCGTCGGTTAGAAAAAAGGAGCACATGCTCTTTTTTCTTATGTCTACAAATTGTCAAAGAAAAACAAGATCCCTTACAATATATATATATATATATATACAATAAAAGGGAAGATGGGGAAAAAAATATTTTTTCTTATGTCTAGAAATCACATTTTATTCGATGTATAATAAAAATATAAAGATAGGAAACAATAAAAGTAAGGAGTAGTAGTATGGAGGAAAATAAAAGAAGAACTTTAATTTTAACTTTGATTGCCATCGCTGTTTTATTGTTAGCGGTTATTGGAGCAACATTTGCCTTCTTTTATAGTCGAACAG
>CANQZX010000038.1 GCA_947628445.1 uncultured Bacilli bacterium
GGTTGGCCTAAAGCTTGGAGTACATTTCCAATGATTGAAGAAATTTATGGGAAGGAGGAAGAATAGTGAATAAAGAATATTTTGACAAAATAAATTTATTTGGATTGGGACAACCAAATGATGCTTTTGCTGAATATTTTAGTGGCCAAAGTTATATTAATATGTTAGCAAAAACCGGGAATGGCATAGGTTTTATGAATGTAACATTTGAACCAGGATGTCGAAATAATTGGCATATTCATCATGCCAAAAGTGGTGGCGGACAAGTTTTGATTTGTACGGCAGGATATGGATACTACCAAGAATGGGGAAAAGATGCCCAAAAGTTATCTCCTGGAGATGTTGTCGTAATCCCAGCAAATGTAAAACATTGGCATGGAGCAAGACCTGATTCTTGGTTTAGTCATATTGCTGTTGAAGTACCAGGGGAAGATACAGCAAATGAATGGTTAGAATCTGTTTCCGATGAAGAATATAATAAATTAGATTAAAAAATTGCTAAACAGACCAGTTTAAATGGTTTGTTTTTTGATATAATAAAATAAATATGAAACTAACGACATTGAAATAATTGCCATACAATGTTACCCTTGATACTTTTCCTGTTAAAATAATCTATTAAGTTTTAAAATATTAGTATGAAGGGAGTAAATTATGGATCAAGAGAAAATTGGCAAATTTATTGCGGCTTGTCGAAAAGAAAAAAATTTTACGCAACAGGAATTAGCCGAAAAATTAGGCGTATCAGACCGGACTATTGGAAATTGGGAAAACGGTAGAAATATGCCGGATTATGCTATATTAAAAGAACTATGTAATACCTTAGATATTGATGTTAATGAGTTTTTAAGTGGCGAAAAAATAGCCCAAAATAAAATACAAACCCATACTGTTGAAAACTTAGATTTGATTCTAAAAGAATATTATAAAATGAAAAAACAAAGAAATATGTTTAAATATATTGCCATTATGATTGGAATAATAGCAATGGCTTTAGTAGTTGTTTTTGGTTGTATATTTATATTTATGGGTGGATTAAATAGGGAAGAGGTAATAACTGATATAAGTAAATATCAGGATGTTATCGGCCTTAAAGCTAATAGTAAATATCAAGATAAATGGGGAATGTCCGAAGAAATATTTCCCCAATCAATTAATGAATTAAATGTTAAAAATTTCAAAATGGTTTATTTAGATGCTTGGGATAAGCAATATTTAGCGTATTTAGTCGTTGATTATTCTCAAACTGCCTATGAAAAAGAGAGTGAAAGATTAAATCAATATGGCATCGAAGATTACATTGGTTATTATGGAGTAACGGGATTTGCCAATTATAAGTTACTGGCGATGGAAGCTGACTCATATCAGGGCTTTGTCTATGCCCTTACCGATGGTAAAAAGAGAGTCATATATGTGGAAATAATATTTTGTAATTACTTTATGGATATTAAGTATAAGGAACATATACCTCTTGAATACTTGCCCGATGGCTTTGATGCAACCATCAATAATAGCTATCGTAAAATGTTTATAAAATAATTCCAAGTTACAATTATGGAAATATCCAATGTTAATATGCATTGCTTGAAGCAACGCAATGTATAATCTATAATTATTTGCGAAGGAGGAAATTATTATGTTAAAAGATAATATTAAGGCAATTAGAAAAGCCCAAGGACTTTCTCAAGAAGAATTGGCTCTAAAATTAAATGTCGTTCGTCAAACGATTTCCAAATGGGAGCAAGGTTTATCTGTTCCCGATTCTGAATTATTAGTTTCCTTAGCAGATGCTTTAGATACCTCAGTAAGTACCTTACTTGGTGAAAATGTTGCCGAACAAAAGGAAAATTTCTTAGAAGAAATATCCACAAAATTAGAAATAATAAATTTAAAACTAGCGAAGAGGCAAGAGGTCAAAAGAAAAGTTTGGCATTATCTATTTATATCGATATGCCTCATGATAATAGTTATTTTCTTGGGCCTGATATTGTTAAAAAATACTTATATGGAATGGGATTATAACGATCCCGAATTAGCAATCTTAGGCGTGGGAATTCATAGCTTTGTATGGCTCTTCGTAAGAATTGCTCCTATAGTGTTTATCTGCTCACTAATAGGAATATGTTTAACAAGAAAAAAATAATTTATTTGGGTAGCAAATAAATTTGTCTTAAACGAAAAAAATAACCGGGCCTAAATTAAATATGTTAAAATGAAATGGTAAAGTGGGGAAGAGAATAGATGAAAAAATTCAAAATAAAAATAATTATTCTAGTGTTGTTAATTATGGGTATTCTTTTTCTTGGTCTTGTTTTTGGATTAAATGGTTATGTTAAAATAACTACTAAAAATCAAATTAAAAATATTGCAGAATTAAAAAATATCACAGATATTGATTGCATTCTTGTTTTAGGGGCTAAAGTGAAAAATGATGCTCCTAGCGCCATGCTAAGTGATCGTTTAGATACTGCAATTCAGTTATACCAAGAAGATATTGCTCCTAAAATTATCATGTCCGGTGATCATGGTCAAAAAATTATGATGAGGTCAATGTTATGAAACAAGTTGCTATTGATAATGGTATTCCTTCGGCAGATATTTTTATGGATCATGCGGGCTTTTCCACTTATGATAGTATCTATCGGGCTAAAGAAATATTTCAAGCCCAAAAGGTGATTATCGTAACTCAAAAATATCATTTATATCGGGCTTTATATATTGCTAATCAGCTAGGTCTAAAGGCCTATGGTGTGGCCGCTGATACCCGATCTTATGCTGGTCAATCCTATCGGGAGTTAAGAGAAATCTTAGCCCGAGATAAGGATTTTGTTAAAAGTATTTTTAAAGTAAAACCAACATATTTGGGTGAGGCCATTCCCGTCTCAGGAAATGGGGATGTCACTAATGATAAAGATATTGTTAATTAAAATTTTTCCTTACGAAAAGTTAAAAAAAGGCATATAATATAAATGTAACAATGAGCAGCACTCATGCGTAAGTCCAATTGCTAAGGACTTGCGCTTATTTTTTTAAGGAGGCCAAAATGTATCGCGAAAATGATTATGTAATGTATAAGAAAAGTACTTGTCAGGTGAAAAAAATTAAACATGATGAGGCAACTAATGAAGATTATTATGTCTTAAGTCCTTTAGATGATAAAACACTTACGATTACTATTCCTACTACGAATAAAGGGGGCTTTTTAAGACCCATTATTAGTAAAAAAGAGGCCCAAAATTTAATAAACCGGATTCCTTTAATTGAACCCTTAAAAAATATCAATGATAAATATATTGAAAATACGTATAAAGAATTATTTTATCAAGGTAGTCCTGAAGATTTAATTAAAATAATTAAGACAACTTATTTAAGAAATGATAAAAGACGCCAAAATAAGCAAAAACTTAGTGAAAAAGATGAAGATTATTTTGCTCAAGCGGAAAAGTATTTATACAATGAATTAGCCATTGCTTTAGATATGAGTTTTGAAGATACGAAAAAATATATTGTAGAAAAAGTAGCCAAATTAATGCAATAGTTTTTCCTTTAGCCCAAAAAGTGCTACAATAAAATTAGGTGATAACAATGTGGAAAAAAATGAAGCAAATGCTAAAGTATAATTTTAAAACTTTAATTGGTTTTGAAGCAATTTATAAATTATCATCCGCCCTAATTTTTGTTCCTTTATTTTTAGAAATCTTTCATTTAATAACAAAGGTAAGTGGCTATACTTATCTAACCCTAGAAAATGTCTTTGGTTTTTTAGCCCATCCTTTAACTTTATTTTGCCTTTTATTGTTATTATTACTTTTAACTTTTTATACTTTAATTGATATTAGTACTGTGATTATTATTTTGACTTATAGTTATCAAAAAAAGCATATTAATATTAAAAATGCTTTAACCTTGGCTTGGCAAAAAGCCATAAAAGTATTTAACTGGCGCAATATTGGTTTACCATTTTTAGTTATCTTTTTAATTCCGTTTTTAAATATTGGAATTTCTTCTAGTTTTATTGGCACCATTTCGTTACCCGAATTTATTTTGGATTTCATTGTCAAAAATAAAGTTTTAGCTCTTCTTTATACGAGTCTTTTGTTATTCTTGGCTGTAATGTTATTCCGCTGGTTATATGTTTTACCTTATTTTATTTTAGAAGATTGTGATTTTAAGGAAGCTCGGCAAAAAAGTAAAAACCTAAGTGCAAAACATAAAATTAAAGATTTTTTGCAAATTATGGCTGGTCAATTATTAGTTTTAATTACTTATGTGTTATTTCTTGGTTTAGCTATTTTAATTATTATGGGGCTATATAAAATAATTGCTAAATATTGGTTAAAAAGTTTAGCCATTACAATTATTTGGTTATTGGTAGCACTATCTTTAATTATTTTATTGTTACTGGCTACTCCAATTAGTTATACTCTTATTACCATTTTATTTTTCCAACATAAGAAAGCCCAAAATGAACCGGAAGTTAGTTTAAAGCCATTAAAAGGTAAAACCAAAAATGCGGCCAAATACTGGTTAATGATGAAAGTGACTGTAATTATTTTAGTTATTGGAGGATCAACCATCTTTACCTATAATGTTTTAAAAGGCAAATACAATTTAAAAATTGAATATGTTAAGACAATGGAGGTCACAGCCCATCGTGGGGCTTCGGTTGATTATCCTGAAAATACAATGGTGGCCTTTGAAATGGCTAAAAAATTTGATGCTGACTGGATTGAATTAGATGTGCAACAAACGAAAGATCAAGTTTTAGTTGTCATGCACGATCCTAATTTAAAAAGAACGACCGGTGTTAATAAAGATACTTTAGATGTGACTTATGAAGAAATTAAAAAATTAGATGCGGGGAGTTTTTTAGATGCCAAATTTAAAGATACGCGAATTCCGACTTTAGAAGAGGTTATTAAATTTGCCCAAAAGCAAAATATTAAACTTAATATTGAACTTAAACCGACCGGCAAAGAAACTGATTTTGAAAAAAGTGTTGTCGAATTAATTACCAAATATGATTTTATGGAAAATTGTGTTGTCACATCCCAAGTTTATGAGGTTTTGGAAAATGTCAAAAAAGCTAATCCCCAAGTGCAAACGGTTTATGTAATGAGTTTGGCTTATGGTGATATTACGGCTTTGAAGGCCGCCGATAATTTTAGTATTGAAGCGGCCAGTGTGAATAAAACCTTAGTTAAAAAAGTTCATAATGCGGGCAAAGAAATCTATGTTTGGACAGTTAATACCAAAGATAGTATCAATAAAATGATTAATTATAATGTGGATAATATTATCACGGATAATATTCCATTAGCCAAAGAAACCATTTATGCTAGTAAAACTAGTGATGTTATCCAAGAATATATCAAACTAGTTAATGATTTATTTAATTAAATCTTGAGCAAAGATATAAACCTAGCAAATAGGTTTTTTCTTTTACTCTTGACAACTGTATATAATCTGTATATAATTCATATATACAGGTGATGAGATGGAAATAATTATTAGTAATTCTAGTGGGGTACCAATTTATGAACAAATCAAAGATCAAATTAAAGCTAAAATAATTACTGGGGAACTAGCAGCCAACTTTATGCTTCCCTCCATTCGACTTTTGGCTAAAGATTTGCATTGCAGTGTGATTACGACAAAAAACGCTTATGAAGAATTAGAAAAAGAGGGCTTTATTAAATCAGTTCCGGCCAAGGGCTTTTATGTGGCTCGGATTAATCAAGAACTGGCAAAAGAAGAACAACTAACAAAAATGGAAAACTTAATTAGTGAGGCCTTAAAGATTGCCAAAATCCATCAAATAAGCATTACCGAAATAAAAGAAATGATTGATATAATTAATGAGGAGAATGAATCATGAAAAATATTTTAGAGGTTAAAAATTTAAATAAAAAATATGCCGATTTTACTTTAAAAAATGTCAGTTTTACTTTACCTACAGGCATGATTATGGGCTTTATTGGCGAAAATGGGGCAGGTAAAACAACCACGATTAAAGCAATTTTAAATATCATTACAGATTATACGGGAGAAATTAACATCATGGGTTTAAATAATAAAACCAATGATCAAAAAATTAAAGAAAATATAGGCGTAGTTTTAGATGATATGTTTTTTCCGGAAGTTTTAAAGGCCCAAGATATTAACCAAATTATGAAAAGTATTTATACTAGTTGGGATGAAGAACTTTTTCAAAATTATTTAAAGCAATTTAATTTACCACTTAAAAAGGCAATTAAAACTTTTTCTAAAGGGATGCGGAAAAAGTTGGAGATAGCAACCGCCTTAGCCCATCATCCACAACTACTAATTTTAGATGAACCAACCTCAGGCCTTGATCCTGTAGCTCGGGCCGAGGTCATTGAAATATTTCAAAATTTTATCCAAAATGAAAAATGTTCGATTTTATTATCGAGTCATCAAACTACGGATTTAGAACATATCGCCGATTACATAACTTTTATTAATAAAGGACAAATTATTTTATCGGCGACTTGTGATGAGATTTTAAATCATTATGCGATTGTTCGTTGTACAGCTGCTGAATTTAAAAAAATTAAACCAGAAGATTATTTAAAATATCGTCAAGAAAAATATAATTATGAATTATTAATAACGAATAAAAAAAGTTTTAAACAAAAATATACCACCGAGGTAATTGACAAAATTACCTTAGATGACTTAATGGTCTTAATGATTAAGGGGGTAAAATAATGTGGGGATTTATTAAAAAAGATTTTGCCATGATTAAAAGCAACTGGTTAATTGTATTAATTTTATTTATTTTGTACGCTTATTTGGGCTTAACGGATAAGATGGAAATATCATTTATATTACCCTTTATGAGTGTCGTTTTAATGCTTTCAACTTTTAATTACGATGAATTTAACAAGTGGGATGCTTATGCTGCAACTTTGCCTAATGGGCGGAAGAATGGTGTTCGAGCTAAATATGTGGCAACATTTTTAATCGTTTTCCTTATTTCTTTATTTACTATAGCTATGGCTCTAATTATTGCTTATACGAAATCAACAACTATTGATTATGTTAATATATTTGGTCTTATTGGTGCTACCTTTATTAGTACTATTTTGGTGCAATCTTTGATGTATCCAATTATTTATATGTTTGGTATTACCAAAGCTCGAATTGCGATTTTCGTTATTGTTTTTGTTATTGCGATAGCGGGTGGCATGCTTCTAAAATTAATTGATTTTTCGCACTTTACCAAAGTTACAGCTTTTCTAAGTCATTATGCTTTAATTATTTTTCCTTTAATTGTTTTGCTTTTACTTTATGGTTCTTATAAAATATCTTTAAAAATTGCGACAAAGAAAAACTTTTAAAATAGCTTTAAAAGTTATATCTTTTGAACATGGTATTTTTGCTTATATACATTAACGGTTACTTTTTTAATAGTTATGTTTTCCTTTAAAGCTCCGGTTTCTTCATTAGCAACCTCAGCCTTTTTTTCGATTTGTTTTAAAACATCCATACCCTTAGTAACTTTGCCAAAAGCTGCATACATTCCATCTAAACTAGTTTTAGCGTTATCATCTAGAACAAAGAAGAATTGGCTGCCCGCGGAATCGTAATTATTACCTTCACGAGCCATTGAAATAATGCCTGTGGTGTGACTTAGGTTATTCGTAAAACCATTTTGGCTAAACTCCCCTTTAATTTGATAACCGGGACCACCTGTACCATTACCTAAAGGATCGCCACCTTGTAAGATAAAACCGGGCACTAAGCGGTGAAAGGTAAGACCATCATAAAATCCTGCGGTTGCTAAAGAAACAAAATTAGCTACCGTATTGGGGGCAATATCCGGATATAATTCAATTTCCACGGTGCCATAATCGGCAATTTCCATAGTTACTAAAGGATTTTTATGCGTAGTACAACCGGTTAATAAGAATATTATTAAAATAAAACTGATAATTTTTTTCATTCTTTAGCTCCTTTAACCTAATTTATCGCCATTGGCGACTTTTTGATCTGGTTTAATTAAAACAACGCCATCTTGGCTATAAGTTCCGAGTACTAAAACCTCGGATACAAAATTAGCAATTTGCCGAGGTGGAAAATTCACGACCGCTAAAACTTGTTTTCCCTTTAATGTCTCCGGTGTATACAAATCCGTTATTTGGGCAGACGATTTTTTAATCCCGATTGGCTCCCCAAAATCAATTGTTAATTGATATGCTGATCTTTTGGCTTCAGGAAAAGTACTTGCTTCAATAATTGTGCCTACTCTAATATCGAGTTTCGTAAAATCGGTAATATCAGCCATTAATTTTGCTCCTCGATAGCGGTTACCTCATAACCTAAATCGCTAATAATTTCTTTTAATTCGGCATCACTTTTTGTGGTATCTACAAGGGCCTTTTTTTCGATCAAACTCATTTTAATTACTTTAACATCGTGGTTAGTTAAAACTTTAGTAATTCGATCAGCACAATTTTGGCAGTGCATGCCTTCAATTTTAATTATTTTTTTCATTTTCAATCTCCTTTTTTAATCGTAAAACATTAAAGATAACGGTAAAACTACTAAACATCATAGCAAGGGCAGCAAACATCGGACTAATTTTTAAGCCCCAAGGTTTAAATACTCCCATTGCAATTGGTACCATTAAAATATTATAGAAGAAGGCCCAGAATAAATTTTGTTTAATATTGCGAATAGTTTTGGCACTAATTGTAATTAAGTCTTCTAGTTTTCTTAAATCGTCATTTAAAAGAATAACATCGGCGGAATCGGCCGCGATATCGGTAGCATTATTAATGCTTACCCCAATAGTAGCCCGGGCTAGGCTCGGAGCATCATTGATACCATCACCCACCATTATAACTTTTTGACCATTAGCACATAAATCACTAATAATTTTGGTTTTTTCTTGGGGCATTACGCCAGCATAAACATTTGTAATGCCTAAGGCCTTAGCCACAATTTCGGCAGTTTTTTGATTATCTCCCGACAACATTATAATTTCTTTATCCCGTTTTTTCAAACCTTTAATAGCTGCTTTGGCTTGGGGTCGAATGACATCTTTAACCCCAATTAAACCTAAAACAGTTTTATCGCGAACAATATAAATTATACTGTTTCCTTCCCCGGCTAATTCTTCTTCATCTGCTAAATAAGGATTTTTAATTTTTAGTTTTGTTAATAATTTGTTGTTTCCCACATAAACACTAGTATTTTTAATTTGGCCCTTTAAGCCAACACCCGCGATATTTTTAAAGTATTTAACTTTGCCTAATTCAAGGTGATGTTCGCTCGCATAATTAGTGAAAGCCTTGCTGATGGGATGAGCCGAATTTTGTTCTAAACTCGCGGCTAAAGCAATTAAATTATTGGGCTTTAACCGACTATAATTTTTAATCTTGGCAATTTTTAAATCCCCATAGGTTAGGGTGCCAGTTTTATCAAAAACAAAGGTATCAATATTCCGGGCTTGTTCTAAAATGGCATTATTTTTTATTAAGATGCCTCTTTGGGCACAGGCTCCAATGCTAACAACCATCGCTAGAGGTGTAGCTAGACCTAAAGCACAAGGACAAGCCACTACTAAAACGGTAATCATAGCAACTAAAGCATCGGCTAGAATGTAACCTGTACAAAGATAATCAATTAAAGTAATGAAAGCAATAAGCATAATTAGAGGAACAAAATAATTACTTACTTTATCCGCGAGTTTAGCAATTGGGGGTTTAGTGTTAGTTGCTTCCACCACTAGGCGCACAATTTCAGAAATCGTCGAATCTTTTCCTATTTTTTCGGCTTGGTATTCAATATAACCATCATAATTGATACTACCGGCAATGACATTTTCACCAATCCCTTTTTTGACGGGTTTGGCTTCTCCCGTAATAAAGGCCTCATCTAAATGGGCTTCACCACTAGCAATTACGCCATCAACAGCAATTTTCACTCCCGGTTTCGCTATTAGAATGTCACCTTTTTTAACCTCATCAATAGTTACCTCTTTTTCGTCACCACCAATTTTTAGCAAAGCTTTTTGTGGTGTTATTTGAACTAATTCTTTTAAAGCCTCTTTAGTTTTTTCTTTATTTTGATTATCAATGAAGCGGCCTAGTTTTAGAAAATAGATAATCATAATACTAGATTCAAAGTAAAGATTTAACTCCCCGTGATGGCCACCTTGCCAGATTAAAATAGTATTAACGGTACTATAAAGAAAACTAGCTAATACTCCAATGGTAACAAGTGTATCCATATTTGGCGTAAGGTGTTCAAGGTTTTTAAGACCACTTTTTATAATATCAAAACCATAGATTAAAAATATCAAGGCTAAGATAAATAATACAAAAGCATAGTACTCAGGATGCAACATCATATTAAGAAAGTTGGGTATAGGTAGTCCCCACATTTGGCCCATGGCAATATACATAGTGAGGATAGCCAATCCGCCAAAACCAATTAATTTACCCTTAGCATAATCTTGTTTTTTTTCTTCCTTAGCGTTATAAATACCTAAACTTTTAAACCCAGCTTGATCAATAAATTTTTCTAAATCGGCGATACTTAAAGATTCTTCATATTCAATTAAAACTTGGGCTAAAACTAAATTGACGGTTGCTTTATTGATTCCCTTTTGTTTATTTAAATATTTTTCTAAACTAACTGAACAAGCACTACAACTCATTCCTTCAATTTTTAAAATAACTTTTTTCATTTTCATCACATTATAATTTTAGCACAGATACTTTTTTTAATAAATACCGTTACTATTCACAGATTTTTACATAAAAGTGGCAATCATTCTTAAAAGCAATGAGTTAATTCTCATTGTTTTAACTTGTTAAAAGTTCAGATATTGTATATGGATTTCCTTCC
>CANQZX010000039.1 GCA_947628445.1 uncultured Bacilli bacterium
TTATTGCTCAGCCTCAGTCTTATTATCACATTATCGGTTCCTAAAATTTTGATGGCAAATTGGAATAACTGTCACACTTCTATTATAATTGCACAAGTTTACTACATCGTTAAATAAAGGGTAGTAGACTTTTCTTAAATTATTTTGTATAATACTGGTATGTCCTCGTAGCTCAGCTGGATAGAGTGAATGCCTCCGACGCATTAGGTCGCAAGTTCGAATCTTGTCGAGGACACCAGTAATAATTCGGTTTGATATTATCGAACCTTTAACAACCTCTTAAGGTTAATCTTAAGGGGTTATTTTTTGCTAAAATTAGGTAAAAAAATAAAAATGGGACAAACATCGTTTCTGAAATATCGTTTATAGCATATCTTATGGAAGAAAGAAGCGATGTTAATGAATTATTTAATTTATCCTTTAAAAATGATGAATATTACCCAAGGTTATCAAGGTAACTATTCGCATAAATCCCATCAAACAGGGAAACCTCAAGACTTTCCCATCGATGATAATGGGGGTTCAGTAAAAAAAGATGCGTATTTTTATTGTCCTTGTGATGAAATGGTAATTAAAAAAATATATGGGGTAGGGCAAAAAGCCAGCAATACTTTATGGTTGGAATCAACTTCACCCGTAACAACGCCAACTTTTACAGATTATGTGACTATTATGGTTGTTCATCCTAATGATGCGGAATTACGCAATAAAAAAGTAGGTCAAAAATTTAAAAGATACGAAAAAATTGTTTTAGAAGGTGATGATGGCCGCGCGACCGGTTATCATTTGCATATTTCCGTGGGCCGGGGCAAAATAAAAGGTACGGGTTGGTTGGAAAACTCCCAAGGTGCTTGGGTAATTAATACGCAAGCGGGGGCCGTTAAACCCGAAGCAGCCTTTTTCGTTGATCCAAACTTTACCCAAATTAAAGGTACGAAAAACATTCCTTTTGTCGAACTTAATAATGATCAAATGGCGAAGCAGGCCTTTTATGTTACTACCAGTTTAAATGTTCGTTATGGTCCCGGTACTAATTATCAAGCGCTTAATTCTTTACCCGCGGGAACCATGGTAAATGTTTATGAAACCCAAGGAACTTGGAGCCGTATAAGTGATCACGAATGGGTTTCTCATAATTATTTAACTACATCTATGCCTAAAACAATTTATTATACGAAAAAAACGACAACATCTTTAAATGTCCGGAATAAACCAAATGGTACTAAAGTAACTGATAAGGCACCCTTACCTTTAAATACCACTGTCGCCGTAATGGCCACAAGTGGCAAGTGGGTTAAAATTAATAAAGATCGTTGGGTCTATGGTAGTTATCTAAAGGATTAAACTTATTTTTTTCCAAAAAGGGTTGCAAATATATATATATATATATAATTAAAGGGAAAAAAGGAGTTAACCCATGGCCAGAAGTAATCGTAATTCGGCAATTGAATTATTAAGAATAATTGCCATGTTCATGATTGTTTTTCATCATTTTGCCCTTCATGGTGGTTTTAATTGGGATAGGGGTACTTTATCCATTCCCTTTTTTTGGTATCACTTTATGTTCTTATGGGGCAAGATAGGAATTGCCATTTTTATCCTTATTTCTGGTTATTATTTAATAAAAGATGATGATTTAAGTCATACCATCTTAAAAATTTTAAAATTTTGGGGCCAATTATTCTTTTATTCCCTAACAATTTATTTATTATTTGTTTTAGGAGGAAAAATCAGTTTTAATTTAAAAACTTTCCTTCGGTCTTGTCTTCCCATTACATCTTCGGCCTGGGGATTTGCCAGTAATTATTTTATGCTCCTTTTATTACATCCATTTTTAAATAAAATGTTTTTAAATCTTAAACAAAAAAGTTATCAAATATTATTAATTATTTTTACCGTCCTTTGGAGTATTATTCCGACGTTTATTGAATTTGAATTCTGTAGTAGTTATCTTTTATGGTTAATTTATTTATATGGACTAGCAGGTTATGTAAGGTTATATGGTTTTAAACCTCATACCTCAACCAAAAGCTTTTTTCTTTATTCCCTAGGGGCTATTATAGTTACGGTATTTTTAGATGGTATCTTAATAGTGGTCAACCAAAATCCAGCATGGCCTAATATTACGCTTAATTTTTATGGCTTACAATCAATTTTTGCTTTAATAATTGCCTTTACTTTATTTATAAGCTTTAGTCGGTTAAAGATGTCTTATAAAAAAGGTATTAATTTAATTGGTTCAACTACTTTTGGGATTTATTTAATCCACGATAATGAATTAATGCGCAACTTTTTATGGTTCGATGTTTTTAAAAATAATACTTTTCAAAATACGTTATGGTTAATACCATATTCAATTTTGGTAACTTTACTTGTCTTTTGTTTTTGTGCCCTTATTGATTTTATTCGGCAAAAAACGGTAGAAAAGGGTTATTTAGCTTTGGTTAAACGTTATCTTACGAAAATCATTAAAACGGCAGATCAAGTAATAATGCGTCTTACCAAAATTATCTTTTAATCTTGAATAATAGGTTTATTTTTTAATTCCCATTCATAAGTATGGGTAGCATTAATTAAATCATATATTAAACTGGCTTTTAATTCAAATTGATAGATTAAAGAATTAGAATTGCGTTCCATAGGCAATTTTAATTCTTTTTTGATGGTATTTAAATATTTTTGACCGCGAGTATTAAAACCCAAAACATGGATATAATCGAGAGTTACGTCTTGGCTCATTTCTTTAGTTAAATTTAAAAGAACATGAATAAGTAGCCTATTTATTTTATTATAAGTATATCGTTTAGTTTTTATTTTAGCAATTAAATCCTCTAAATTAGTAACTTCTTTAATATATTTTTGCAAGCGATGTTCAATTCCTTCATCCATATCGAGATATTGTTTTAAATCGGGGGAAGTAATAATTTGATATTTTATTAAACTAAATAATTTTGTTTGATTAACTTTAATAATTTTCTTAGCACTCATCGGAGGTAAATATTTTTTTATTGGTTCACTTTGGGCTATTTTATTTCTAATATTTGCCGCGCTAATAATAGAATCGTTACTCGTTAAATCATGGTAGTTGCTAGTGCGTTTAATCGTTACAAGTTGGAGAGAAAAATTATTTTGAAAAATACTTTTTTGATAAGAAATAGCGAGTAAATCATTGGGTAAAAAGTTAAAATCACAGGAAAGGGCTTGGGCTAAAGCCGTTGGGTAATTAAGGCCTTTTTTTAAAAGTTCTTTTACTTTTAAATCATAAGCCGGATTTTGAAGCTGGCTTTGGGCTATTTGTCTAATGGCCTCGATATTATTTGATTCGCTACCACAGACAATAATTTCACATTGGAGTTCATTTAAGATTTTAACCGCGGCATTAGCAAAAATATCGGCACTTTGGGTCCCATAAAAAGCGGGTAGTTCGACTACCAAATCGACATTATTATTTAAAGCGATGAAAGTTTTATCGGCTTTTGTTAAAATACTCATTTCGCCCCGTTGTAAAAAATAACCATTTAAAACTAAAATAATTAAACTATCGGGATAAAGTTTTTTTATTTGGTTTAAATGATAAAGATGGCCGTTATGAAAAGGATTATATTCTGCGATAACACCAATTTTTTGCATTTGCTTTCACCAAATTTAATATAACAATGTTTTATTTTCTTGTCAAACATGGTATACTTTTTTCGTGGTGATGGGATATGATGCTGGCGGTGGTAGGACCCACGGGAGTGGGAAAGACAAAATTAAGTTTGGCTTTGGCTAAACGATATAAAGCCCTTATTATTAATTGTGATGCTGTACAAATCTATCGTGAGCTTAATATTGGCAGTGCCAAAGTTACGCCTGCAGAAATGGGAGATATTCCCCATTATTTAATTGATTGGAAAAATCCGGATGAAGAATATACCGTTAAAGATTATCAAACTGATTTTCGAAAAATAGTTGATGATCACCCCAATCAAAATATTATTATTGTGGGAGGAACTGGTTTATACTTAACCGCCGCAATTAGTGATTATGATTTTAATCCTACTAAAAAACAAGCGCCGCGGGTAATTTACGATCTAAAAATTATTGGTCTAACGGCTGACCGGGCTTTAATTTATCGTCAAATTGATCAGCGCGTTGATGAAATGATTGCCGCTGGCTTAGTGGCAGAGGTTGCGACGTTGTATCAAAAATATCCGGAAAGTAAAGTTTTAAAACGGGCCATTGGTTATAAAGAAATTATTGCTTATCTAGAGCATAAAACTACTTTAGCTGAAGCTATTGCCCAGATAAAACAAAATAGTCGTCATTATGCCAAAAGACAGTTTACATGGTTTAAACATAAAAATAATGTCAAGTGGTTTACAGTCGATTATGAAAATTTCGAACAGACTATTAATAATGTGATAAAATATGTGGAAGGTGAAACGGATGAAGAAGTTGAATAAAAAGAAACTAGGAATATTTTTATTATGGTTTAGTATTATTTTACTATTTAGTATGATAGTCTTTTTAGTTATTAGCTTTTATAGTACTTTACTAGTGACTAAAAAATTAAGATATGTGGTTATTGGCCTTATGGTTTTATCTTTAGTTCTATTAGGTTTAGCCATTCATTATATAGTTAAATATAAACATATTTTGAATTTTAAAAAATGGATTCGGTGGTTATTTTCGATATTAACTGGTCTTTATGCCGCGGGTTGTTGTGGATTTTTAGTTTTATTATATGGTCCGATGCCTAATTTCCGCGATTGGTTAATTACGACGGCGATGATGACTATGCATCATCAACATTATTGTCAATGGTTTTATAATGATAAGATTATTAATCAAGTTTTAGGTGGTAATTTTATTGAAGATTTTACCGAAGATACGGATGCTTCCATGATTGATTTTAATAAAGTAGATAAAGATGCCAATAAATATGAACAAGAAATATTAAATCATAAAAAAGATGCTATTTATAAAATCATTCGATTTAAAGTTAATGGTTGTAATGCTTATTTAGCGGCCGTATATGATCCGAGTAAAATTAAATTAGCCGTTTCTAAATGGTTAGGCCGCAGTGGGCAATATATTTACGATATGGCTAAAGAACAAAATGCCGTTTTAGCCATTAATGGTGGAGGCTTTAATGACCCAGGTTATAACAGTAATGGGGCTAATCCTGTAGGGGTTACCATTAAAGATGGTCAGTTGGTAACCAATCGGCTTGATGGTGGTAATATTATTGGCTTTAACTATGATAATGTTTTGTTATTGACGAAAAACCAAGGTGGTCAAGCTGCTCTTGATGCCGGATACCGTGATGCGGTAACGATGACGCCATTTTTAATTGTCAATGGCAATCCGGCCTTTATTAAAGGTAATGGGGGTTGGGGTTATGCCGCGCGAACTGCGATTGGTCAAAGAGCCGATGGCATTGTGTTATTTTTAGTAGTTGACAGTAATGAATTTCGTTCCAAAGGGGCTTCCATGGTCGAACTTACCGAAATCATGCAAAGATATGGGGCTGTAAATGCCGCCAATCTCGATGGGGGAACTTCTTCCGTGATGGTCGAAAATGGCGAAATGATAAATGATCCGATTGATTCGGCTTTAAGACATCGGACGCGTGGTATTCCGACGGCCTTTATTGTCACGGAGGATTAAAGCATAAAAAATCCCATAATTACATACAATAATACTTGTAATTATGGTTTTTTTTTGGTAAAATTTAAATTGCTGTAAATGCAAATAAACATTGATATGAATTTTACTTACGAGTGCCTTTGAAAGGTGTAAGTATTTTGAAATATCAAGAAGCAAAAACGAAGGAGGGATATATTTATGGCAGAAATAGTTTCTATGAGTAATTTATTAGAAGCTGGTGTTCATTTTGGTCATCAAACGAAAAGATGGAATCCCAAGATGAAAGAGTATATTTTTACATCACGTGACGATATTTACATCATTGATCTTGAAAAAACGAAGGCATGCTTAGAACAAGCTTACGAAGCGGTAAAAGGCATTGCCGAAAACGGGGGCAAATTTTTATTTGTTGGTACCCGGAAACAAGCGCAAGAAGTTTGTTTAGAAGAAGCAACGCGGAGTAATTCTTACTATGTAACCGAAAGATGGTTAGGGGGAACATTAACCAATTTCCGGACGATTCGGCGACGGGTTAGAAGACTTGAAGAAATCGAAGAAATGGAAAAGAATGGAACTTTTGAAGTTCTACCCAAAAAAGAAGTTATTGGTTTAAAGAAAGAATACGATAAATTAAATAAAGTTTTATGTGGTATTCGCGAAATGGTTAAATTACCACAAGCCTTAATAATTGTCGATCCAAAGAAAGAATACAATGCCATTAAAGAAGCTAGAAAATTAAAAATTCCGGTAATTGGTATTGTTGATACGAATTGTGATCCCGATGATGTTGATTATGTCATCCCGGGTAATGATGATGCCGTTCGTTCTATTAAAGTAATGCTTGGAGTTATTACTAATGCTATTTGTGAAGCCAATGGTTTAGAAATCGTGGATTATGTTACCGAAGAAGAAAAGAAGGCAACTCCGGAAACAGAAACCAAAGAAGAAAAAGAAGAAGTCAAAGTTACTAAAGAAGCTAAAACGGAAAAAGTAGCTCCTGATGTTATCGAAGCCGTTAAAGAAATGGCCGTCCAAGATGAACTTGCTAGTAAAACTTTAACGGAACTTAAAAAAATGGCCAAAGAACAAGGCCTTAAAGGTTATTCAACAATGAAAAAAGATGCTTTAGTTGAAGCCTTAAGTAAATAAAAAGGAGGAAAAAAGATGGAAGTTACAGCCAGTATGGTTAAAGAATTGCGGGAAGTTTCTGGGGCCGGCATGATGGATTGCAAAAAGGCCTTAAGTGAAACTAACGGCAATATGGATGAAGCAATTAATTATTTAAGAGAAAAAGGGATTGCTAAATCCGTTAAAAAAGAATCCCGAATCGCGGCAGAAGGGTTAGCTAACATTTATGTTGATGGCAATAAAGCCGTTATCTTGGAAGTAAATAGTGAAACGGATTTTGTTTCCAAAAATGAAGAATTTAAACAAATGATTGAAACAATTGGGCAAGCTATTTTAAAAAGTGGGGTTAAAACTTTAGAAGAAGCTAATGATCTACCTTGTGAAGACGGTACAATTAAAGATTTAATTGTTAATAAAGTAGCCAAAATTGGTGAAAAGTTATCATTTAGAAGATTTGAATATGTGGAAAAAACCGATGATGAAGTATTCGGACCTTATATCCATTTAGGTGGTAAGATCGCGGTTTTAACGGTTGTTAAAGGTGCAAACGAAGCCGTAGCTAAAGATGTGGCAATGCAAGCCGCAGCCATGAAACCATTATATGTTTTTCCGGCTGAGGTTCCTGCTGATGTTTTAGATAATGAAAAAAATGTCTTAAAAGAACAAGCCATGAACGAAGGAAAACCGGCGGATATTGCTGAAAAAATGGTTGAAGGTCGGATTAAAAAGTTCTATAAAGAAATCTGTTTAGCCGAACAGGCCTTTATTAAAGACGGAGATATTTCAGTTGGCACTTATGTTAAAAATAATGGTGGCGAAATTGTTAAAATGATTCGTTACGAAGTTGGCGAAGGTATGGAAAAACGCAATGATAACTTTGCCGAAGAAGTTATGAGTCAAGTAAAGGGAAATTAATTTTTCTCTTTTTTTATTTAAAAAAACGTTACTATTCACAGATAAATTATGCAAAAATAATTTTTCCCACTTTTGGTATTAAAATTGATATAAAATTGGAAATTAAAATCTAAAAAGTAAATATTTTTTGTATACTTCTCCCACTTTGAAGAAAATGGTGTTTTTAACAACTTTTTTCTGAAATAACTGCAAACCAATATATTATCTAGATTTGCGAGTTTTTTTAAAAAAATCTGTGAATAGTAACTAAAAAAACTTGCAAATATATATATATATATATAATTAAAGGGAAAATAGGTGAGGATATGAAAACTAAATTTTCCTTTTTAATTGTTTTAATACTATTAATTATTTCCCTAATTATTAATGGTTATTTATTACTTTATCCTCAAAAAGAAATTGTTTATAGTAAAGAAAAGATAAACAAAAATAATATGATAAGTATGATGATTGAACAAAATGATGGAACATATCAAGAAAATAAAGATAATGCATGGCCTGATGCTAAATTTATCTTTAATAAAGAATTAAGCGGTTGTGAAAATGGTAGTGAGATAGTTTGGGATGAAGCAAGTAAAAGTGTTAAGGTCAATGCTACCAGTAGTGATAAATGCTATGCTTATTTTGATAAAATAACATTTAGTGAATTTTTAAAAAGATTATATACGGCTGATGGAGATAAAGGACTATATTATCACGATGGCTTAGGAAATTATCTTAATAGTAATTTAGAAGCCGAAGATTTATCTTATCGCTATAGTGGAGCCAGCCAAAACATTAATAATTATTTATGTTTAGATGGTATAACGAAAGAAAATAATTGTAATTCCGATGCGGATTTATATCGGATAATTGGTTTATTTTTAAATGAAGCTGATGAATATGAAGCTAAAATAATTAAATATGATTATGCTTTAAGTGATATTTTTGGTACGAATGGCGATTATTATGGCAATTATCCCAATGATGATCATATCGATTATTATTTGGGTAAAAATCCGAAAAATATTGTCAGTTATCAATGGAATAATAATACCAAAAATAATAATTGGCCAGAAAGTTATTTAAATTTAACTAATATAAATACAAATTATATAAGTTATTTAAATAATAAATATCCTGACTTTGAAAAAAAATATATTGCTGTCCATAAATGGGCTATTGGGGGCTCAACTAAGCAAAATATAATTCAATCTAATGCTAAAACATCATATAATAATGAAATTAGAGATAATAAAGTTAGTTATGAAGCAACTAAAATTGGTTTGACCTACATGAGTGATTATTACTATGCCGCGGATAGTCAATATTGGTCTTTGCCTTTATATAAGCAAGGAGCGACCAAAAGTCCTTATGGTAATTATCGCGATGCTGCCACCAGTAATTGGTTTTATATGGGGATAGATGAATGGTCAATTACCAAAGATACCGAAACGACAAATCAAGTATTTTATATTTCTCGCGAAGGGGTAGGTTTCTCGCGAGCTAGTAATAATTATGCTCTTATTTATAGTTTCCGACCAGTTTTTTATCTAAATGTGGCTACTAAATTTGCTAGTGGCGATGGAACATATACCAATCCTTATCGTTTAATTTTAAACTAATATTTTTTAATCTGAAATATTAGTTTTTTTTCTGGGGAATAGACTTTTCGTTAGAAATTTAGTACAATAAGATTGATGGTGAAAATATGAGTGAGATTAAAATTAAAAATAAAAAGTTTTTTAAAAATAAAATCCAGATGGTAATTTATATAATTCTTTTTGTATTTTTACTTTGTATGTTTGTCGTTTTAGGCAAAATGGATTATCACGAAGAAATATCGGATGCCGAACAGTTTGCTTTAGAGTTTAATCAAGTTGGTAAAGATAATATATTTAAATATGTTAATACCCAAGATGCTTATTTAGAATTAACCGGTCAAAATACGATTATCCTTTTGGGTCATCAAACGGAATGGGTTAATTATTATGCTAAAATCTTAAATGATGTGGCGAAAGATTTAGGTATTACCAAGATTTACTATTATGATTTTCTAAGTGATCGGAATGAAGCCAATGGAACATATGAGGCGATAGTTAATTATTTAAATGATTATGTGATGCATGATGATTTAGGTAATAGCAAGCTTTCGGCTCCAACTTTAGTAATTGTCAAAAATAAAAGAATTATCTATTTTGATGATGAAACTAGTTTAATAAAAGGTGCTAAAACGCCAAATAAATATTGGGATGAATATCAAATTAATCGCAAAAAACAAGAATTAGAAAGTGCTTTAAGTAATTATTTAGAAAGGTAAGAAAAAATGGAAAAATTTAAAAATTCGGTCGGATTAATCTTTTTAGTTATTTTGCTTTTAACTTTTATCATCGGGGGCTATTTTGCTATGAAATATTTTACGACACATACTCCTGAGGTCAAAAAAGATGCTTCAAAGAGCGAAAAAGTCGTTGATTTAAGAATTGATAAGAAAAAAGATTATATTTATTACGAAAATGAAGATGAAGTCTTAGAAAGTGAAGAGATATCCTTTTTAGATGCCGTTATAAATATTAAAGGTTTAGAAGATGTAAATAAATTATTAAAAAGTGAAGAAGATGCTTTAAGAAAAACCATTAAATATTCTAAAGATGTGGAATTACCTGAAGGAACAACCGAAAATGAAGCCGGTATTTATAGTTTGGAATATCGTGATTATAAAGATTATACATATAGTAAATACCTTAGCTTAGTTATTACGGATTATAGTTATAATTTAGTAAATGGCAGCATTCCTACGCATTTTGTTTCTTATGTAGTAAATACCGAAACGGGAGAACAAATCACGGGTGATAATCTACTTACCATGTTTAATACGAATATGGATGCTATTAAAAGTAAAATTAATCAAAGATTACAAGATACCCAAACTTTAAATAGTGATATTAATATTACGGAAACCATGAATAATTTAGGAACCTTTGCTTTATATATTGATAAAGTAGGTAAATTAGAGGTATCCTTTATTGTCAAAACGAATGAAACTAGTTATAATGATAGTGTAGTTGTTAGTGAATAGGAGAAAGGTTGAAAATAAAAATATAAATTTTTGAGACGCAAAAAAGTGTCTTGTCAATGAAGACATTAAAATAAGCTGAT
>CANQZX010000040.1 GCA_947628445.1 uncultured Bacilli bacterium
GCTTATTTTAATGTCTTCATTGACAAGACACTTTTTTGCGTCTCAAAAATTTATATTTTTATTTTCAACCTTTACCCCATAAAAATCTTTTTGAAATTGATCTCGAAACTCTAATAAAGTATTATTTTTAATATTTTTTCTAATCTCGGCCATTAGACGATACAAAAAATTAATATTATGAATTGATAAAAGCCGAGCGCCAAATGTTTCTTTGGCCACGATTAAATGACGAATATAAGCCAAAGTATAGTGTTTACAAGCATAACAATTACAACCCTCTTCAATTGGCTTAAACATATCTTTATATTTATTATTTTTAACATTGATATTACCGTGCCAAGTATGAGCATGACCATGACGGGCTAATCTAGTTGGACTAACACAATCAAATAGATCAATTCCCCGAATAACGCCTTCAATAATATCGATAGGTTCCCCGATTCCCATGGCATACCTTAATTTATCTTCTGGTAAAAACTCCGTGGAATAAGCGAAGGCCTTATACATATCTTCTTTGGATTCATGGTCATTTGCCACTCCTCCGATAGAATAACCATCAAAATCTAATTTCACGGTTTCTAAGGCACTATATTTACGCAAATCATAATGCGGACCGCCTTGAACAATCCCAAATAACATTTGATTGGGATTATGATGGACTTTTTTCCCTCTTTCAGCCCATCGAATGGTGCGTTCGATACTTTGTTTTAAATAAGCATGATCCACGGTTGCCGGTGGACATTCATCAAAACTCATTGCAATATCACTATCAAGTTTATTTTGAATAGCAATCGATTTTTCCGGAGTTAAAAATAGTTTATCGCCATTTAAATGGTTTTTAAAATACACCCCTTCTTCGGTAATATCTTTCGGTTTGGCTAAAGAAAATACTTGGAAGCCCCCCGAATCAGTTAAAATAGGTCCATCATAATTCATAAACTTATGTAAGCCTCCCGCGGCCGATACAATATCTTCCCCAGGCCTTAACCATAAATGATAAGTGTTGGCTAAAATTATGCCCGAATTCATGGCTTTTAATTCTTCAGGGGCTAAAGTTTTAACTGTTGCATTAGTCCCCACGGGCATAAACATCGGAGTTTCATAAGTTTTGCCTTGATAAGTAATAGTTCCTAAACGTGCTCGGGTTTTCTTATCCGTTTCCTCTAATTTGAATTGTAATTTCATACCACATCACAAAATGATTTTATCATACTTTTATCATAAATGATATTAAATCTTTTGACAAAAAAATTATCTTCCCTTATCATTATCTTAGGTGATGCTATGAACGATTTAATCATTATTCTCGTAATAATTTATCTCGTAGTTGTTTATTTAGTCACGCAATATTTTAAAATAAAACAAAAAATGAAAATCATGCAACCAATTATGGCTACATGTACTGATATTGTTGTTCGCCGCACTTATAATAAAAAATATTATTTTTACTTTTACAAAATAAAAATTAAACATGACGAAATTACCTTAAATGAGCGTAAAAGATTACCTATTTTTCAAAAACAAATTAAAATAAATACAAAATATTTAATGTATGTAAATGAACAAAATCATGATGAATATGTTTGTCCTACTCAAGTTTTAGCCCATAAATGGTATTTATATGGTGCTATTATGTTAATAATTCTTTCCTTACTTTTGTTTAAATAAAAACTAGAAGTTAATTTTTTTACTTCTAGTACTTTTTCAGCTCCACACTATCGTTGTGGTCAACGACTTATATTAACTCCACACTATCGTTGTGGTCAACGGCTTATTTAATTCCACTTTATCGTTGTGGTCACGAGCTTTTAGTGCTGAAAGTATTGAGTTTTCTCAATACAATTAAATCCTAGCAAAAAAATTACACCTTGTCAATACAACTATTTAATAAACATGGCATCGCCAAAGGAAAAAAAGCGAAATTCATGAGCAACAGCATATTCATAAGCCTTTAAAATATGTTCTCGACTGCTTAAGGCCGAAACTAACATTAAAAGTGTGCTTTTGGGCAAATGAAAATTAGTAATTAATCCATCAATGGCTTTAAACTCAAAGCCCGGATAAATAAAGATATCCGTATTGCCACTGGTAGGAACAAAATGATCATATTGGGCTCGAACGGTTTCTAAAACCCGGGTAGAAGTTGTACCAACGGCATATATTTTCCGCCCCTCCGCTTGGGCTTTATTTAATCTATCGGCCGCTTCTTTACTTAAAATATAGTATTCACTATGCATTTTATGTTTGGTAATATCGGTTTCTTCCACGGGCCGAAAAGTGCCTAAACCAACATGTAAAGTTACATAAATTATTTCAATACCCTTATTTTCTAAGGCCTTTAAAAGTTCCGGAGTAAAATGTAATCCCGCGGTTGGAGCGGCTGCCGAACCAATATTTTTAGCATAAACGGTTTGATAACGACTTTGATCTTGTAACTTTTCATGAATATAAGGAGGTAACGGCATCGTTCCTAGTTGATTTAAGATTTCTAAAAAGATACCTTCATATTTAAACTTAACAATAACTAAACCTTCCGTCTTTTTGGCAATAACCTCGGCTTGTAATAAATCCGAACCAAAACTAAGAATAGTTCCTACATGTAATCTTTTAAAAGGTCGCGATAAACATTCCCAATTATCGCCCTCGATATTTTTTAAAAGTAACAGTTCAATTACGGCTTTAGTATCAACCTTTTCGCCAATTAACCGTGCCGGAATAACTTTGGTATCATTTAAAACTAAGCAATCTCCCGGTTTTAAAAAATCACCAATATTTTTAAAAATGTCTTCTTGTAAAGCCCCAGTTTTTTTATCCATAACTAAAAGGCGCGAATCGCTTCGCACTTTTAAGGGCTTTTGCGCAATTAATTTTTCCGGTAAATCATAGGAAAAATCATTTATATCCATTTATTTTCCCTTCTTTTCTAAAACTAAACGCACTTTATTATAAACCTCTTCATGTATTTCTTCAACTGCTTTAATTCCTTGTTCATTAAAGCAATCAACTTTGGCAAAATGATATAAATCGCTTAATTCTAAATACGTGGCTTCGGCTTGCCGTAAATGCTGTTCATCTTGTTCATTTTGATCAGGTAATTCTTGCCGATTTTGTTTTAAAATAACGGCATATTCATAAGGCATATAAAGAAAGATAACTGCATCGGGACGAGGTAATTCTAAAATTTCATATTCGAGTTTTTCTAATTTTTCGAATAGGTTCCGTCTTTCTTCCGATGTTGCCAATTTACCACCTTGGTGAGCCATATTTGATTCAACATATCGATCGACAATGACAATGGTGCCTTCCGCTAAATGCTTTTTTATTTCGGGCATATTATAACGGCGATCGGCCGCATAATAGCAACAAGAAACTAGTGCATCAACATGCGGTGCCCCTTCGGGAAACCACCCTTCTCCTAAATAACTTTTACCTAAATAAGGTCCACCAATAATTCTTCCAGTCGGACTATCATAATTAGGAAAAGCATATTTTACTACGGTAAATCCATCCTTTTTTAGATGTTCAACTAATGCCTTCGTTTGGGTTTCTTTCCCACTGCAATCCGTTCCTTCAATAACAATTAATTTACCATTCATATTTTCATCTCTTTTCATATAAAACTATTTCGTAAGTAAGATTATTTTCACATACCTTTTGGAAAACTTTTCTTTGATATTTACTTTTATCAAACTCGGGAAAATAAACATCCGCGGGACTCGTGGCGTTAATTTCCGTTAAATATAAGCGTTGGGCATAAGGTAAAAAAGCCCGATACATATTGCTCCCCCCAATAATCATAACCTCTTCATCTAAAGTATTTAAATAATTTAAAAGTTCGGTAAAATCCCGAAAGATTTGACCTTCGGCTATTTTGGTGAGTTTTTTAGATAAAACAATATATTCGCGATTGGACAAATGTTTAGGTAAAGATTGATAGGTATTGGCCCCCATTACAATTTTTTTATGCATGGTTAAGTTTTTAAAGTTTTGTAAATCAGTTTTTAAATGCCAAATAAGATCATTATCTTTCCCTAATTCCCTATTTTGCCCAATAGCAGCGATAATACTAATCATGATTTCACCTACTGCGCAATGGCAAATTTGATAGGACCATGATGTTCATAGTTAATTATCTTAATATCTTTTAAATCGCTCGAATTATCAAAAGCATAGAAATCTTTAATTTCAGGATTAAGCCATAATGTTGGGGCTTTAAAATCGCCCAATTCTTCATATCTTTTAATTTGTTCTTTAATGCCTTCAACTTGATTTACATAAATATGGGCATCTTTAATCGAATAATCAATTTTGCCTGGTTTTAAGCCACATACTTGTGCAATTAAAGATAGTAACACTGCATATTGGGTAACATTAAATGGTAATCCTAAAGGAACATCGCAACTTCGTTGGTGAACCCACATATTTAAATAGCCATCGCAAACATCCCATTCCGTTGACCAAACACAACTTGGTAAAACAGCCGTATCTAAGTAATCATCTTGCCACAAGGACAAAACTAATCGCCGATCCGTAGGATTAGTTTTTAGGGTCTTAATTAATTTATCAATTAAGCCAAATTTACGCACAATATAACCATATGCTGTTCCAATTGTATGGGCATATTCTGCGCCAAAATCTTTAACCACATCTTTTTTAACTAATTTACCAGCTTCTAAAACATTTTGGGTAGCATACCATTTACCATCTTCATGAATTTCCCATTCATCCCAAATATGAACATTTCGCTCTTGTAACCAGCGAACATCATTACTTTGGGCTTGATAAATCCATAACATTTCCAAGATGGCTTGACGAAAATATAATTGTTTAGTTGTAAGACATGGAAACTCTTTTTGTAAATCAAATTCTAAATGATAACTCGGAATCTTTATCGAATTAATTCCCGTCCGATTTTCCACCTCCACACCCTTTTTTAAAATAGTTTGACATAATTTAAGATAATCTTTATCCCACTTTGACATAACGGCTCCTAATAATTAAGCGGATGTTTCCGGGTTAAAGTTAAAACATCAGTCGTTAACTTATCTAAAACATCTTTCTTTTCAGCATTTTTCAGTGCTTCGGCAATAATTTTACCTACTTGGCGAAATTCTTCTTCATTAAAGCCCCGGGTTGTCATCGCTGGTGAACCAAGGCGTAAGCCACTCGTCACAAATGGTTTTTCGGAATCATTCGGGATCGTATTTTTATTAACCGTAATATGAATTTTATCAAGTAAAACTTCGGCTTCTTTACCCGTTAAGCCGGTGGCGGCTTTAACATCAATTAAAATTAAATGATTATCCGTTCCCCCCGAAATAATACGAAAGCCTTCTTCTTCTAAAGAACTAGCCAAGGCTTTAATATTTTTTAAGACTTGTTCTTGATAAGTTTTAAAATCAGGTTGTAATGCTTCATAAAAACATTGAGCCTTGGCCCCAATAACATGCATTAAAGGCCCTCCTTGAATACCAGGGAAAACTACTTTATCTATTTTTTTAGCAATTTCTTCATCATTCGTTAAAATAATACCCCCCCGTGGACCCCGCAATGTTTTATGGGTAGTTGAGGTTACAACATGAGCATAAGGCACGGGTGAAGGATGTAAACCAGTGGCTACTAAGCCCGCAATATGAGCCATATCCACCATTAAATAAGCCCCAACTTTATCCGCAATTTCCCGAAATCTTTTAAAATCAATAATCCGGGAATAAGCTGAGGCCCCCGCGATAATCATTTTAGGTTTTTCCGCTAAAACCTTTTTTTCTAAGGCATCGTAATCAATCATTTCCGTTTGCGGATCAACATCATAATCGACGATACAATAATCTTGGCCGCTAAAAGATAACGGATGGCCATGGGTTAAATGTCCTCCATTGGATAAGTTCATTCCCATTACTTTATCGCCATGATTAAGTAAGGCCCGATAGACAGCCATATTAGCACTAGAGCCCGAATGAGGTTGCACATTGGCATACTCAACCTTAAATAATTTTTTAACATATTCCCGAGCCTTTTCTTCAAAAATATCAATGTTTTCACAACCGCCATAATATCTTTTACCCGGATATCCTTCGGCATATTTATTAGTTAGGATGCTGCCTTGTAAAGCCAATACATCCTTCGATGCATAGTTTTCACTTGCAATAAGTTCAATATTTTCTTCTTGTCTTTTTCTTTCTTGGGCTAAAGCCGTTTCTAAAATTTTATCCATTTCTCCTCCTCTATCTAATAAAATTTTATTTTTGCGCTAAATCAACTAAATTTTTTAAAAGCATGGCTACGGTCATGGGGCCAACACCCCCTGGTACCGGGGTTAAGTAAGCCGCTTTGGCTGCAACACTATTAGCATCAACATCGCCAATAACTTTACCAGCCACACGGTTAATCCCAACATCGATAACCACAGCTCCATCTTTAAGATAATCGGCCGTAATCATTTGGGCTTGACCAACAGCCACCACTAAAATATCGGCCTCTCTAGTTACCCTTTTTAAATCTTGGGTTTTTGAATGGGCAATCGTTACCGTCGCATCTTTATTTAAAAGGGCTATTGCTAAGGGCCGCCCCACAATATTACTCCGCCCAATGATAACCACATTTTTCCCGGCAAGTTCAATATTTTGACTGGCTAAAAGATCCATGATTCCCCGAGGAGTAGCCGCTAAAACACTTTTTTGTTTAGTTAAAAGCCGCCCCATATTTAAGACCGTAAAACCATCCACATCCTTTTGAGGATCAATCGTATTTAAAATAGCAGTTTCATCTAGTGGTGCTGGTAATGGACATTGCACCAAAATGCCATGAACTTGGTTATCAACATTTAAAGCTTTTATTTCCGCAATAAGTTCTTCTGCCCCTACATCTTCGGGGTATCTTTTTAAAAGCGCCGTGATACCAATTTCTTCACACCGGGCCATTTTATTGCGCACATAGATTTCACTACTTGGATTAGAACCAACCAAAATAATGGCTAAAGTGGGATTAATATCTTGTTCCTTTAACTTTTTAACCTCACTCTTTAAATCATTGATAATTTCATTGGCTCTTTTTTTCCCATCAATTAATTGCATTATTTATTCCCCCTTAAAAAAGTGATCCTTGATTAACAATTTTTAAATGCTTATAGGCCTTTTCGGTGGCAACTCGACCGCGAGCCGTCCGTTTAATAAAGCCCTCTTGCAATAAAAAGGGTTCGACGATATCTTCAATAGTCGTTACCTCTTCCCCAATGGCCGTAGCAATGGTTTCAATACCCACAGGTCCTCCATTAAATTTCGTAATTAAGGCATTTAAATAATCAATATCAATATTATCTAAACCATATTTATCAACTTTTAAGCGGTCTAACGATTTTAAAGTAATGGCTAAGTCAATTTCCCCATCACCTTCTACTAAAGCAAAATCCCGGACCCGTTTAAACAAGCGATTAGCAATCCGCGGTGTCTTTCGGCTTCTTTGGGCCAGTTCTAAAGCGGCCTCATCACTAATATGCATATTTAAAACTTTACTGGTTCTTATGACAATATCTCTTAGTTCTTCATCACTATAAAACTCAAGTTTATTAACAATTCCAAACCGGTCCCGTAAAGGAGAAGATAAATCTCCGGCTCTTGTTGTTGCCCCAACTAAGGTAAAAGGAGGTAAATCAATCTTAATGCTTTTGCTTTTGCCTTCGTTACCAATTACAATATCCATTTCAAAATCTTCCATCGCTGGATATAATATTTCTTCAATATAAGATGGAATACGGTGAATCTCATCGATAAACAAAACATCGCCGGGTTCCAAAGTTGATAAAATAGCCGCTAAATCACCACTTTTTTCAATGGCTGGTCCACTAGCGGTTTTAATATTACTCCCCATTTCATTGGCAATAATATGGGCCAGTGTCGTTTTTCCCAGTCCCGGAGGACCATATAATAAGACATGATCTAGAGGTTCATTTCGCATTTTAGCTGCAGCAATAAAAACCGCTAAATTTTCTTTAATTTGTTTTTGACCTACATATTCCGCCAAACTGGCTGGGCGAATATTTTGTTCAAAGATATCTTCTTCTTTTAATGTTGAATCAATAATTCGATCGTCCATGACCTCACCCTCTTCTAAAATAATTATACTATAGCTTGACTTTTTCTTAAAGCTTAATTTTAAGATTTAAGAAAATTAAATTAATAATAAAATAAGTTTTTTATGCTCCCAATAATTACCAGTTACCAGTTATTGTATCTTTATTTTTTTACTAATTAGCCACCATATATATAGGTGGTTTTAAAAATGAAAAAATTATTAATTATGCTGCTTTTATTAATCCCTTATCCCGTTTTGGCCTATGCGAATTATATTATTCCGGGAGGTGAAACCTTAGGCATTGAAATAAATAGTAATGGTATTATGGTCATTGGTTTTTATGAGATCAATGGTAAATATAATAAAGGCATTCCAGCGATTAAACCAGGGGATTATATTACCGCGGTCAATGGTCAAACGGTCAATTCCATCAAAGAACTCACAGCTATCATTGAAAAAAATGTGGCCGCCAAAGAGGTTGAAATAACTTATCTTCGTAACAAAAAAGCAAAGAAAAGTACCTTATCTTTAATTGAAGATGATGGTTTATATAAAACCGGTTTATATGTCAAAGATAGTATCACCGGAATTGGCACGCTTACCTATATTGACCCAGAATCTTTAATCTATGGGGCTTTAGGTCACGAAATAATTGAGGCCAATACCAATAGTATTGTCGAAATAAAAAGTGGTAACATCTTTCGGAATGCCATCACCAGTATTGATAAAAGTTCCATGGGTAATGCCGGCAGTAAAAATGCCAAGTTTTATTACAATACGAAATATGGAACAATTTTAAAAAATACGCAATACGGCATTTATGGTAATTATACCGCCAAATTGCCAAATAAAAGCACTGTCCCCATTGGTTTAAAAGAAGAAGCCAAAATTGGTCCCGCTTCTATCTATACTGTTTTAAAAGATGAAACAGTGCAAGAATATGGTATTGAAATAACATCCCTTAACGAAAGTGCTAAAGTAAAAAATATTACCTTTAAATTAGACGATGTCGACTTAATTGCGAAAACCGGCGGTATTGTTCAAGGAATGAGTGGTTCCCCTATTTTACAAAACGGTAAAATTATTGGGGCAGTTACCCATGTAATTGTCGATGATCCCCTAACAGGTTATGGTATTTTTATTACGACGATGTTAGAAGAAGGGGAAAAAAATAATGACTAACCATCGTTAGCCATTTTTTATGTCTATAAAGTATCTATTTCCACAGTTTCATTATTAGGGGCAACTGGTGTTGATGTTTCCCCATTTTGATTAGTTAATTTACCAATAAAAGCATTTTTAAGATCAATATCATCTTCATCAATATCATCTTCCACATCAATTACTCTAAATATTTCATCAATTGAGGTAATTCCTTCAATTACTTTATCTAAACCATCTTGAAGCAGTGATGAAACATCACTTTTTTTATACACTAAATTCCGCAATTCAGACTTAGGGGCATTATTAACAATAGCATCTCTTACCTCTTGATTAATAATAAGAATTTCATGTAAAGCAATTCGCCCTAAATAACCATGAATGCAATCATTACAACCATTTGGCGCATAGATTTTTTCTACATCTTTGCCAAGTGCTTGTTTAAATAAGGTTTTTTCAAAGGGCGAGGTAGCTCTTTCCGTCCGACATTTTGGACATAATCTTTTAACCAAGCGTTGGGAAATAATCCCGGTTAAAGCGCTACCTAAAAGGTATCTTTCAACATCCATATCAAGTAACCGTTCAATTGTCGTTAGCGAGTTATTAGTGTGGATAGTTGATAAAACCAAGTGGCCAGTAATTGAGGCCCGAACCGCAATCCGCGCGGTTTCATTATCCCGAATTTCCCCAATCATGATAACATCGGGGTCTTGTCTTAAAATACTTCTTAAGGTATTACCAAAAGTTAAACCAATTTCACTCATAACTTGAACTTGGTTAATACCGGGAATCTTCATTTCAACCGGATCTTCAACCGTAATAATATTTCGTTCTACCGTATTTAAGATTTGTAACATGGCATAAACGGTAGTTGATTTCCCACTACCAGTAGCCCCCGCAACCATAATAATACCATTAGGTAAACTAATTAATCGCCGAATCTTTTCTAAGTTTTTTTCGGTTAAACCCAGATTTTCTAACCCCGCACTACTCATTTTATAATTCAAAATCCGAATAACGATTTTTTCACCATCAACAATTGGTAAACTTGATACCCGTAAGTCCAAATCAATATCACTTGTTAAGTTTTTAATAGCTCCATCTTGGGGCAGCCGAGTTTCGGTAATATTCATCCCACTTATTATTTTAATTCTCGTTAAGAGATTTTTCTTTACAAAGTTTGGTACTTTAGCATACTCTAAAAGTTCCCCATCAATTCTAATGCGGACATTTAAAGCATCCTCTGTCGGATCAAAATGGATATCCGATGCATTTCGATTAATAGCATCAATAATCATTTCGTTTACGATATCAACTACAGGTTTATTCTCATAATCAAAATCCCTAAACATGAATATCACACTATCCTTTATTCTTTATTAATTATACTATATTGTTTCCCTCCAAGCAATATTTTTTCATTAAAAAAAGGAAAGAATAATCTTTCCCCAATTTAAACATTTGTTTAATTCCATGAAAGACGGAACTTATTACCCGACAGTTTTTTGTTTTCATTTAAAAAGACATTTGGCTATCCCAAACATCTTTTTCTCTTATATTG
>CANQZX010000041.1 GCA_947628445.1 uncultured Bacilli bacterium
ACTTGAACCTCCGACCTCACGCTTATCAGGCGTGCGCTCTAACCAGCTGAGCTACAAGCCCATTAATCAAAAACCTATTTCATTTTATAATATTATTTCGGTTTTGGCAAGCCTTTTTTACATAGTTTTATCACAGCTGTAAATAAATTATACACTATTTGCTTTTAAGAAGCAATTATTTTTAAGAATTTAAGCCAAAGGTCGTTATTAAACTAGTAACGGCAAAACTATCGGATCCCGCAATAACAATCTTTTCGCTACCCGTATCATTACTATTAATTAATTGATAAGTATTATTTAAAGTTAAACTTGGATTACTAATAATTAACGAATTAATCGTTACTTTAGGATTAAATGTATTAAGACTATTGCCCTCAAGCGTGGCTAAAGCTAAATTATCCGCGGGTGTATAATCACGAGGTAATTTGAAGATTAAAGTATTTTGTTCCATCTTTGAAGCAAAATTATTGATTGTCGCATTACCCATTAAAACTACCCAACTTTGCTCTACCATAATATCTTTAGTGGCTTCAATAGTTTTATTAAAAGCACTAATCGTTAAATTAGTTTGCCAAAGTTCTAAACTGGTACAATTAATACCATTGCCCACTTGATTAGTAAGATTTAAAGTACCTGAACCCTTTATCGTTAAAGGATAATCGCTACTAATGGTTGAATTAATACTATTATTAGTTAGCTCATTTGTCGTATTAGAAGCTAAATTAAGGGTTAAAGCTTTAACATTTTTGACTTTAATGGCCGCATCGACATTATTAGTAATATTAACGCCTTGCATATCTAAGGTAACCTCACCAGGAGTATCAATCACAATTTGACCATTTAATAAAACACCGGCAATAGTATAAGTACCACCTATGTTAATAGTTAAAGTATTGGTATAATCATCAAAAGTAATTCCTTTACCGGTATAGGTAACATTAATCCCTAATGTAATTGTTCCTTCGTTAGTCTTATCTTCTAAAATATCCATATTTTGGGGTTTATTATCTTCTTTTTTAGCTTCTGGTTTATTTTTTAAAACTACCGGTTTTAAAGCAAGTAAAAAAATTACTAAAAATATTAGTATACTTAAAATAATTAAAAGTAATTTTTTATGCTTTCTCACCTATCCTCATCCCTTTTTATTAAAGAAAAAGAAATACTCCTATTTCTTTTATAAACGTTCGTCAAACTCTTCTATTTCATCTAGTTGGCTTTCCATTAAAGCTTTAAACCGGCGTTTATAAACTGAAACTTTGCGCCGTAAGGTTTCGGCATCTTCTTCAATTCTTTCGGCTTTATGCAATGCATTATTAATCACTTTAGTGGCATTTCGCTTAGCATCTTCAATAATTACTTTGGATTCTTCATAAGCCGCTTTTTTAATCGTATTTGTTGATTCTTCAGCAATTAAGATGGCTCGATTTAAAGATGCTGCATTATCTTTATAATGTTTAAGTTCCGCTTTTAAGGAATCTATTACCTCACAACTATTTTTAAGTTTTTTAAGCATTCCTTCATATTCATTAATAACTTCATTAACAAAATTATTAACCTCGGTTTTATTATAACCTTGCAGACTTGTACTAAACTTATTTACCATCTTAAACCTCTACCAATCTAGTTCTTCGTCCGTATTATTTTTATTGCGTTTTTCCGTATCTTCACTTATTTTTCCTTGAACATTAACATTTTTAGGCGTACATAAATAAATGCCCACGCCAATTTTTTGCATTGAACCACCAATAGCGTAAATCACGCCACTTAAAAAATCAATTATCCGTTTCGCTTGATCCGATGTCACTCTTTTCAAATTAACGACCACACTATTTCGATTTTTTAGATGATCGGCAATTTGTTGCGATTCTGAATAAGCTCGCGGTTCAAGCAAAATCATTTTATTACCAGATTTATCTGCTTCTTTTAAAGCATTATCCCCGGATACCGTATAAAATTCGTCTTCATCGCCTGTTAGATTATCATCATCACCATTATAATCAAAGATACTTTTTAATTTTTTAAAGGCCATAAATTTACCTCCTAGTCTACTATCCCATTTTATCAAAAATTATTAGCTTATGCAATATGAATTAAATTAAAAATCAATTTTTTCACTGATATATTTTACTAATTCAGATACTTTTAAAGTAATTTGTTCCATCGTATCCCGATCTCTTACGGTAACCGTATCATGAGCTAAAGTTTCATCGTCAATTGTAATAGCAAATGGTGTTCCCACGGCATCACTCCGGCGATATCTTTTACCAATTGAACCGGCTTCATCAATCGTACAGGGAAAATGTTTACAAAGTTCGGCGTAAATATCGTTAGCTTTCGCACTATGATTTTTCTTAATTAAAGGTAAGATAGTCGCTTTAAAAGGTGCTAAAGCTGGTAAAAGTTTTAACACAATTCGTTCATCATTATCGGTTTTTTCAACGGTATAAGCATCCGTTAGTACGGCTAAAATAAGCCGATCTAAGCCTACAGATGGTTCAATAACATATGGTAAATATTTTTCGTTAGTTTCTGGATCTAAATACCGTAAATCAACACCACTTTTATTTTGGTGAACTCCTAAATCGTAATCCGTCCGATCGGCAATACCCCAAAGTTCACCCCAACCAATGGGATACATAAACTCAATATCCGTTGTGGCTTTACTATAGAAAGACAATTCTTCTTTAGAGTGATCCCGATACCGTAAGTTTTCTTTTTTTAAACCTAAACTTTTTAAGAAATCTAAACAATAATTTTTCCAATAACCATGCCATTCCAAATCGGTACCAGGTTTACAGAAAAATTCTAATTCCATTTGTTCAAATTCCCGCAACCGGAAAATGAAATTTCCGGGCGTTATTTCATTACGGAACGCTTTACCAGTTTGGGCAATTCCAAAAGGCACCTTAAGGCGCATACTCCGTTCGACATTTTTAAAGTTAACAAAAATACCTTGAGCTGTTTCCCCCCGAAGATAAACGGTATTTTTACTATCTTCGGTAACCCCAATAGAAGTTTCAAATAATAAATTAAACTTTCTAATTGGGGTAAAATCTGTTCCCCCACAGTTCGGACAAGCAATTTTTTCATCACGAATAAAGTTTTCTAACTTTTCGTTATCCCAACCATCGCCAGTTTCTTTACCTTTCGTAAAGTCTTCAATTAATTTATCAGCCCGGTGTCTAGCTTTACATCTTTTACAATCGATTAATGGATCGGCAAAAGAAGCCACATGACCGGAGGCTACCCACACATCCGGATTCATTATTATGGCTGCATCTAGGCCAACATTATAAGGATTTTCTTGAATAAATTTTTTCTTCCAAGCATTCCGAATATTTTCTTTTAAATTTGTACCTAAAGGACCGTAATCCCAAGAATTAGCAAGCCCATTATAGATTTCGCTCCCTTGAAAAATAAAGCCATATTGCTTGCAATAATTTACTAAGTCTTCCATTGTTATTTTCATAAAAACCACACATTCCTTTCACTTCATTCAAGGCTCACATAGTCATGAAAAAGATTATTTTTCAGACTACATCACCTACTTAAAATTATAACTGATAAGGTGGTTTTAGACAAGAAAAAAATGCCGCATGGCATTATTTCTTAATAATTTGATCGGGTTGACATACTGTCTCAATTTTATCCAAATTAGTAGCATTACCTTCTTTAATATCCGTCCCAATAATGGAAACTTGATTATTACCAGATACCCCTAAACCATTAGCCATATATTTTTGATTTGTTAAATAAACCGTATATAAATAATTTTGGGTTCCTTCTTTCGGAATAATGGTTACAAAACCATTATATTTAGATACATCACCTTTCCAATAACCATCGGCCAAAATATCTGTCGAAACACATAAACCTTTTTCACTAATAATTAAATTAGAAGTTAAGGCTTCGGTTACAACATAACTTTGGGCGGCTTCAATAACCGCATTCGCTTCAATCGCAAAAGCATTTTTCCGCGCAATTGTCATTTGGGGTAAAACGGCTTGCACCGCTAGTAACATAACGATAGCAAGTACAACGATAACCGCTAATAATTCGACTAACGTAAACCCACGTACAATATTTTCTTTTTCTTCCATAGCACATCTTGTGTCCATTATCAACACTCCCTATGATTAAATAATACTACAAATGTTTTTTATAGTCAATAACTTATTTTAAAACATCTAATACCGAAGAAATAATATCAATATTATCAATCGCACTAACAATTTTATCACTTGTTCGTTCTTTATATTTAACTTTCATTTCTTGCACAAATTGGGGATAATTTTTTACGCCCCGATTTAAATCTTTAAAATACCAGGAGTTTTGTTTTAAATAATTATATTCTTTTTCGTTTTCCCGAAAAGCAATAATATTAGGTAATTGCATTTTTTTAATCCTCGAAAAATTTATTCAAGGGCCGTGGCGCAGCCGGGCCTTTATTTAAACTGGCTAATTCAGAGGCAACATCTGGTTTCTTAGTGGCAAAATCTTGGACTAAATCTAGAGCCTTTTGTGCCGTATTAATATGATTTTTAATGGAATTCATATCGACTTTTTTAACCATATTACTGATTTTACTTAAACCATCCGTTAAATTAGCCGCCCGATCGGTAGTATATTTATCCCAAACACTACTCTCTGCCCCATATAAATCATATAATTCAAAAAACTTTTGCCATGTCATTTGGCCATTTTCCACATAACTAGCCAGCTGTGGTCTTTCTTTAATAAATTCCCGAAATGCTTCTTTTTTATTCATCAAAAAATCACCTATTAAATTTTATGAATCTAATAAGTGATTTTTCCTAAATTTTAAAACTTTGTTCAAAATCCGCGAAAGTTAATTGTTCTTCTTTGCCAATAGGTTCTTTTGCTTCCACTTTTTCCTTCACTTTCGCAAAGGTTACTAATTCACATTTCTTGGCAAAATCATCATATTTTATTTTGCCTAAAGAACTACCGGTACTGGCAAGATCCATAATCGGAATATCACTATTTTTAATTTCCGTTAGATCTGTATCGGCTTTAGCTAAGTTTAGATCTTTACTATCGGTTAAGAAAGCTTTAAATATTTTATAATCTTTAGTTTTGGCCTTTTTAAATAACATATTACCTTTTTTCGCCCGACTTAAACTAGTTAATTCCGTTAATTTAAGGCGTTTTGCTGTTTGCAAATTCGTGAAGATATTTAAATATTCGTAACTACTTTTAAGCGTACTTGCAAAAATAACCTCATCATCTTTTAAGTTGATAGCTTTAACCCCACTGGCTTTAGGACCGACCACCGGAACCTCACTATTTTGATATTTTAAATAATAACCATTCTTGGTAACTAATAAGACCTCATCTTTCGCCATCGTGGCATTAATAACCTCATCGCCTGCTTTTAATTTAAAAGCCATCATTGGTTTGGAATACCGACTGACCTCTAAAGAAGCCAAGGCAACTTGTTTAATCATTCCCCCTTTAGTAAATAACACAATATTTTCTTGTTTTTCTTTTAAGATTAAACTTGCCACAATCCGTTCTTCTTCTTTTATTAAAATCGTATTGCTAATATGTTTACCTAATTCTTTCCATTTACTTTCCGGAATCTTATGCACCGGCACAAATAAATAATTACCTAAATTAGTAAATAAAAGTAAATTATCAAGCGTACTGACCTCGTAAAGTCCCGTTATATAATCCCCTGGTTTTAAAGTTGTTTCTTCCTTTTCATTAGCTTTATAGCTTTTTAGACTAACCCGTTTAACATAGCCCTCATGAGTTACCACGACAATTACTTGTTCATCACTAATCATTTCTTTTAAATCAACTTTAATTTCCGTTATTTCATCTTTGATTTCGGTTAATCTTGGCATTGCATACTTTTTCTTAATTTCTTTTAGTTCTTCTTTCATCACTAGTTTTAATTTATTTTCATCACTTAGGATAGCTTGACAATTAGCAATCTTTTCTTTTAAACTGGCCGCTTCTTCTTCCAAAATAGCAATATCTGTATTAGATAACCGGTAAAGTTGTAATGTGACAATGGCTTCGGCTTGTTCGATGGTAAAACCAAATTTCGCCACTAAATTCTCTTTCGACTCTTGTTTGTTTTTACTAGCTCGAATTGTTTTAATTATCTCATCTAAAATAGAAATAGCTTTAATTAACCCTTCGACAATATGAAAACGCAATTGATAACTTTTTAATTCAAATTCCGTTCTTTTGGTTATAACTTCTCGATCATGAGCAATATATGCATCTAATATTTCTAAAATGCCTAAAGTTTTCGGTGTCCGATTAACTATGGCTACCATATTATAATTATAAGAAATTTGTAAATCCGTATTTTTAAATAAATAATTTAAAATTAAATCTTTATTAGCCCCACTTTTAAGATCAATGGCAATCCTCAAACCTTCCCGGTCCGTTTCATCACGCACCTCACTAATGCCCTCAATTTTTTTATCAATCCGAATAGCATCAATTTTTTGCACTAATTGTTGTTTGTTAACTTCGAAAGGTATTTCATCAATAATAATTTGTTCTTTGCCTTTTTCTTTATTGAAATGGTATTTGCATCTAACTATAACCCGACCGCGACCCGAGGTAAAAGCATCAATTATTCCTTGTTTGCCTTCGACAATGCCCCCGGTCGGAAAATCGGGTCCTTTCACAATTTCTAAAATAGTATCTAACCGACAATTGGGTGAATCAATTCTCTTAATCGTTGCTTCAATAATTTCCCCTAAATTATGCGGCGGAATATTAGTCGCATAACCAGCACTAATCCCATTGGTCCCATTGACTAAAAGATTAGGAAATTTTGCTGGCAACACGGTTGGTTCTAAAAACCGGTCATCAAAGTTCGGTGCCCAACTGACGGTTTCTTTATCTAAATCTTTTAATAGTTCTTCACTAATCGCGGCTAAACGGGCTTCCGTATAACGATACGCGGCCGCACCATCACCATCCATCGAACCATTATTGCCATGAACATCAATTAAAATGGTATTTTGTTTCCACCATTGACTCATCCGAATCATGGCATCGTAAACCGAAGAGTCCCCATGAGGATGGAACTTACCTAAAACCCCACCGACAGTGTAAGCACATTTAATATAGGGCTTATCATAAGTATTGTGTTCATCAAACATGTAATAAAGAATTCTTCGTTGCACCGGTTTTAAGCCATCACGCACATCGGGAATGGCCCGGTCCAAAATTATTTCTTTGGCGTATTTGCTAAAACGATCGCCCATAATATATTCTAAAGCATAATCTTCAATTCTTTTTAAAACATTACTTTCCATCATTTTCCCCCTTAAGCACGATAATCGTCTTCCATGGTAAATTCGACATTTTCGTTAATCCAATCTTTCCGTGGTTCCACTTTATCACCCATTAATACACTGACTCTTTTTTCCGCTAAGGAAGCATCATTAATATTGACGCGAATTAAACTCCGCGTATCAGGATTCATGGTTGTTTCCCAAAGTTGTTCCGGATTCATTTCTCCTAAACCTTTGTATCTTTGAATGCTTACCTTACCCGGATTTTCTCTTTTTAATTCGTTTAATTCTTCATCCGTATAGGCATAAAATCTTTTTTTACCCGCTTCTAATTTATATAAAGGTGGCATGGCTATATAAAGTTTCCCGGCTTCAATTAAGCCCCGCATATAACGATAAAAAAAAGTTAAAAGCAAAACTTGAATATGGGCTCCATCGACATCGGCATCGGTCATAATAATAACTTTGTCATAATTGGAATCCGCGGCATCAAAACTTTGGCCAACTCCCGCGCCTACGGTATGAATTATGGTATTAATTTCTTCGTTTTTCATTAAATCATCCATACTGGCTTTTTCGCCATTGATAACTTTACCTCTTAAAGGTAAAATAGCTTGGAATTTCCGATCACGACCCCCTTTAGCCGAACCACCAGCTGAATTACCTTCGACTAAGAATAATTCATTAATCTTCGGATTCTTACTTTGGGCAGGGGCTAATTTCCCACTTAAATTCTTTTCAATTTTACTTTTATTTTTGCCATTCCGGGCATCTTCCCGGGCTTTTCTGGCCGCTTCCCGTGCCACTTTACTTTTCATGGCTTTATCAAGGATGGTAAGAGCCACCTCTTTATTTTCTTCTAAGAAAAACTTTAAGGATTCATACGTAATACTTTCAGTTACACTTCTAGCTTCGGGGGTACCTAATTTACCCTTCGTTTGGCCTTCAAATTGCAATAATTCTTCAGGAATTTTTAAACTGATAACAGCCGATAAACCTTCCCGGACATCCGCCCCATCCAGCGTCCCATCTTTACTTTTAAATAAATTATTATTTTTGGCATAATCATTAAAGGCTTTGGTAATTCCCGTTTTAAAACCAACTTCATGGGTTCCTCCATCACTAGTTTTAACGTTATTAACGAAAGACAAAATTGATTCATTATAAGAATTCGTATATTGCATCGCAATATCAACCTCAATCTTACTCTTAACATTACTAAAATTAATTACTTTATGTAATGTTTCTTTATCTTCATTCATATATTCCACAAAGCTAATTAAGCCATTATCATAATGGTATTTAACCTCTTTTTTATCGGCCTCATCAATAACCTCAACGGTTAAATTTTTTTGTAAAAAGGCATTTTCTTGCATTCTTTCACTAATTGTCGTAAAAGAAAAATTACAATTTTTAAAGATTTCCGGATCGGGTAAAAATTTTACAATGGTTCCCGTTTTATTACTTTTACCGACGGTTTTCAAAGGACTTTTTACTTTGCCCCCATCACAAAACTCGATGGATGAAATAAGACCATCGCGATAGATAACTACTTGCATTTCTTTACTTAAGGCATTAACAACGGAAGCCCCCACCCCATGCAGACCACCAGATACTTTGTAACCAGCTTCACTAAATTTGCCCCCTGCATGCAAAATCGTATAAATAACCTCCGGTGTCGATTTACCGGATTCGTGCATGCCAATTGGTACACCTCGCCCATTATCGGCAACCGTTACCGAACCATCTTTATTAATTATTACTTTAATATGGTTACCATAACCATTAATAACCTCATCAATGGCATTATCAACAATTTCCCAAACCAAATGATGCATGCCGCGTTTATCCGTCGAACCAATATACATCCCTGGTCTTTTTCGAACTGCCTCTAAGCCCTCTAAGATTTTTATCGATGTCTCATCATATTTTGCCATTTTCTATTCACCTTTAATAATTATACCAAGAATTTGAACGGAAAAGCAAATAGTTTACATTTTCTTAACACATAAAAAAAGTGATTACCGCAATAATCACTTTAATTCAATGAAAGTCGATAAGGATTGGTCTTACTGCCATCCCCTTTTGTTAAGCGGACACTTGATTGGAGATAGAAGGATGGTCTGACACCCCACGCGTATGTGTAAACATTACTGAGCTTAATAATACCATCATAGTCTGCACGAAACACATCGAAACTATTTACTGAAGTCCGAGAAATTGTCCAGTCCCATAAGCCCATAAACATCCAATTATTTGCTCTTATATCTTCTAAATCATAACTAAATAATGTTTTTGTATAATTACTTGTACTACTTGGGCTTGCAGCATAGCCATAGTCTGAGACATACATTAAGCCTATTTTATTGTCAATTTTTTTGGTTTTTGTTGGATATTCTGGGCTACTTTCTACTATGTTCATTTCGTTATCATACATTTCTTTTGGCGTTACTTCATAATTATCATGTCCGTTTAAATTCCAAGTATTAATTGTAATTAGATTGTCTGTATCTATTCCTTTTGTGTTTTTTAAGTATGTATTTAAATAATAATCGTTTAGATTTGTTTCTCTTAACGCACTTTCTGCCCATTCATTTATTTCATTACTACTACTGGTCCAGTAATAGCCTGCAATTGTATTATATTTTTCTTCTGTTCCTCTATAATTACCTCCAAATTCTGAGTATGTTTTATCTACACTATATAATCCTTTATATGCTCCTCCTTCTCCTAATTGAGTACTTGTTGCATAATCATATTTGATTAGTTTTATTTCATATTCGTCAGATTTATTAGGAAAGAAGCCTATTATTCTATATAAATCAGAATCATCATTAGCACATGCTCCTTCGCTTGTTTCACCCCCATCTAAGCATACAAAGTTTTTAACTTTTTCAAAAGAACCTGAATAACGATAGGAATCATCTTGAGCTCCGCCTTCTAATTCTTCATTATGAAAATATATATTTTTATCTAATTTATAATTTTCTTTTATACATTCACTTAATACTTTTTCCGTACATGCTTCTGCTAAACTAGTTGGCATTACATCTTTTTGTAAGATTAATTGACCATTAAATACTTTTCCTGTATTCTTATTTTGATTACTATCTAAGTTTATAAATGTTACTTTTATTTCCCATTCTTGGATTGTTTTAGCTGTTGGTTTCTCGGCCTCAGCACTTATTTCATATTTCTTAGCTATAGGTATTAAACCTGTTGCTTCCGTGATATCAAAACCATTTATTCCCTTATTTCCAATATTGGTTTTATAATCT
>CANQZX010000042.1 GCA_947628445.1 uncultured Bacilli bacterium
CTACATGCTTTGTACTTTTTTGTGAAGTAAAACTTTGTTTTACTTTATAGACTTTTCGTTAGAAATTTAGTACAATTTAAAAAGAATAGGAGAAAAATAGATGAGTGATACATTAATTAAAATTGGTAATTTTAGTATTAAATGGTATTCAGTATTAATATTAGTGGGAGTAATTGTAGCTTTTGTTATGACGATTCGCGAAGGCAAAAGATACAACTATAGCAAAGATTTTATTTTTAATATGATGTTTTGGGGCATTATTTTTGGGGTTATTGGGGCCCGGTTATATTATGTCGTTTTTAATTTAAATATTTATCATAATTTTGGGGATATTTTTAAAGTTTGGGAAGGTGGTTTAGCCATTCATGGTGGCATTATTGCTGGTCTAATTACCATCATTATTTATTGTAAAAAATATCAGGTCCGGGCAATGCGGATGACGGATTTTATTGTGCCCGGTTTAATCTTAGCCCAAGCAATTGGCCGGTGGGGTAATTTCTTTAATGGCGAAGCCCATGGGGCGGCAACGACGATTACTATTTTACAAAATATGCATATACCGAATTTTATAATTCAAGGGATGAATATTGATGGGATTTATTATCAACCAACATTTCTTTATGAATCTTTATGGTGTTTGTTAGGTTTTATTATCCTATTAATAATTCGCCGGTTAAAATATACTAAAGTTGGCCAACCAACGGCGTTCTACTTAATGTTTTATAGTTTAGGTCGTTTCTTTATTGAAGGCATGCGTACGGATTCGTTAATGCTTGGCGGCTTTCGAATGGCCCAAATCGTTTCGGTAGTTATGTTTATTGTCGGCTTAGGTATTATTATGATTACCTCAAGGCGCGGTCGCTTTGAAGATTTGTATAGTAAAGATGCTGATCAACAGATAAAATTCTAGGAAGAATAAATTAAGCAAATAATTAATTTATTCTTTTTTTCTGAAAATAGAAGTGCTATAATTTTAATAGGGAGGAGAAAAATGAAGAAAATATTTAAAAAACATGGTGCAGTAAAATGTATTGGTGGATGTTTAAGTATTTTAGGAGTTATTGCCGCGATTGTTTTAGCTTTTTTAAATGTATCAATAAACCTTATCTTTTTTAAAATTTTGGCTTGTGCTTTAATTTTCATTGGTTTATTTATGATGGCTTTAATGGCTAAAGAACATAAAACCTTTAAAATTATTGGGGCTTGTATGTTGGCAATTTTCCTATTCTCTTGGATTTTACCAATTGGGGGATACCAAGGGGCAACATTCATTGAACAAGGAATGCGTCGTTTAGGCGCAGTAGATATTGGGGTAGCACTATATCAATCCATGAGCTTTACTTTAGATAAATTATTATTTCTATTTGCTTTAGCGGGATTCTATGGTATTTTATCTCATATCAGTGGTTACCAACAATTAGTTACCAAAATTGCTAAAGGTTTAAAAGAACACTCTATTATCGTGGCTCTTGTAATGTCTTTATTAATTACGGCCTTTACCGTTTTATCAAGACAAACCTTTGCAGTTCTAATTTTCATTCCATTCTTTATTGCAATTTTAGCTAAAATGAAAGTGGATAAAATTTCAACTTTAGCAATTACATTTGGTTCAATGCTAATTGGTATTTTAGGAACCTTATATGGAACGGATAGTTTAAGTGACTTTAACTATTATGTGGGAACGGAAATAACAACTGGTCTTACATATCGTGGTATTATTTTAGCGGTTGCTTTTGTGCTATTTAATTTCTTTATCGTTATGCGGTTAAGAAAAATGGCTAAAGCAAAAAATAATGAAGTAGTGGAAGATCCTTTTGCTTTTGAAGCTCCAAGAAAGAAAGCTCTTGCTTTTCCAGCAGCCATTATTCTTGGCCTTGGGGCTATTATTACCATCCTAGGATATATTGCTTGGAATACTAACTGGGGAATTGAAGTTTTTGATAAGTTCCATGAATGGTTAACAACCCTTGCAATTGGTAAAGACTATACTATCTTTAGTTACTTATTAAGTTCGGAACAAGCAGTAGCTCTTGGTAACTTTAGCTATTTATTCTATTTAGTACCTGTAATGTTAATGGTAGTTGTGTTACTGGCTATTATCTATCGGGCTAAATTAAATGACCTCATAGCTGCCTTTGCCGAAGGCGTTAAAGTTGCTGTTAAACCGGCTTTAATTATTGTTAGTATTTATACTATTTTCGTCTTTGCTTATATGTCACCAGGTATGGCTTCCGTTATTAACTTTGGTTGGGCCAAACCACATTTTAATTCTGTTGAGGCACCATTAACAGCTTTAGTAGTTTCTATCTTTAATGTTGACTTTGGTTATACGGGCTGGACAATTAGTCAATTATTAACTAATGCCTATGCTAGTAACTTAGAAATAGTTCATACGATGTTTACATCAATGTATGGCTTAGTTCAAGTATTTATGCCAACAAGTGTAATATTAATGGTTGGGGCTGCTATGTTAAAAGTTGATTACAAATCATGGCTTAAATATATTTGGCCATTCGTTGTTGGTATTTTAGTAATATTACTAGTATTCTTTGCAGTATTACTATATGTTTAATAATTAAGGCATCTTTTGGTGCCTTTTTTTATGGTCAAATCAGTTAGCTTGTATATAAAGTTTATTTTCTTAACATTATAAACATAGAATTATAAAGGAGGATTCTATGTTTGATTTTTTTAATATTGAAATTGGTAAGTTATTTAAGCAAAGTGAACAAGAAATGCTTTCTTTAAATCATCCTTATGTTGGAACTGAACATTTATTGCTGGCATTATTAAAAATGGCGCCCGATGTTAAAAAGATAGCCCTAAGTTATGGGTTAACATATGAGAATTTTCGCCATGAATTATTATTAGTAATTGGTTCGGCCACGAAAAAAACGGGATATATTTTATATACGCCCCTTTTAAAACGCGTTATTAAAAGGGCAACAGATATGGCGATGGAAAAAAAGGAAGAATTAACTTATAGTCACTTATATATGGCTATTTTAGAAGAGGGCGAAGGCATTGCCATTAGAGTCCTTTTAGGTATGGATATTGATATTGAGGCTATGTATGAAGAATTAAGTAATAGTAAAAATCCTACCAGGACCAAATTACAGCTTTTAGAAATTGGAAAAAACTTAAATGAATTAGTTAATCCCGAAGAAAAACTCATTGGCCGAGAAAAAGAAATTGATTATATTATTGAAACGCTCTTGCGAAAAAATAAAAATAATCCACTTTTAATTGGCCCCGCGGGGGTAGGAAAAACGGCCATTGTAGAAGAATTGGCGAGAAGAATTAATCAGAAATTAGTGCCTCATAATTTAAAAAATAAGGAAATTATTATGTTAGAAATGGGTTCTTTAGTCGCAGGAACCAAGTATCGGGGTGAATTTGAAGAACGCCTAACTAAAATAATTAAAGAATTAGAAAAAAATCCTCAATATATTTTATTTATTGATGAGATTCATTCCATGGTTAATGCTGGGGGAGCCGAAGGGGCTATTAATGCCGCGGATATTTTAAAACCCTATTTAGCCCGGGGTACCATTAAATGTATTGGGGCTACGACAACGAACGAGTACAATAAGTTTATGGCTAGTGATAAGGCTTTAGCCCGGCGTTTTGAAAAGATTAATATTAAAGAACCAACTTTAAAAGAAACGACTGAGATCTTAATTAAAGTTAAAGCCAATTACGAAAAACATTATAATCTTAAAATTAAAGATACGGCTGTAAAAGAAATTGTTGAGCTTACTGATAAATATATTTATGGCGAAAAAAATCCGGATAAATCTTTGGATGTTTTAGATTCTGTTTGTGCTTATATGGCTTTAAAAAAAGAACAAAATAGTCCGGCGAAAGATTACCAAAAAGAATTATTGACCTTGGCGGATGCGAAAAAGAAATATATTCAAGCTAATGACTTTGAAGGGGCCATGAAGATTCACCATGATGAGATTAAAATAAAAAAGCAAGTAGCCAAGTTAAATGATCAACCGATGCCAAATATTACGAAGGATGATATATATTATGTAATTAGTAAAAAGGTAAGTATTCCAGTACCGCAAAAAAAAACGAAATTACTTGCTAATTTAACTAAGGCCTTAGAAAGGTTAGAATATCCAGAAGCGGTAATTACCGATATAATTAGTACCCTAAAAGAAAAGTATTATGATAATCTTGCTCCAATTAGTTTTCTTTTTAATGATCCTGATAACACTTTAAGTAAAAATATAATAGATTTAATAGCCCAAGAATTAAAAATGAATAGTTTGAAACTAGATTTTAATGATTATGCATCTTATCCTACTTTAAGTAAATTGTTGGGCTCCTCCGCGGGTTATGTTGGTTATGATGATGAGCCCATCATTAATAATTTAAAATATAATCCGTATAGTTGTTTAGTTATTGATAACTATGAAAGTGGTTGTGTAGAAATCAAAAAAATAGTGGAACAAATACTTACTAATGGTCTTGTGAAAAACGCGAAAGGCGAAGAAATATCTTTTAAAAATACGATTATCATTATTAATACTAATTTAAAGCAGAGTGCCCAAGTGGGCTTTTTAGCCCCAGCAAGTAAAGAAAATAATCCTGAAAAAATGTTAACTAAAATTGATAAAGTCATTACTTTTAAACCAACTTTAAAAAAGAATTATCAAAAAAATTAAAACTTCTTGAAAAAGTTTTTCTCCTGTAACTTAGATGTAACTTTGGTTATAATATAATTACGATGAAAAACGAAAGGAGTTTTTTCATGGAAATATTAAGAGTGGAAAATTTAACAAAAGTTTATGGGAAAGATACCACCAAAGTAGTGGCTTTGGACCACGTATCTTTTAGTGTGGAAAAGGGTGAGTTTGTGGCTATTGTTGGGGCTTCTGGCAGTGGTAAATCAACGCTTTTACACTTAATCGGCGGAGTTGATCGACCAACAAGTGGGAAAGTTTATATTGATGATAAAGATATTTTTGCTTTCGATGATGATAAACTCGCGATTTTTCGCAGACGACAAGTGGGCTTAATTTACCAATTTTATAATTTAATTCCTATTTTGAATGTCGCCGAAAATATTACGTTGCCCATGGCTTTAGATAATAGACAAGTAAGTAAGGAAAAGCTCGATGAACTTTTAGAACTTTTAGGTTTAAGTAACCGTAGGAATCATTTACCTAATGAACTATCAGGTGGGCAACAACAAAGAACGAGTATTGGCCGGGCATTAATAACCAATCCCACGATTATTTTGGCCGATGAACCAACCGGGAATTTGGATAGTAAAGCAAGCGATGAAATTGTGGCTTTATTAAAAAAATCCAATAAAGAATTAAAGCAAACAATCATTATGATAACGCATAATCTGGAAATTGCGAAATGTGCCGATCGGATTATTAAATTAGAAGATGGCCGGATTGTAGCAGGTGCCAAATAATGAATCTGTTAAATAAACTGACTATCAAGAATTTAAAACTAAATAAAAAAAGAACAATTGTCACAATTATTGGGATTATTTTATCTTGTGCTTTAATTATGGCCGTGGCGACCATGTATTCGAGTTTAATTGCTTCCATGATTAAGTTTGAAATTAAAGAAAAAGGAAATTATCATGTGGCTTTTTATGATGTGGCTAAGGCAGATTTAGCGTATTTTCAAAATAATCGGCAAGTAACGCAAATATATAAAACGACTGATTTGGGCTATGCATATCAAGAAAAAATCAAAAATGAAAGTAAGCCCTATGTTCGGCTTAAGGGTTTTGATAAGGATTCTTTAAACAATCTCGCGGTTAATTTAGTCGAAGGAAGATTGCCTCAAAATGAACATGAGGTTGTAATTCCAACCCATTTAAAAACAAATGGGCGAATGGAATTAAAAGTAGGCGAAGAAATTACTTTGGATTTAGGAAAACGCTATTCGGCTGAGGGTCAAGAAATGAATCAAAATTTGGCCTTTACGCCGGGTGAAACCATTCAAAAAAGCAAGCAAGAAACTTTTAAAATTGTGGGAATAATCTCTCGGCCCCCGACAAGTGTGGAAGAATATTCCAATCCGGGTTATACATTTATTACTTATACGGATTTTAAAAATAGTACCCATTTTAATTTATATTTAGTTTTAACTAAATCAGCCCTTAAAAACTATAATGACTTTATTGCTAATATGGCTAATTTAAATTATCAAGTGGGAGCCAATACTTATTTAATTGCTTTAGAAACTAATCCTTTAAAGGATAGCTCTATCGGTAGTTTAGGCGCTATGGTTGCTATTGTCTGTGGCATTATTATTGTAACTTCGGTCTTTTGCATTAAAAATAGTTTTGATATTTCGATTACGGAAAAAGTTAAACAATACGGAATGTTACGAAGTATTGGGGCTACCAAAAAACAAATTAGGCAGAATGTCTTTTACGAAGCAACGATTCTAGGTCTTATTGGTATACCACTCGGAATTGCCTCTGGCATTTTGGCCTCATTTATTCTCATTATTGTTAGTAACTTTTTTCTTAAAGATGCTATTAATATTAATTTAATCTTTAATCTTAATATTTGGGCGTTAATAATTAGTATTATTTTAAGTATTATTACCATTTATTTATCCGCTTTCCGGAGTGCTAGAAGAGCCGCGAAAGTTTCGCCCATTGAATCAATTCGCAATAGTGCTAATATAAAAATAAAATCGCAAAAACTAAAAAGTAGTAAATTAATTAATAAATTTTTTGGCATTGGTGGCGATATTTCCTATAAAAACTTAAAACGAAATAAAAAGAAATATCGGACTACGGTTATTTCGATCATTGTCTCGGTGGCTGTGTTCATTGCTTTAGCTTCTTTTATGAATTTGGCCTTTGCTAGTGTTAAATTGGAATTAAGTGATATGATTTATAATTTACAAGTCCGGATGGAATATACCGATGAAGCCCGCGAAAAATTCGCTGAAATCACGAGCTTAGATAATATTAACGATTATACGATTGAACGAAATATGTCCTTTGTCATTACTAACCCCCAATATAATCCGCAGTATGTAACTAAATCAGGACAAGATCCTAAGGATCAAGATTATTTTGATGGCTATATTAATATTGTAGCTCTCGGTGATTATCAATATCAAAAATATCTTAAAAGTTTGGGCTTAAAAGCTGATGAGAATAAAGATATGGGTATCTTAATTGATAAAATTACTTTAACCACTTACGAAGATAAAGGCGAGGCTCAAAATTACCATCTCCGCGAATATAATTACCAAAAAGGCGATGTTATTGTTGATAATACGGAAGAAAATCCTATAGCGTTAACTATTGCGGCAGTAACCGATAAAGCGCCCAATCTTTTATTTAGCAATAACTATAATAGTTATATAATTATTAGTGATGCCACTTTCGATAAATATTATGAACCGGGGAGTGCCACCCTTTACTTAGATGCAACTAAACCTACTCAAATCCAAGATAAAATCGAAACCATTTTAGGTGATACGGAATATTATTTAAACAATAGTGCCGAAAATGCGGAAATGATGCGAAATCTCTTCACCTTAATTGGAATATTCTTATATGGTTTTATTATTGTTATTTCCTTAATTGGAATTACCAATATTTTCAATACAATTACAACTAATATGGAATTACGCAAAGGCGAGTTTGCCATGTTAAAATCGATCGGTATGACCAAAAAAGAATTTAACCGGATGATTCGTTTAGAAAGTATTTTTATGGGGCTAAAATCACTTTTAATTGGTATACCGGTTGGTCTTGGTTTATCCCTAATCATCTATCGGGCCTTAAATGGCAAAGAATATTATTCCTTACCTGTCTTAGCTATCATCATATCCATTATCGCGGTTTACTTATTAATTACGGTTATTATGCAATATTCGCTTCATAAAATTAGTAAACAAAATACTATTGAAACCATTCGAAATGAAAACATTTAGGGATAAGTTGCGAATGCACCTGGCTCTATGATATAATTAATTCGGAGGAAAAATGGAAAAATTATTAACAGAAAATATTAGGTTATATGGCACAAATGATGGTATTTATTTTGATAATAAAGCGGAATTATTAAAAAATATTTTTAATTATGAATTAGGAAATGTTCTTAATATAGTTATTATCGATTATTTACCTTTTTATGCCGGTCAAGTTGATGTTATTAAAAAAACGTATGCAGATGGTAGTGTGGAATATTTAAGCGTAGTCTCTTCAACAGAAGTTCAAGTATTGGATGATAAACAAAACTGGCAAATTATTCCCGGAGATTTACGAAAATAGTATACAGCTTTAAGAATGCATAATGTTAATTTGCTCAATGATCCATATGTAGAGGAAGAACAAAAAGAAAGAAACGCAAGTCGAAAATTATATAAAGAAATTTTTAAAGCTTAAGTTTCTTTTTTTATTCAAAATAATAAAGGAAAGAAAAAATATGAAAATATTGTTAATCGAGGATAATATTAATATTATTAAAGGTTTAAAATACACCTTAAAAAATCAAAATTATGATTGTTTTTATCAAACAACTATTAAGGGGACTCAAACTTTTTTAGAAAAAAACGCTGTTGATTTAATTATTTTAGATGTTACTTTACCCGATGGTAATGGTTTTACTTTATATAAAAATACGCTTAAAGCTTTAAATATTCCGACAATCTTTTTAACCGCCCAAGATGAAGAAGATGCCATTGTCGAAGGTCTTACGATGGGCGCCGAAGATTATTTAACGAAACCCTTTAGTACGAAAGAATTACTGGCCCGAATTGATAAAATATTGCACCGGTATAATAAACGCAATATATGCCAAGTGCAAGATATCAGTTTTGATTTAGATAAAATGATAGTTTTGAAAAATAACCAAGTAATTAATTTAACCTCGTTAGAACTAAAATTATTAAACTTACTTTTTCTCAATTTAAATAAAGTGGTAACAAGATCTACAATATTAGATAAAATTTGGGAATGGACGGGGAATGATGTTGATGATCATACTATTACCGTTTATTTTAAAAGAATTAGAGAAAAATTAGATAGTGATATCATTATCACCATTAAAGGAATTGGGTATCGGATAGATGAAAAATAAAATTAAATTAAAAAAGACATTGAAAATTGCTTGTGGTATGATTATTCTTTTTTTACTATTAATTGGGATCTTTAATTACCTTTATTTAACTAAATTAGAACAAACTTATAATGCCAAGGTTAGTGCGATAGTTGGGGAGGTAACGAAAAAATACCCAGATGTATCGAAACTGACCATCATGGATATTTTAAATAATTCTGATATTGATTTAACTATTTTAAAAGAATATGGCCTTACGGCACAAGATAATTGGATTTTAAGGCACGCGCAAGAAGAAAAAGGCATCCTTTGGGGCAACATTATTTTATCCCTAACATTAGGGGGTTTATTAATTTTAATTTTCTTAAAATATAATTGCCAAAAAGATCACGAAATAGGCGAAATAACTAAATATATTGCCGAAATTAATAAAAAGAATTATAAACTGGCTTTAGATGATTTAAGTGAAGACGAATTATCGATTTTAAAAAATGAAATATATAAAACGACTATTATGTTAAAAGAAATTGCCACTTTAAATGAAAAAGCCAAAAAAGAATTAAAAGTGGCCTTAGAAGATATCTCGCATCAATTAAAAACCCCTTTAACAAGTATCTTAATTATGTTGGATAATTTAATTGATAATCCCCAAATGGATAGTAAAACGAAAGCAACATTTTTACATGATATTAAAAGAGAAGTAATTAATCTTAACTTTTTAGTCCAAAATATTTTAAAATTATCGCGATTTGATGCAAATACCATTAAGTTTAAAAAAGAAGAGTTTAATGTTAGTGATCTGATACATGAAATTAAACAAAATGTGGCACCTATTTGTGATTTAAAAAATATTACTTTAGAAACAGATATTGCCCCTAATATTAAATTAAAAGGAGATTTTCACTGGCAAGTAGAGGCCCTAACTAATATTGTGAAAAATTGCATTGAACATTCACCAGAAAATAAAAAAATTAGGCTTAAGGCTAGAGAAAATAAGGCTTATGGGGAACTTATTATTACCGATCAAGGTCCTGGTATCCCTCCGGATGATCTACCTAATATTTTTAAAAGATTTTATAAAGGGCAAAATGCGTCGAGTGATAGTGTGGGCATTGGGCTGGCTTTAGCCAAAACAATTATTGAAAAAGATAATGGCACAATTAAAGTAGAAAGTAATGAGACCGGAACCACATTTATCATTAAGTATTTTAAAATCTGGTGAAGTAAAGTAAATGTTGGAAAAAATGAGAGAAAAATACAAGTTATATAATTAAATTTGTATTTTTTTAATTT
>CANQZX010000043.1 GCA_947628445.1 uncultured Bacilli bacterium
AAGAAAATATATATAGAAATTATAGGAAAATAAAGCAAAAAAACAGGTAGTTTGTATATAAACTATGCACACTACCTTTTATTTTTAAGGAGGAAAAAATGGAACAAGAACTAAACTTATTAAAAGAAAATTTGGCAATGGAATTAAAAAATTGTCATAAAGAAGCCGATGTGTTGAATGTTAAATCAAAATATGTAGGCAAGAAAAGTCGGATAAGTGAAATCATGGCTACTTTAAAAGACATGAGTAGTGGTGATAAACGGAAATATGGTAGTTTAATTAACAATACCAAAAAAGAATTAGAAAGTATGGTTAATGATTACCTAGATAATTTAGCCAGTGGCAGTGTGGCAACTTTCGATGATACGATCATGTATGATGTTACGAGTGGTTCCCTTCATCCAGTTACAATTATTGCTAAAGAGGTAACGGATGCTTTAAAGAAAATGGGCTTTACGATTGTAAGTGGTCCCGAAATGGATAGCGAATTTTATAATTTTGAAGCCCTAAATATTCCAAAAGATCATCCGGCTCGCGATATGCAAGATACTTATTATTTAGATAATGGTAAATTACTACGGACCCATACCAGTGGGGTTCAAGTTCGGGCGATGGAAAAATATGGTGCCCCGCTTCGTATTTGCGTACCCGGTCGGGTTTTTCGAAACGAAGACTTGGATGCTTCTCACGAAAATACATTTTTCCAATTAGAAGGTATGGTTATCGATAAAAATATTTCGATTGAAAACTTAGTCGGCGTTATGCAAGAATTATTGCGCGAGGTTTTTAAAACCGATGTTAAAGTGCGGTTAAGACCAGGGTTCTTCCCATTTACAGAACCAAGTTATGAACTTGATTGTAGTTGTCTTATCTGTGGTGGCAAAGGTTGTCCAACTTGTAAAAATAGTGGCTGGATTGAACTTATCCCGGGTGGTATGGTTCATCCGAATGTTTTGCGGGCAGGTGGCATTGATCCTGAAGTTTACAATGGTTTTGCCTTTGGTTTGGGCTTAACACGGCTGGCCATGATGAAATATAAAATCAACGATATTCGCGTTTTAAATTCCGGCGATATTCGTTATTTAGAAAACTTTAAAATAGATTAAGGAGGTTTAAAATGTTAATATCTTGTAATAAATTAAAAACCCATATTAAAGATAGTAAATCCATCGATTGGTTAAAGGTCTGGGACACTTTTACAATTCGCACCGCTGAGGTGGAAAGTGTAAAAGAGGTCGGTAATACTTTTGATGGCGTTGTTGTGGCCGAAATTAAAGAATGTGTCGAACACCCTGACAGTGATCACATGCATGTTTTGCAAGTTGATGCCGGGGAAAAAGAATTAGTTCAAGTTGTCTGTGGCGCCCCTAATGTTCGAGTTGGTTTAAAAACGGCTTTTATTAAAGTTGGTGGCCACATTGATAATATCGAAATTACCGCTCGGCCATTGCGTGGGGTAGTTTCAAATGGGATGTGTTGTAGTGGTAAGGAACTAGGCATCAGTGATGATCATTCTGGTATCCTAGAATTACCTAATGATTGGGAAAATGGCCGTGATATTAAAAGATATTTACCGATTGAAGATATTATTGTTGAAATTGATAATAAAAGTTTAACTAATCGGCCTGATTTATGGGGCCATTATGGCATTGCCCGCGAAATTGCCGCAATAACTGACCATGAACTTATCCCTTTACCAATTGAAGAGGTTAAAAATAATCAAAAAGATTTGGCAATTACCATTAAAAATCCGGAGCTTTGTTATCGCTATTGTGGGTTAAAAATTGAAAATATTCAAAACAATCATACCCCTTTAGATATGCAAATCTTTTTATACTATGTGGGGATGCGTTCTATTTCCTTATTAGTTGATTTAACCAATTATTTAATGTTGGAACTTGGTCAACCAATGCATGCCTTTGATGCCCGAGTAGTTAAAAGTATCGAGGTAGATACGGCCAAAGAGGGCGATACTTATACAACTTTAGACGGCGTTGAAAGAACTTTAAATAAAGATACATTAATGATTAAAAATGGTGCTAAATATTTTGGTATTGCCGGTGTCATGGGGGGCTTGGATAGTGAAATCCTACCTGATACCACCTCCGTTTTCTTAGAAAGTGCAACCTTTAATGCGGGTTCTATTCGGAAAACGGCAGTTGCTTTAGGCCTTAGAACGGAAGCCTCTGCACGGTATGAAAAATCCTTAGATCCGAATATGACCGATGTGGCATTAAAAAGATTACTTTATTTATTAAAGCACGAAAATCCCAATTTAGTTATTGCCTCTAATTTAACGGATGTTTATCCGACAAAGTTAGAAGCCGGCCACATTACTTTGCATAAGGATATCCTAGCCACTTATATGGGTCGGACTTTAGCCGATGATATCGTGAAAAACTTACTTGAAAAATTGGGCTTTACGGTCGAAATTAAAAAAGATGTTTACGAGGTTACGGTTCCCACATATCGTCATACGAAAGATGTTGCTATTGAACAAGATTTAATTGAAGAAATTGCGCGGCTCTATGGTTTTGAAAACTTTGAGGCTAAACCTTTAAAACTAGAATTAACTATTAAAGAACACGAAAATGTTTGGAGTCAAGAATATGAAATAAAACATCTTCTTGCGACCAAATACGATATGCATGAGGTACATAGTTACATTTGGTATGAAACGAGTATGTTAAAAGAACTTGATCTTGAAAAGGATGGCATAAAACTTTTAGGGAAGCAAGAAAATAATATTCTCCGGGATGATTTAAGTTTATCGTTAATGAATTTTGTCGGTCGCAACTTAAAAAATTATCATGCCTTTAAAATTTTTGAAATTGGGACGATCTTTAAAAATGATGATAATAAACACGTATTAAGTATTATTTGGGCCGATGATGAAAAAAATACCGAAAAAGTTTATAACGAGGCTAAAAGCGTTACCCAATATTTATTTAAAATCTTAAAAAATACGGATATATCATTTATGGCTAATAAAGATGTAGCTACTTATTACGAAAAGGCCTTAAGTAAAAATATTTTGGTTAATGATATGACTATTGGTAAATTAGATGTTTTAGCCCAAAAATATACGAATAAACTTGGCAAAAAGAAAGTTATTGTTACAGTCCAAATTGATTTTGATAAATATGTTACTTTAGCCAAAAAAGAACTTTTAGCCCAAGAGGTTAGTAAATATCCGGTTGTCGCTTTAGACTATACAATTATCTTAAAAGATAATAAGTATCAAGACCTAGTGGATATCCTTGCTAACTTTAAATCAAAATTAATTTTAAAACAACAACTCGTGGGTACTTATGAAAATAAATATACGATTCGTTATACTTTAGGTAGTGATACCAGAACTCTCGAACAAAAGGAATTACAAACCTTTAAAGAACGGTTCATTGCCCATATTAAAGATAATGGACTAGACATAATTGAGTAAAGGAAAAGCAAAAAACTTTTTCTTTTTTCTTGATTAATGATAAAATTAAGAAGAGGTGAAAGATGGTGGAAGCAGAAAATATTCAAGCCTTACTTAAAGAATATCCTTATTTAAAAGATATTGCCCAAACCCATCTTTTATTAACCGAATCAGATTATAAAAAATATGAAAAAGATGCCCAATTAAAATATGGATTTGCCAAAACGATAAGTATTAATTTATTCCAAGAATTGTTTTTAAATCCTCATTATTATGTGTATGTGGAAAAATTATTTAATGATGAGATTAACCAACTCGTTATTTCCTATGTTTCTAATGGTGATACAATGGGGCGTATTGAACTTACGAAAAGTGAGTTATTAACAAGTTTAAAGAAAATTGTAGTAGAAACTAACAATGAGCAATTAGCATTTAAGTATCAATTTTTAGCTAATTTAGCATCATTTGCCCAATATCAAAAAAAGGTTGCTAAGGAAGAGGTAACATATAATATTGAAGGACAGGATTATACATTTAAAATGCAAGATTTTATTACTTTTTTAACTTTGGATAATTTTGATTTTGTTCGCATTTGTTTAGATAATGAAATTAAGACCATTAAAGGCGTAGCTAAAAAATATTTCTTTTATGCTTTAAGTAAAAGTATTACCCAACAAACTTTAGATAATTATTTATTTTCCCAAAGTTTTGTTACACATTATCAAGATTTAACCTCATATTCTTTAGTGGATTATCAAGCGATTAATACACTTATGACGACGCAAGATCCTAATATTTCTCAAATTCAAGTTAATCAAGAACTGCATGATTTAATTTATCGGGATATGCCTCAAGATTATACTACTTTAGAAAAAGCCATTTATATTTATATTAAATTATGTAAAACTTTAACTTATGATGAAGAATTTTATGCTGGTTTACAACGCGGGAAAGTGGCCGAAAAACACGAAGATATAAAGCATGTGGCCACTATTAGTCCGACGAATAACAAAGTAGTTTGTTATGAGTTTACGGCAATTTATGGCAAACTTTTAAATGAATTAGGCTTAAATTATAAAAATTATCAAACTTTTGAAGAAAAGTTTGGGGGCGGTCATGCCATGCTTTATTTTCGTCTCGATAAGTTTTTAATTAGTGCTGATGCCGTGGTTACAATTTTACAAGGTGATATTGCCGAAGCTAAGTTTAATCATCCTTTAAAAGGTTTGCATGCAAATAACCGTAGTCCCGAAACGCGGGCCGAGTTTAAAAAAGCTTTCTTAAAAGTATATGAATATCTTGCTCGTCAAGATAAAAGTATTGGCGAATATCCGTTTATGCAAAATGAAAGTTTTGCACAAATAGTAGCTAAATATCGGCAATTAAATCCAAAATTACCGGATATAACTTTAGCCGAAAGATTAGATATTTTACTGGCCCGACTTAATGATATTAACAAAGTAGGTATTGATAATTTAACTTATTTAGTGACTTTAAGAAAAATATTATTTAGTGAAGAAGAATTGCGGAATATTATTAAATTTACAATTATTAGTAATAGTGAAACTTTGAGTCAAGAAACCATTCGGGCTTCGGTCATTATAACAGTAAACGAAAATGGTCTTCGAGAAAATCCGGAAGCCAATGCCTATTATTTATATAATCCTAATGAAAGTATTCAAAGAATAACCAAGGAAGAAATAATTAAAAACTTAACCTTAAATATTTATCATTATCTTAATACGGTGGATATTATTCCGGGAATAAATTATGGAGGTCGTAAATGAATCAAAAACTCCAAACCATAAATACTAAATTAATGAAACTTTATGAGAGTCAACCTAATTTATGGGAAAAACAAAAATTAATTCAAAAGATTTTAGCGGAAGAAAATTGGGTTTTGAAATTAGATATTAATACCGCTTATGCTATATTACAAGATTTAACGATTCCCCAAGCCAATTTAGCTAAAGTTTATTTAACATTATTAAATGAAATAAAATAATAAATTATTCTAATTTCAAATGTTAATACTTTTGTCTGCAATAACAATTTCTTATTTATTTTTATTAAGATTCTATTTTCTGTAATTCTTCTGTTTCAAGATCCTTTATGGATTTTTCGGGAGTAGGTAGTGTTTCAGGCATATTACCCCCAAGTTCTGCAATTGCTTTTCTCACAGTTTTTCCTACATTATAATGAGTATTACAAGCATCATCTTCATTATGAATATTGTCTTTTTTTAGTTTAGCTTCTGTTTGGGTAATACGGAATAAATTTGCACCTAATTCTTCACTTCCCATATAATCAAGAATATCTTCATTTTCTTTTATATTTTTACGTTTTGCTATTTGTTTTGCAGTTTCGCCGTTATAAAGTCCTTTATATCCATAATTATTGAATTTACCAAAATTCTCTACGCCAGCTTCTTCAGCAGTCTTAAATAGATATTTATTTTTATTGTTAACTAAAATTCTAGTATATAATCTTTTTTCATCTTCTGATAATTTTGAATATTCTAATTCCGTAATTTCTTGTTTTCTAGTTTGAATAGCAAAATAAGTTTGCCCTAAAGCTACTGATCTTTTTTTAGGATTTGCATTTTGAACTATTAAATAACAAGCATATCTTGATAACTTGTAATCAATTACTGTTTTTGACGCACCTTTAGGCATTGCTATCGTTTTCCTGAACTCAGGAAAGTGATCATTAACACTGTTTTTACTAGTTTCACAAGCAATCATTGCCCGTTTAATAGCTTTATGAAAATTTTCCCATTTACTATATTCTAACAAGGGCATTAATTCTCGTGCTTCCCAATATTCATTGTCAAATTCATCAAAGTGTTTAATATCATTAAAAGTTTTTTCAGTATATTTTTCTAAAGATTCCATCCGTTGCCTCCTCAAAATAATTGTAATTCAAAAGTTTTTTGAATTCTTTAGCTATTAATTTAATATATAATTTGTAGTTAAGTTCACCATAACAGACAAATACTATCATACGCAATATTTACATTTTTATTTATTATATCAAAAAGTTTATAATTAATCACTACAATCATATTAATTTTTAAACTTTTGATTTTTTGTTGCCATTTTTATCGTCTTATCATCTTATGCAAAAATAAAAGCATACACTTTTTTTCGTACACTTTTATCTTACAACTTTAATTAATTTTTTCTTTTTTTAGCTTGATTTTAGTTTTAGGAAATATTCGATTTACTTGGCTTTTAATAATTTGCCATTCTTCGGCCGTTTTAATTTGTTCAAATTTGGTATCATCACTCGGGTCATAATTAGCTGCATAAATGTTAATTTCGTTTTTCGTTAAATCATCAGTAAATACTAAATAATATTTTCCGGTTTCGGCTAATTTAAAAGCCGTTATTATTTCATATTTTTGAGTTTTACCATCTTCAAAAGTTATTTCAAAATATTTTTTATCTTCCATAATACCAACCTTTTTATTGTTTTATATAAACAATATACAATATTTTACAATAATATTATACACCAATAATTAATTGTTTTTGCAAAAAGCATCATAAATGATAGAATTAAGATGTAAAATAATTAAAATTTAGATAATTGAGGTTAAAAGCTGAAAATTATGAAAACGATAATCGAAATATTATATCTTGTGATTCAGATCTAACATTTTAATATTGAATTATAATTGATGGCACACTAAAAATTTAAGAATGCTTGACTCTAACCTTAGGGGTAATGTTATAGTTGACTTGAAAGGGAGAATTATATGATTAAAATAGGTGATTTTGCTAGTCTTTTTAATGTTTCTGTTAAAACAATTAGATATTATGAAAGTTTGGGTCTAATCATTCCAAAATATGTCGACATATATACCGGATATCGTTATTATGATGAAAATAATATCTATATCATGCAAGATATTTTATCTTTAAAAAAATTGGGATTTTCATTAGAAGAAATAAAATATTTTAATAAAGATAGTATAAAAGGTAAAATTGATAATTATGAACAGGAAATATTAAATTTACAAAGTAAAATAAAAATTTTAAAACAATTTTCACTTTCAAAAGGAAGGAATGATTTAAAAATGATGTTTGTAAATGATGAACAAGCAAAAGGAAAATGGGCTTTATTAGGAGTAGCCGAAACAAAAGAAGGAGCAAAAGAAGAAAACTTTGTGGATGATGATTACAATATTAAGGAATTATATTTGCTGCCCAATGGAGAACCTTATTGGGTAATATCTTGGACGAAAGATACGATTTATATAGGCGGTAGACCAAATCATTATGAAATTGTAGGCGATAAGTTATATTTAATTGTAACTGATTATATAGATCCTAAAAATTCGAAAGTTGCAGTTTATTATAATGTCGACCATAATGATTATACAGTAGAAGATATTAAACAAAAAGATAATACTAGTATTGAATTTGTGGAAGACGAAAGAATAATAGGTTCTTGGAAGTCTGTTGATTTTATTAAAAATAAAGAAAGTTTTAATCCTGAAAAATTACAAAGTTCTAAGGATATGTTATCTTTAGAAAAATTAATTTTTGATGGTAATGGTAAAGTTAAAGTCAGTTATAATTCTGGTAAAGTATTTGATACGAAATATACGAAAAATTATGTTATTAATTTAATATTGCCAGATACTCTATGCAAATATACATATCAAGAAATTTTAGGTAGAAAGTATATTATTGTCGAATGGAAAAGTGGCGATTATGTTTTTGGTAAAATTATTAATGGTTACTATGTATTAGAAAAACAAGATTAAATAATAAACTAAATTTTAAGGATAAATAATAATGGAAAGAAAAATTTTTTATAAAAGCAATAAAAAAATATGTGGATTAATCAATATAAATAATTCTAGTAGCAAAACAATGGTTATAATTTGCCATGCCCGATATAGTAGTAAGAATTCTAATCCTACGACGCAAATTTCTTTAGCATTAAATGAACATAATTTTAATAATTTTAGATTCGATTTTTTAAGCTGTGGAGAATCAGAAGGAAATTATTTAGATTATACTATTAGTAATATGGTTGAAAATCTAAATGATACACTTGAAATGTTAAAAAATGAGTATAATTTTGAAAATTTTATTTTAATAGGTTGTAGTTTAGGTGCTAGGGTTATATCATTAGTTGATAAAGAAAAATACAATATTTTAAAGCTGATATTTTGGTATGGTGCTTTTGATTATAAGAATAAGATTTTTAATCTACCTGGTAAAAAGGAAAAAATTGCTTTAAAAAATGGTTATTATACAATTGAAAAAGGCAACAAATTATCTTACGAATATTTTAAAGATGAAAGAAAGTATGCCGCTTATAAAAAATTATATAATTGGAATATTCCAAAATTATTTATTCATGGTAATAAAGATCAGTTTGTGAATTATAAAAGTTCAATTGCTATAAGTAAAAAATGTCTAAATAGTAAAATGATAATAATTAATAATGGCGATCATGGATTTCATAATGAAGCCTGTATGAAAGAAGCAATAAAATATACTATTGATTTCATAAAGTGACATTTTAAAAATATTAAAAAGTCGAAAATCAACAAAAATTAAAAAAAGCATCTATGAAAATGAAGAAGGTTTTGGGATGAAGATGTAAATACTAAACTTTAACCTTCTTATCTTCCATGAGATACTCCTTTTATATTAATTGTTGGTTCTAATTCTAAATAATGGTCTTCGGTTAAAACTAATTTATAACCTAAATATTTTTTTAAATATTTATTTAGTAATTTAATATCTAAAATATCAGTTGTTCTTTGAAATATGCCAATTTTTTGTAAAAGATACTTTTCATAACTTTGTTGATTGGCAAAATTCATTCGGGATACAGCCATTTTTAATTTTTGACAGTAATTACGGGCTAAGAAATCTAGGCAATAGAAACTAGCATTATAAAGATTATCTTCTAGGTGAGGATAAAGCATAGCTGTATCTGAATAAGTATTATAAAAATCCAAAAATTGCAAGAATTGCATTATATGGGAAATCTTATCATATTTACTAAGTTCTAAAATTAGACCTTTTAGATTGCCTTGTAAATAGAGACTTTGCATTTTGGTTTGGCCAATTATTTTTTCGAGCAATGCGGCAATCGCCATTTCAAATAGATAGCTATTATAATTACTTTCGGCGGCATATTTATTAGCGAGATAAGTGGTATAACCTTCATTTAGACCTTGGCCAATATAATATTTAAAATTATTACTAGTTTGTTTAAAACCACTGTAAATTACCCCATTTTTTTCATCATTATAGGTACTAGCTAAATGAAATAATTCATGGTAAATGGTATTAATATTACTATCTTCTAAAGTAAATAATTCATTTTTATCAATTAAATAATAAGCATTGACGACGGTAGTTTTCGTAGGATCGTCCTTTTGTTTCATTTTTTTAAAAGAAAAGGATTGAATATTATGAAAGAAATATTTTAAGTCCTCAGGTTGAAAATGAGTTTGCAAATTTTCTGTAAAATTAATAATCATTTGTTCAACTTGGTGATCTATTGGGGGATAATCTGGTTCTAAATATTCAACTTTTAGTTCGGGGGGTAATTTTATTTTTTTTACATTCCGGGGAATTAAGTCTTGATAATAGATTGTAAAATCGATAAAACGATCCGTTAGATAATCGATGATATAAAAAATAGTCATAATATGGGGATAAGATGCAAAATATTTTTTTAGATAGGCAATTAAACGCGAATCATTTTTTAATGATTCACGGTATCTTTTATAATCATTACTTAGAATTGTTAAATTATGACTTGCTTCCATAAACATCAAAATCATTATACCGCAAAAAGCAAAAAAATTATAAAATGTTAATTTAAAAATGAAGTGCAACAAAACAACATTGAAAAAGACATATGAATAATCTATAATATCTTTTCGTC
>CANQZX010000044.1 GCA_947628445.1 uncultured Bacilli bacterium
ATTTCAAAAATTTTATATTTTTTCAACATTAAAAAGGGAGTAAAGAAATTATTTCATTTCATTACATCCCCTTTTTTTGTTGGAAAAATTTATTTACTCTTTTAAAGAAAAATAGTATACTTATAATGGGAAATAGAAAAGAGGTCAAAAATGAAAAATGATTTACAAGTGCGAATTATTAGTGCTATTGTGGCGTGTGTAATTGCCATTCCTTTAATTATTATTGGAGGTTATCCTTTTTATTTTGGGGTAGGCTTACTAGCAATATTAGGTTATAAAGAATTACTTGATTTACGAAAGAGTCATAAAAAGTTACCTAATTTAATGATTATGATGGGGGTTGTTTGTTTAATCTTATTGCTTTTGGGTAATTTACATAATATATCCACTTATTTTGGCATTCCTTATGGTAATATTATCATGTGTTTGATTTTCTTACTTTTGCCAACAGTGTATTTTCAAGATAAATATTCGACCAAAGATGCTTTTTATTTATTGGGTATTACTATCTTTTTAGGATTAGTTTTTAATCTATTTATTATTGCGCGGAATCGGAGTTTTGGCTTATTTTTATATCTTTTAATAGTACCTATTTTAACTGATACATTTGCTTATATTTGTGGACGGCTATTTGGCAAAAATAAACTTTGTCCGACTATTAGTCCTAAAAAAACTTGGGAAGGCTCTTTTGCGGGTCTTATTGCCGGCACCTTAGGGGGCGTTATCATTTATGCTTTATTAGTTGATCATTTTTCTTTTAAAATTGTTTTAATTACGGCATTGCTTTCGACAATTGGTCAAATAGGGGATTTATTTATGAGTAAGATTAAACGGGAAAATGAAATTAAAGATTTTTCCAATATTATGCCTGGTCATGGAGGCATTCTAGACCGTATCGATAGTTTTATTTTCGTGGTTTTAACATATTTTTTACTAATGATATATTTATAGGAGGACACTATGTGGATTTTATCAATCTTAATTCTTATTTTTATTCTCGGACTAATTATTTTAGTTCATGAATTTGGTCATTTTATTTGGGCGAAAACATTTGGCGTTCATATTTATGAATTTTCCATTGGCATGGGACCGGTAATTTTTAGCCATAAAGGGAAAGATAAAATAAATTATAATTTGCGGGCCATCCCAATTGGTGGTTTTGTTTCCATGGCAGGGGAAGTCCATGAAGATGATGAAAAAGTTAAAAAAGAAAAGTTTATGTGTAATAAACCGTGGTATCAACGGTTAATTATTTTGGTCGCCGGGGTAACCAATAACTTTATTTTGGCTTTGCTTTTACTCTTTTTTGGTTCTCTAATCTGGGGTGGCAATGCCGTTAAACCGGTTGTTGAAGATACCGTTGAGGGTTATCCAATGAAGGAAGTGGGTATCCAAAAAGGGGATAAAATTACCGCGATTAATAACCATAAAATAAATAATTGGGATGTGGCTCAAATTGTCCTTTACATGAAAAATGATAAAGAATATTATACATTTGATGTCGAACATCCGGATGGTTCAAAAGATAGTTATAAAGTCGTACCTAAAGTTGAAAAGAATCAAGATACTGGTGAAGAGACAAAAGTCTTTGGTATCATGATGCAAACGGCTAATACGAAAGGCTTTATCCCATCTCTTAAATATGCTTTTGCAAAATTTGGCAGTATTGTTGAATCTATGTGGCTAACCGTTTCTGGTTTATTTACCGGCAAAATATCTTTAAATGCCTTATCGGGACCAGTTGGCATGTATCAGGTCGTCGATGTAAAGTTAGGTTATGGCTTAGATTATGTATTCTATCTTATCGCTTTATTATCCATTAACGTCGGCTTTATCAATATTTTGCCATTTCCCGCCTTTGATGGAGGTCATGTCTTATTCTTAATCATCGAAAAAATAAAAGGTAGTCCAGTGAATGAAAAGGTGGAAAACATCTGTCATACAATTGGTTTTATTCTCATTTTACTGTTAATGATTTATGTTACTTTTCAAGATATTTTAAAATTATTTTAGGAAACTTGGTTTCCTTTTTTTGTGATTAATATTTAATTATGTTACAAAAAAAAGATTGCGGGATTAGTCGCAATCTAATTTATTAGGGTTGGTAAATTTAGCTTCATAACTTTGATTTGTATTATCGTAATGAATATTTATTTCTAAGCAGTTCATCTTTTTTTTCGTTTGGGGATTGATTATTTGATCGTTATCATCATCGGCCGTAATTAAACCTCTTTTAACTAAATAATCTACCGTTACTGTTTTATCAACTGTAAAACCATTTTGATGGGCATAATCTTCCGCGGCTGTTAAAATATAAGTTATATCGTTTTCCAGTTGCTGAGCCACAATTTTGGCTTGAATTTTATTATAAGCAAACATACTAATTGTAATAATAATGGCTAAAATTGCAATAATGGCAAGCAATTCAACTAAAGTAAAACCTTTCTTTTTCATCGTATCACCTATAATAAGATTATCATAAGAAAATTGAGGACGCAATAAAAAAATTTACATCTAAAAATATATTTGTTATAATGAAAATGATAGGTGAATGAATTTATGGAATTAGAAGTTAATGGTTTTAATGTTGCTAATATTGTTTTGGTGACGTTTATTACGAGTTTATTATTAACTTATTTTGTCAAAAAGATTGCGGTTCATGTTGATGCCATGGATATTCCTAATGAACGCAAAATACATAAAAAACCGATTCCTCGTTTGGGTGGTTTAGCGGTTTTTGCGGCTTTTTTAGTTGGTTATATGTTATATGGGGATATTACGACGCAGATGATTAGTATTTTAATCGGGGGCTTTGTAATTATTTTAACTGGTATTGTCGATGATATTAATTCTATTCCGGCTCGATATAAATTTTTATGTCAAATTATTGCCGCTTTAGTAGTTGTGGTTTATGGTAAATTATATTTTAATGATTTAACAATTTTAGGCTTAACTTTAACTTTCCCAACTTGGATTAACATGATTTTGTCCGTCTTCTTTATTGTGGCAATTGTTAATGCAATTAATTTAATTGATGGTTTAGATGGTCTTTCTTCGGGAATTAGTTCCATTTATTTTTTAACAATTGCGATTTTAGGTTTTATTTTAAATTCCCTTGGTGGCTTAGACGTTATTTTATCTTTAATAATGCTCGGTAGTACTTTAGGTTTCTTATTTCATAATTTTCCACCTGCTAAAATCTTTATTGGTGATACGGGCAGTATGTTTTTAGGCTTCATGATTGCTGTAATTGCTTTACTTGGGTATAAAGTTACGACTATTACCTCAATTATCATTCCCTTATTAATATTGTTTATTCCAATCTTTGATACTTTACTTGCAATCATTAGACGGGTGTTAAAACATGAATCAATTGGTCATCCGGATAAAGAACATTTCCATCATCAATTATTGCGGATGACATCTTCGCCAACCAAAACAGTTTTACTTATTTATTTAATAAATAGTATCTTTTCAGTAATATCCATTCTTTATGTTTTAGGAGATAACATTCAAGCTATTAGTATGTATGTTATTATGATGATCTTTTTCTTATATCTCGTATTAAAGACCAATATTTTATTTGAACATAAGAAAAAGCATGATGAGAAAGTTAAAGAAAAATAAACCAATATTTATTGTAAGTTAGGGTGAGAAAGTGATAAAAGTCAGTGTTATTGTTCCCGTATATAATGTGGAAAAATATTTAGCAAAGTGTTTGGATAGTTTAGTTAAACAAACATTAAAAGATATTGAAATAATTGTCGTTAATGATGGTAGTCCTGATGCATCCCAAAAAATTATTGATCGTTATGCTAAAAAATATCCGACTAAAATAAAAGCTTATAAGAAAGCTAATGGGGGATTGAGTGATGCGCGAAACTACGGGTTAAAAAAGGCTCATGGCGAATACGTTTGGTTTGTAGATAGCGATGACTATGTATCAAAAGATGCGGCCCAAGCTCTTTACGAAAATGCCCAAGCTAATAATAGTGATATTGTTATTTGCGATATTATAGATGAGTATGAAGATAAAAATATTCAAGAAGTATACCATAATTATGTTCCTAAAGTAGTTGGTAATATTTACGAAGATAAAAAGCAAATGCTCAATCGTTTTGCTGCTTGGAATAAATTATATCGGCGGCAATTATTTACGAAAGATTTGCAATTTGATAAAGGCAAAATTTATGAAGATCTTCGCTTAATTCCCAAACTTTATTTAGCGGCTAATAAGATATCTTATGTTGCCAAACCTTTGTATCATTATAATATCCGGCAGGGTTCCATAATGACGAGTTCTTCAATTGCTAAAAATATGGATATTTTAGAGGCTTTTAAAGTTGTCATTACTTATTTTCAAGAACATCATGTTTATGCTGATTTTAAAGAAGAAATTGAGTATTTAGCTATTGAACATATTTTAATTGCTTGTAGTTTACGTTTAATTACTTTATCTAAAAGACGAGATATTGCCTCTAATTTAGAACCTTATTTAACTTTTGTAGACCAAAATTTTCCTAATTATATGCAAAATAAATATTTAACTAATTTAAGTCGTAATCGCCGGTTATGTTTAAAATTAGTTAAAACAAAACAATTTACTTTATTAAAAATATTAACAAAAATTCGAGGTTAACATGGAAAATAAAATTACTTTTTTAGTTTTACATTTAGGATATGGGGGCATTCCTAGTGCCACGATTAATACGGCCAATGCATTATGCGCGGATTATCCCATTGAAATTATTTCCGTTTATAATCTTTCCCAAAATCAAAGTAAATTGTTGGATCCTAAGATTACAGTTAAATATTTAATAGATGGTGAGCCTAATAAACAAGCTTTTATAAGTAATTTCAAAAAGGGGCGCTTATTTAAAACTTTTAAAGAAGGATTAAAAAGTTGTAAGATTTTGTATTTAAAAAGAACATTATTAGTTAAATGCTTAAAAAGTCTTAATAGTAGAGTAGTTGTCTCAACACAATGGGATATAAGTTATTTACTTTCTAAATATAAAAAGTTAGGTAGTATTGCTATTGCCCAAGAACATCACCATTATTTACCATATCGCTGGAAAAATAAATATATTAAAACTTTAAGTAAAAAATATCAAAACATTGATTATTTACTTGCTTTAACTAATGATTTAGCTAAGGATTATCGTCAATTTTTAAAAAATAATAAATATACTAAAATCCTCGTTGTACCTAATATGCTTAATATCACCAAGGTTAATAAAAGTAAGTTAACTGGGCAAAATATAATTAGTGTGGGTAGGCTTCATGTTAATAAACGCGTTAATGAGTTAATTGCTATTTGTAATAAGAGCCAAAATGTTAATAATTTTTATATTATTGGTGATGGTGATGAATATCAAAATTTAAAACAACAAATTACAGATTTAAAATTAGCTTCAAAAGTTGAACTTCTGGGTTATCGTAATCAAAAGGAAATTGCGGAGTACATGGGAAAATCATGCGTGTTTGTTATGGCTTCGATTACAGAAGGCTTACCTATGGTTTTATTAGAAGCAATGGCCCATGGTTTACCTTGCATTGCTTATGATATTCCGGGAGTAAGTGATATTATTGAAGATGGCCAAAATGGTTATATTATTAAAAATCGCGATGAACAAGCCTTTATTAATAAATTAGATTCACTGCTTGCTAATCCGAGCATGTTACAAAGTTTTAGTAAGGCCGCTATTCAAAGGGCTAATCAATTTAAACCTAAGCAAATTGTGGCTTTATGGCAAGAAATATTAAATAAATATTTGCCTAAGTAAGTGAGGTTATTTTACATTTAGCAACAATTTTAGCTAGGCATATTGGCATTTTTGTATTATACTGGTAATAAGTGAGGTTTGGAATATGAGAAAAATTATTGTTCCCATTGGCTATATGACATCAGGTTCTTCGGCGGTAACTGATTTAGTTAGTGAATTTGCTAATGTCAATAATGATTATGGCATATTTGAATATGTTTTTTTACATTGTCCAAATGGTCTTTTTGATTTGGAAGATAAATTATTTTGGGGAAATAATATTTTAAGGAGTGATGAAGCCCTTCACAGTTTTTTAGCATGTATGAAAGATTTATATGATAAAAAGCATTGGTGGGTTGGAAACTATCAAAAAATAATTGGTCCCCATTTTTATGAACGAACGGAAAAGTTTATCGCGGATTTAACGGATTATAAAATTGATTATTTTTGGTATTATCAAGAAAAAACTAATTTAAAGATGTTTTTTAAACTCATTATCAGAAAATTAGTTTACGGTTTAACTTTTAAAAAAGTTCTTTTGCCAAAACCGCGGTTGTATGATGAAATAACCTTAAGTTATCCTAGTAAAGAAAAGTTTTATGCTTTAGCCAAAGCGTATATTTATGATGTTTTGAATATGATTGACACCAAGGGTGATGATTTGCTTTTAGATCAATTATTATTACCTTATAATCTTTATCGAATTGATAATTATTTTGACGATGATTTAAAAGTAATTTTAGTAGAAAGAGATCCTCGGGATGTTTTTTTGCAAAACAAATACATTGATTGTGCTCGTTTAGATGGGGTAGCTTATTCGCATAAAGTAGAAGAATTTTGTGAACAATTTCGTAAAATCCATGAAATGGAAATTCCTAATAACAGTAAGAAAGTTTTAAAAATAAAATTTGAAGATTTAATATATAAATATGATGAAACAAGAAAGAAAATCATTAAGTTTTTAGGTTATGAAAAAAGGCCGGTGAAAGCTGGGAAAAAAAGATTTGATCCCAATGTTTCGATACATAATACTAAACTTTTTTTACGGCCCGAATATGAAGAAGAAGGAAAATATATTGCCAAACATTTAAAAGAATATTTATATGATTTTCCTCAGGCAAAGAGTAAATAGTTGGGAGGCTAGGCAGTGAAGACTTACTTGAAAAATAATATTCTATTTTTATTAATTGTTATTCAGCCATTATTGGATGTTTTAGCATATTTTACTTTAAATACCCAATTTTCGATTATTGCTTTTGCTTTTCGGGCAACGCTTTTAGTTGTAACAACTGTTTATACTTTATGGACTAATCGGCAAAATAAAAAATATCTTGGTTTGCTATTTATAATTATTGGCCTGGGGGTGGCTCATTTTACAACCTCTTATTTTACAACTAATTTAAACTTATATCTTGATATGGAAGAGTTTGTGCGGGTTATTTATTTTCCCTTACTAACCGTGAATGGTTATTTATATGCTAAAAAGGTAGAAAATAGTATTGATCAAATTAAAAAGGGAATAATAGCTAATACTTTAATAATCTTTAGTATCATTCTTTTAGGTGTCGTTACCAATCATATTGAATATACTTATGCCGAAAAAATCGGCATCACGGGTTGGTTTTATAATAAAAATAGTCAAAGTATTATTTTATGCTTTATGGTACCTTTTTCTTTATATTACGTTTTCAAAAAGAATAATTTTTTTGTTAAAAGTATCATGATTTTTATTGCTTTCTTTTTATTGTATAGTAATGGCACAACGGGCTGTTATTTAATGCTTTTCCCAACGTTTTTAATTTTAATTTATGATACAATTGTTAGTAAAGATAGTAAATTAGATAAAGTATTTAATTTAATATTATTACTTATTCCGTTAACGATGGCAGTTGTTTTATATCCTTATTCTCCGGAAAATGCTATTACCACGTTAGCCAATAAATCTAAAGAAGTTGTCAAAAATAGTATTGAAGAAAATCCAACACCTAATCCGGAACCTTCGACTCCGGAACCATCAACACCAACTAAACCCGGTAAAGAGGAGGAAAAAACCCCAGTTGAAACTAATCCCGAAGAGGAAGAAAATGTGGATGATTACGAAGGCATTTTGCCAATTCATGGGGCTACAATTAAACATTATTTTGATATTAATTTTATTAAAGATTATGGTTATAAAACCATTGATGAGGCCATTGGTGATAATTTCGATGCGAATCATTTAGTTGATGCTCGATATAAGAAAAAATTAACTGCGCAAATTATTTTTGCTAATTCTAATTTAGCAACTAAATTATTTGGTTTTGAGTTTACCAAAGTTTATAATTATGGTACGGATTTAGAAACCGACTATTCTTCTATTTTCTATTATTACGGCTATATTGGTTTTATTTTCTATGTTGGTTTTATGTTATATTTCTTATATGTTTTACTAAGACAATTTTTCCGAAGACCACGTATTATATTCGATTCCGAATATTTGCTTTTAGGGGGGTTATTCCTTGCTTTAAATTGTGCTACGGAATTTTCAGGGTGTCTTTTGCGTCGACCTAATGCTTCAATTTATTTCGTCCTAATGCTAATTATTATATTATTAAAATATCAAGAGGTAACTAATGAAAAAAAGCGTCACGAATAATGTTTTATATAATATGCTCTTTCAATTTTTTACAACTTTTCTGCCGGTTATAACTACACCTTATTTATCCCGGACCTTAGGATTATCCCAAAGTGGAGTTTTTTCTTTTGTGGAATCAATTGTCACTTTATTTACGGTCTTTGGGGTCATTGGAACATCTTTGTATGGTTGTCGCAAAATTGCTTATGTTCGCGATGATAAAGAACAATTATCCCGAACTTTATATGAAGTTTTAATTTTAAAATTACTTTTGTTTATTCCGGTTTGTTTAGTTTATATTCCAATTTTTTGTCTAAGTGGCGAATATAGTGTTTATTTTATCATAAATATCATGACCGTTTTAGGTTCTGCAGTCGAAATGGGTTGGTTTTTTAATGGGGTTGAGGATTTTAAAAGTGTCACGATTAGAAATTTTATCATTAAAATTATCTTTGTTGTCTGTCTATTTACCTTTATTAAATCGCCCAAGGATTTAACTAAATACATTATTTTAGTTTGTAGTACTAATTTATTAGGCGATTTGTCAATCTGGTTTTTGTTACCTCGTTATGTTTTACCAATTAAAAAAGTAAAAAATATTCATCCTCTGCACCATTTAAAAGAATCATTTACGTTATTTATTCCCCAATCTGCGAATTACATTTACTCTCTTTCTGATAAAGCCATGATTGGTTTTTTGACACCAACTTTGGATAATGTCGGGGTCTATGATTATGCCTATCGTATTGTTAAAATGATAATCGGTATTTTGCAATCAATGGGTTATGTTATTTTATCCCGCATTGCCAACTTATCAGCTCAAGATAATAAGAAAGACATTAAAAAATATATTAATAAATCAATCGATTTTTCCTTATTTTTAGGTGTTCCCATGATGTTTGGTTTAATTGGGATTGCTAATACTTTTGTTCCTTTTTATTTGGGAAGTGAATTCCATGAGGTTTCCCGGGTTATTTTAGTTATTAGTCCTTTAGTGTTAATTACCTCCTTTAATAGTATTTTAGGAGTTCAACTTATGTTAGCCGTTAAAAAGGATAAAGAATATACGATTGCTACGGTCACCGGAGCGGTTATTAATATACTTTTAAACTTTGCTTTAATTCCGATTCTAGGTATCTATGGTGCTTGTTTAACCTCAATTTTCTCGGAAATTATTGTTATGATTATTCAACTACATTATACGAAAGAATATATTTCTTTGAAAAATATTTTATGTGGAAACTGGAAGGTTTTCTTCGCCGCCATTATTATGTTTATCATTTGTAAGTTAATTGGCTTGCTGCAAATAAATATTATTTTAGTGTTTCTTCTCCAAATGAGTATATCCGTTTTAGTTTATTTTGCTATTATGTTTTTGTTTAAAAATGAAATCTTATATCAAATTATCAATAAAGGGTTGGAAATTTTAAAAATAAAATATCGTTTTAGTTAAATAAAGGGTAGTTGAAGTAAATGTTGGAAAAAATGAGAGAAAAATACAAGTTATATAATTAAATTTGTATTTTTTTAATTTCTTTTAGAAAGAAAATAGTCAAGTCGGTAATTATCTTTTAAAGAGAAAGAAGAATTATCAACAGAATGTTCAATATTATATTTTTGAAGATTATTGTAATGTTGATTAGATTGTAATCTAAATTTAGTAACAAATTTTTGAAGATTTAGTTTTTTATAAACGGAGGTCCCAAATTTAAAATTATGATAAATTTGTTCATTGAGAGAAATGTTGTTAGCTTTCATAGTAAGAAGTTGAACAATGTTTTCTAAACCATCATTAGAATAAGAATGAGGTCTAGAAGTAATAAATTTAGCATATTTGTTAGAGATATGACCTTCCATAGAACAAGGACACTTGTATAAAGGATGATTCTG
>CANQZX010000045.1 GCA_947628445.1 uncultured Bacilli bacterium
AGTATAGCAACTACTTTTTATTTTTGCATCTTTTCTTGACACTTTTATACATTTTTCTGTGAATAGTAACTAAAAAATCTTGCAAATATATATATATATATATAATTAAAGGGAAGGTAGAGAATAAAAGTTTTTTTGTATGTCTAGAAATTACATCTAATTAGATGTATAATAAAATTGAAAGATAGGAAATAATAAAAGTGAGGAGTAGAAGTATGGAGAAAAATAAAGGAAAAACTTTAACTTTAACTTTGATTGCCATCGCTGTTTTATTGTTAGCGGTTATTGGAGCAACATTTGCCTTCTTTTATAGTCGAACAGATGGAATTGGTGAAACTAATGTTAATATTACAACCAAAACCACCGATGTCTTATCCTTTAATTTAGAAGATAAAGATATTAATAGTGATAGTATTAAAGATGAAGATAATGAAAATGCGGAAATAAATATAAGAGCAAATATGTCCAACTTTACGCAAAATGATATAAGTGTGGGGGATGGTGTAACAGCCCAAGCAACATTAATAGCTAATGATACAACCAATAGTGCCCAAGATAATTATTATATTTATTTAAACATTAATAAAAATGAATTTAAATACACTAATTTTACTGGCGACGATGGTCGAATCTTAGAAGGTAAAGAAGAAAATGGAGAGATAGTAGCACCGGATGAAACGCATACTATCAAAGTACCCGAATTAATTCTAACTATCACCCAACCAGGAGAAGATGGCGAACTTACTCAAATTGATGGCTTGGACTTAGATTATAAAACCAATATTGGAAATAAGGGAATAAATGGTTTTGATATCACGGAAGCAACAGGTTTAATACCTATAGTAAAAAACTATGAAATAAAAGCTGAAGGTGAAGAACCAACAGTTAAAACAATCCAAGAATGGGAAATAAAAGTAACATTTGTAAACTTAGAAAGTAATCAAAATAAGAATACAGGAAAAGTATTTAGTGGTCAATTAATCTTACAAAAAGAAGAAATGCCAACTAGTTTAGCCGATGTATGTGATAGTAATGAAAAAGCCGGAGATTGTGTTAAAGAATTATATGAAAAATCAGTATATAATGCAAGTCATATAATATATCATAATAATGATGCCTTAGCCGAATCCCAAATACCGAATGCTACACTAAATGCCAATGATAATAGTTATCGCTATAGTGGCTCAAGTGGAGAGGTTAAAAACTATGTTTGCTTAGACGGAACTGAAACAACCAATGGAGCATGTGCTTCAGATGCCGACCTTTATCGAATAATAGGATTTTTCCCCAATGCTAGCGAATATGAAATGAAATTAATCAAATATGATTATGCCACCAAAGAAGAACTAGGTGATAATTTAACCGCTGAAGTCGGAGCATATAGAAGTAATTATATATGGGGCGATAGTGCAACTTACAGGGGAAATTTAGATAATTATGATAATATTGCTATTTTTTATTGGAATAATACTAAAGGAACAAGTGATGATTCAGGCAATACAAACATTTGGCAATATAGTAACTTAAATAAAATAAATCTAAATGATTTTTATTATAATTATATAATTACAAAAGTAAGTGATTTAGAGAACCATATAACTGAACATAAATGGGTAACAGGAGGTTTTCCCTGGGCAAATTATAATGCGCAATTATTGTATAATACGGAATTAGGAACAGGAAAACTAACAACAAGCGATAATAAATGTTATGCCGAAGATGATAATAGTACAGCTCAAATATGTAAAGATAAAGACATAACATATCCAGATCAAATAGGTCTGATGTATGCAAGTGACTATGGTTATGCAGCGTATCCCAAAGCATGGAATTATATCGTTGATTCATGCAGTTCAACTGGTTATGGAGTTAACGAAATCATAACAAACAATTGGATGTATATGGGGTTAAGAGATTGGACAATATCACGTTTTACGAATCAAGGATTTGGTTTGTGGGGAATATTTGGTAGTGGATGTCTTGATGGTGGTGATTTTGTTCGTGTAAATCATAGTCGTGGCGTGCGACCAACATTTTATTTAGACGATTCCACCAAAATTGCCGGTGGCGATGGCAGTAAGACAAACCCATTTCGGTTATCTTGGAATTAAAATATATCAAAAGTCAAGTAATTGGCTTTTTTAATTGCTTTATTTTTTTACTTAGTCAAAATCCTAGGCAATATCTTAGATTTAGAATAAGATAAATTAGAAAGGAAGATAATTTATGAAATATTATAATGAAGAATTTAAAGATATGAAGCAAGAAAAGGTTTTTGAAGGTGCGGAAATGGGCTCTTGTGAACAACCAATGATGGCTGCTTCAACTTGTTGTCAACCAATTGTGGAATGTCCTCAAGAAAGAGTATGTCACCGTTATATTTGTTATGAAGTACCGCATATTCAACCTTGTAATACCCGGATTATAAATCATCATGTCTATCGTCATACATTCCGTCCAGAATTCACTTGCTGCGAAGAAAATGTTGTGTCTAACGTTTACGATCGGAATTGTTGCATGTAATTTTTAAAAACTTTTAATTAACAAATAAGTTTTGGCTTATTTGTTTTTGTATGTTATAATAATAAAGAAAAAGTGGGAGATTTTATGAAAAAAATTAAAGTTATGAGTATTTTTGGTACCCGGCCTGAAGCCATTAAAATGGCTCCTTTAGTTAAAGAATTAGAACGGCGGGACGAAACGGAAAGTATTGTGTGTGTAACAGCCCAACATCGGGAAATGTTAGATCAAGTTTTAGCAACTTTTCATATCCAACCGGATTATGATTTAAATATTATGCAACAAGGTCAAACTTTAACCGACATAACGATAAAAAGTATTCAGGGTTTAGAAAGTGTAATCAAAGAGTCTCAGCCTGATATTATTTTAGTTCATGGCGATACTTCGACAACTTTTGCCGGTGCTTTAGCGGCTTTTTATAATCAAGTAGCTATTGGTCACGTGGAAGCCGGACTTCGGACTTATGATAAATACAGTCCTTATCCGGAAGAAATGAATCGCCAAATGGTTGACCGGCTAACCGATATGTATTTTGCTCCTACAAAATTAAGTAAAGAAAATTTAATTAAAGAAAATATTGCGGAAGCTAAAATTTATGTCACCGGCAATACAGTGATTGATGCGATGAGTACGACCATTAGTACAGAATATACGCATCCGGAATTAAATTGGTTAGACCCAAATGAAAGAATGATTTTGCTTACAGCCCATCGCCGGGAAAACTTAGGGGAACCGATGCGGCGTATTTTTAAGGCTATCAGACGCATTGTTGATGAATTTCCGGATGTTAAAGTAGTTTATCCGATTCATAAAAATCCTAAGGTTAGAGAGGTTGCCACCGAAATTTTTGCCGGGTGCAATCGTGTTCATTTAATTGAACCCTTAGAAGTATTTGATTTTCATAATTTTCAAAATAAAAGTTATTTAATTTTAACAGATTCGGGAGGTATTCAGGAAGAAGCTCCATCTTTAGGTAAACCTGTCTTAGTATTACGAGATACGACTGAAAGACCGGAAGGAATTGAGGCGGGAACTTTAAAACTAGTTGGAACGGACGAAGAATTAATTTATCAAGAGACGAAAAAATTATTAGAAGATAAAGAGGCTTATGAAAAAATGCGTAAAGCTTCCAATCCTTATGGTGATGGTCATGCTAGCCAAAGAATCGTTGATGCTATTGTGGAAAATTTAAAGGAGAAAAACTAATGAAAGCAAAAATATGGAATTTTTTAAAAACTTATCAAAAAGAACTTAAAATCTTTTTGGCCTGTTTTATAGGTTACTTTACTATAGGCCTTATTGTTTCTTATTATTTAAATACCGTTACGTCGTGGAGTGTTTTCTTTGGCTTTGATACACCTCGGGTCTTTTTTGACTTAACCTGGCGTGACACCTTTCATGGGCGAGTAACAGTTCATCCGCTTTTTGTTCTTTTAGGGCAACCCTTAACTATAATCATTAATATTTTATTTAATAATTATGTTATTTCCTGTTTATTTTTAGAAGCTATTTTAGGTTCTGTAAGTGTTATTTTACTTTATAAATGTTTTCAAAAATTAAAAATTAATAAATTAATTACTAATCTATTAATAGTTATTTTTGCTTTTAGTTGGAGTCAAATTGCTTTTACCGCCGCTGTAGAAACTTATATTTTTGCTCAATTTTATCTTTTGTTAATGTGGTATTTTGTCATTACCAAAATGGATCAAAAATTGATGCTTAAGGATTATGGTATTTTAGTTTTATTAGGGGTAGGCAGTATTGCTATAACGTTGACGAACTTTATGCAATTTATCATTGCCACTTTCTTCTTAATTTTGTGTAATAAGAACATTAAAAAAAGCTTTTTTAAATATTGTGCTACAGGAGCCATGGTCATTTTAGTTGCCTTTTTTCTAGCAGCTGTTCAAAATAAAATTTGGCCAACGGCACCTAATTTTTTAATTCAAAATATCAAGGATTTTGCGACTCATTCTAGTGAGGAAACTATCTATATGTCTAGAACCATTAATGCGCAAAGCTTTTTAAATTTTTTCCAAGCTTGTTTTGGTCAAAACTTTCATGTTTATAATTTAATGATATTTGAAGGTCTTAATTTTAAACCAAGTATAGTTACGGATGTTTTTGCTCTTGTTATTACGGCTTTATTTTTAATAAGTAATATTTATTTTATGATTAAAACGAAATTTGCTTGGCAAAAACATAAAATCTATTATGCTTTGATAGTTACTTTTTTAGGTAATTTAGCTCTCCATTTAATATATGGTAATACGGGAGTCTATTTATATTTAGCTCACTTTGCTTTTATTATTCTTTTGCTTTGGGGATATATCTTAAATTATTTTGATAAGTGGTTTAAGATTGCCTCCGTTAAATATAAATGGCTATATATCATAATTGGCATTATTACTATTGCATTAGCTTTCCGAGGAGCAATATTAATGATTTTGAAATTATTTTCTCATTATGCCAAAATAGAAACAATTAATTATTGGCCAATAGTTATTTTGAGCTTGGCTTTAATTAGTTTTATAGCTTTGTGGATTATGTCCAAACGTTTAAATAAGAAATAAAATATAGTTGCTTAATATAGCTTAAGGTATAATTATATTATTTTTGATATTATAATAATTGGAAGGAAAGTATTATGAATGATGTCGTTTATTTTGATAAAACTCTTTACAAAGGAAATATTAATCGCGATTTTTATTGGTTTTGTTGTCGTCAGAATAAAAAATTATTAAGATATGTTTTTAGCCATATTTTCTTTTACTTAGGAAGCTTTTTTTCAAAGAAAATGGCGCTAAAAAGAGTTGAAAATTATCATTGCTATTTAAAAAAAGTTCCCAATTATGCTAAATTAATTAAAGAATTTAAAAAAAGGAAGGCTCCTAAAATGAGCGATAGGTATTTATTCAAATACCTATCTAATAATATTAATATTATTGCCAAATGTCCAATTGAACTCGTTCAAGCATTTTTAGGTAAGCAAAAAATTATTGCTTATGAATTAGATAAAAATTTCCAATGTCAAACCGCGGCTTGGGAAAAAAGGGTCAAAGAATTAAAAAATATTGATAGTGTTTATACGGGTGAGTTAAAAGATTTATTTAAAGTTAATAGTTTACGAACTTATTATTGTAAAGGACCTTTTGTCATTATCTTTAGAAATCGTAAAAGAGGACTATTAGTATATAATTTATTAAAATGGGGTTTATTTGGATTATTGGGCTTTTTCCTTTTATTAATAAGTTTTACATTTACCACAGTTTATCTCGATACTCAAATGATTACCTCCTACCTTCATAGTGGATTGTTGCTTTTCTTAAATTATTTGCCAATTTTAATTTGTCTGGTTATTATTTTGTTACTTACTAAAAAGGTTTGGGTATCCTTCTCGGTTACCTCACTTTTAATTATTATCATGGGCATAGTCAATAAAACTAAATTATACTATCGCGATGATGTTTTTAAATTTGAGGATTTAACTTTAATTAAAGAGGCAGCCATTATGACTACCCGGTACCAAATTATTGTTAGATGGTATACTGTAGTGTGTCTAATTTGCTGTTTAATTTTAACTGTTTTTTTAAAAAGATATTGGCCTAAATTAAAAATTAAACTTAAAAGTCAATTAATTGCTTTAGCCACATTATTTGTGCTTATTATTTTCCTTTTACCACACATTTATTTTAATAGTTCTTTATATGATAAAGTAGGTGATAAATCTTTTGTTAATAATTTTATTAGTACGCGAATGTCCCAAATAAAAGGGTTAATTTATCCGTTTATTTATAGTATCACGGAGTTTAAAGATGTTAAACCAGAAGGTTATAATGAACAAGAAGCAGCCGCGATTTTAGCTAAATATCAGGATGATGCCATTCCTGATGAAAAAAAGGTTAATTTTATTGGCATCATGTTAGAGGCTTATAACGATTTTTCGAAATTTCCGAGTATTACTTTTAAAGAAGATATTTATAAACCTATGCATGAAATTAGAGATAAATCCTTACATGGTAATATAATTGTCGATATTTTTGGTGGGGGAACCGTTATGACGGAAAGATATTTCATCACGGGCTTAAAAAATTTACCAAGTTTCCGGAAACCAGTTAATTCATACGCCTGGTATTTTAAAGAAAATGGGTATGTTACCGAAGCTATGCATCCGCTTTTTGGCTCTTTTTATAACCGCAATACGAGTAACTATAATTTGGGCTTTGACAACTATTGGAATTATGAAAATAAATATTCCTTGATTCAAGAAGAATATATGATGGATATGCCTTTTTATCAATATTTAAAAGAAAACTTGGTGGCAACTAATCAAGCCGGGCAAAAGTATTTTAACTTTTCGGTTACTTATCAAAATCATGGCCCTTATGAAACTAAATATTTAGGTCATGATTTAATTAAAAATAAAGATTATTCGCCCGAAGCGTATAATATGGTTAATAATTATTTTAATGGCATAAAGGAAGCTAATTTAGCGCTTGCGGATTTAGTTGATTTTTTAGATAATTATGCTGAACCGACAGTTTTAGTTTTCTTTGGTGATCATAACCCTTACTTAGGTGAAGAAAATTATGGCTATGAGGAATTAGGTATTGATATGGATATTACCGATACCAAAACCTTTGAAAATTATTATAGTATTCCTTATGTTATTTATGCTAATCCCGCGGCTAAAAAAGTATTAAATAAAGATTTCTTAGGCGAAATGCCGACGATTAGTCCCTATTTCTTAATGAGTGAAATATTTGAATATATGGGCTATAAAGGTAATGCTTATACCAAATTCTTACAAGATGTTAAGCAAAAAGTCAGTGTCATATCTAGTATTTATAATCGGGAAGATGATAAATATGTTAAACGAGAAAAAAGTAAATACAATGATTTAATAGCTGAATTTGATAAAGTAAATTATTATTATCAAAATAAAAAAATAAAAAGTGGTTCGTAACGTAACTGCTTTTTATTTTTTAATAATTATATTTAATACCTTATACTTTTCTTTTAGAATTTTTTTTGCTATAATACAAATAACGAAAAAAACTTTTTATTTTTAGAAAGGTGATTAAATTGAGTAAAATAAAAATTTTAGGTTTAGGTGGCTTAGCCGAAAGTGGCAAAAATATTTATGTTATCGAAGTTGATGAAGATATTTTTGTTTTTGATTCCGGTATTAAGTATGCCAGTGGGAATGTATTAGGCATTGATTATATTATGCCGGATTTTAGTTATTTAGAAAAAAATCAAAAACGGATTAAAGGGCTTTTTATCACCCATGGTCATAAAGAAAATATGGGTAGTGTAAAGGATTTTTTAAAGGTTATGCCCCATGTTAAAGTTTATGCCACTAAATATACTAAATTTGAATTGTTAGAAGATGGGGTTAATGCCGAGAGTATTGTCGAAATAAAACCCCATAAAAAGTTAAATTTTGGAACTAATTCGGTTTTTCCGATTAGTGTTACGCATAGTACGCCGGATGCCGTGATGTATGTTTTAAATACGCCTGATGGAGCTATTTGTTACACGGGAGACTTTATTATTGATCCCACGATGCAAGGGGCCTACGATATGGATTTAGGCAAAATTGCTTATGTGGGGAAACAAAATGTTTTATGTCTTCTTTGTGAATCTAGTTTTGCCGAAGTTCATGGCCATACCTCACCCAATCATCGGTTAGAAGAGTTTTACCGGGATACGATTAATCATAACGAAAAGCGAATTTTATTTTCTGTTTTATCTGGTCATTTATACACGATTGAAGAAATCTTAAAAGCCGCTTTAAATAAACATCGTAAAGTTATTTTAATGGGTAAAAGTTTACAAAATACCATTAATTTTGCCCGTAAGGAAGGGTATTTAACGATTCCTGATGATTTACTGGGGGATCTATCCAATATTAATGATGATAATGCGATTCTTTTAATTAATGATGATCGGGCTTATCCTTATGCTAATTTAAATAAGATTTTAAATGGTTATGATAAGTTTGTTACTTTAAAACCGACCGACACTATTGTCTTTGCCGAACCCCGTTATGATAGTACGGAAAAGATTTTGGTTAAACTCCAAAATGAACTAGCCATGTTTGGTTGTAATATTGTAACTATTCCAAAAGAAAAAATGATTTTACATCATGCGGCCCGCGAAGATTTGATGCTTATGATTAAATTAATGCAACCGAAATATTATATGCCAGTTAAAGGTGAATATCGTTATATGTTTAATAATGCCACTTTAGCCGAAGAATTAGGCATGCCGAAAGAAAACATTATTTTAAAACAAAATGGCGAAATGGTCTTTTTCGAAGATGGCGTTTTAGTTGATAAACGGGAAATCTTAAAAGTTAATGATATTTTAATTGATGGTAATTCAAATGATGACATTGGCGATTTAGTTATTAAAGACCGCGAAATGTTAAGTGAAAACGGTATTGTTTTAATAAGTGCCACTGTGGACCGGCAACATAAGGTTTTGTTGGTTGGACCTGAGGTTACCACCCGTGGTTTTATCTACATTAAATATTCACAAGATATGATTGCCGAAATTAAAGCCATTTGCGAAGAAATAATTAACCGCAATATCAATCCGAAATATGTCGATTATAACCAAATAAAAGTGGAAATTCGGGAAGAATTAAGTCGGTACTTATATCAAGAAACTGAATGTAAACCGATGATTATCGCAGTTATTCAAGAAGTATAAACTATGTAAAAATTACCTATACTAGCAATAGGTGATTTTTTTAATGAAAAGAGATATTGAAATTCTCAATAATATTTATGAAATCGTGGATATGGGCGTTATTGGAATTGATAATGTGTTAACCAAAATTGAAAGTCAGGCCTTAGAAAAAATATTTATTGATGAGCGCCGGGAATATAATTTAATTCGCCAAGAGGCCAGTAAACTTTTAGCCGAGTATGAAGAAAAAGCTCAAGGAGTAGGGAAAATGGCTAAAATTAGTAGTACCCTTATGACCGAGATGGAACTTTTAAAAAATGCGAGTGATAATAAAATTACCAAAATGATGTTAGGCGGAACCAATAAAGGCATAATTGAATTAACCTCACTTTTAAATAAGGGACCAATTAAAGATGAAAAAGTCGCGGATTTAAGTCAAAAATTAATTGCAACTTTGGAACATAATATCCAAGATTTAAAAAAATATTTATAAATTTAAACTCCTTAAGGATATATCATAACAGTAATAAGGAGTGAAAAATAAAAAACACTCCATATTAAATAGAAAAAGGAAAAATAAAAGAAAAATAAAAAAATT
>CANQZX010000046.1 GCA_947628445.1 uncultured Bacilli bacterium
CAATATAAGAGAAAAAGATGTTTGGGATAGCCAAATGTCTTTTTAAATGAAAACAAAAAACTGTCGGGTAATAAGTTTCGGCTATCTTGGAATTAAAAAAGAATTTGGAATGAAAATATTTGGAAAAAATAAATAAATTGTGTTATAATAAATACGACTTGAAGAAAGTGGGCTTAATCTCCCACTTTTATTCTTAATTGAGAGGTGAAAATGGAACAAGTTTTAGAGAAATTACAAATTAAATTACAAAAGGAATTAAAGGATGACGAAATAATTGTTGATAGTGTTACATTTGAGGTTAAAGGTAAATATAAGTTTTTAACAGTAACATTAGATAAAATTGGAGGAATTGATTTAGATACAATAGTTGAGGCTACAAAGAAAGTTAATGATGTTGTGGATAAAATGGATATTCCCGAAGAAAATTATATCTTAGATGTGGTAAGTAAGGAGAGAGGTTAAAATGAATAGTAAAGAATTAATTAAAGCAGTGAAAACAATTGTGGAAGAAAAAAATATTAGTGAAGATATTATATTTGAAGCTCTTCAATTAGCGTTAACAACCGCGTATAAGAAAAACTTTGATTCTAAAACGAATGTGCGCGTAGATATTAATCGCGAAACAGGGGAGGTAAAAGTTTATTCTTATTTAGTCGTTGTTAAAGAATATGATGATGGGAAAGAAGAAACCGATGAAGAAGGTAATGTTGTTAAAATTGAACCAGAAATTAATCGGGATGCCCAAATATTACTTGAAGATGCTAAGAAAATTAGTCCAAATATTAAAGTTGGGGAAACAATTGAAAAAGAGGTTACCCCTAAAGACTTTGGTCGGGTAGCTGCAGGAACAGCTAAACAAGTGGTGATGCAAAAACTTCGGGAAGCCGAAAAAAATAGTATTATTGAAGAGTTCCAAGGTAAAGAATATGAATTAATGATTGGGATGGTGGCCCTAGAAGACCAACGCAATTACTATATTGATTTAGGTCGAACACGAGGAATACTTCCCAAAAGTGAAATTATTCCGGATGAAAAAATTGTCATGGGTTCCAATATTAAAGTATATATTACGAAAATTGAAAGTAATACGAAAGGACCAGTTATTCTGTTATCCCGGAAAAATTATGGGTTTGTAAAAAGATTATTTGAACATGAAATTCCCGAATTAGCTAATGGGACAATTGTGTTACAACAAGTAGTAAGAGAACCAGGCATTAGAAGCAAAGTGGCAGTTTATTCAACTAATCCGAATATTGATGCCATTGGAGCTTGTATTGGTGAACGGGGTTCAAGAATCGCGGGTATTTTAAAAGAATTAGGTAGTGAAAGAGTCGATTTAGTATTATATAGTGAAGATCCCGCGGAATATATTAAAAATGCGATGAGTCCGGCGAAAGATGTAATTGTAAGTATTACGGATGAAGAAGCTCATGAAGCTTTAGTTATTGTACCAGAATCCGAATTAAGTTTAGCCATTGGGAAAAAAGGTAGCAATATTAAATTAGCTAGTAAACTTACGAAATATCATTTAGAAATTAAAACCATGGAAGAAATAAATCAAGCTGGAAATAAATAGAAAGATAGGTTAAAAATGGAAACTTTGGTGGATATAAGAAAACAAATTACAACAATCATTAGTTTGAAAGAATTGCTTCAAGAAAGTGAACAAGAACTCCAAGATGAAAGAGAATTATTTTGGCATTTTTTTAAACGGGATGCCCATAGCTTAAATAGTCTAGGGGCATTATATGGAACTAATAGTCCCAGTAAGGTTTTAGCGATTCAAAAAGAATATTGGTATCGTTCCCAAAAAGGTTTAAAAGATTATTGGCAAATGTATGCCAACGCTTTATTAAAATGTCAACATAGTTTACTTTTATTCGATGAGGCTATGGGTTATGGGTTATGCCCAGTTTGTGGCAAATATGTAGCTTTAGAAGATGTTCCCGAGGCTTCTTTAATTACGCTTGAGGATATTGATTTAGATAGCGAAATAATTACTTTAGTGCAAAATGCAATTTTAGATTTAGTTCCCGGCAAAGAAGATATATCTTATGAGGTTGCGGGTCAAAAAATAAAATCGCAAATTGTAGCCATGCCTTCTTTAAAAAGGGTAAAACATGAAAACTAAAAAGATACCGATGCGCTTATGTGTTGTTAGTCACGAACGCTGTGCGAAAAAAGACTTAATCCGGGTGGTAAGAACTCCAGAAGGTAAAGTAATCATCGATGATGAAAAGGGCAAAGCTAATGGCCGGGGGGCTTATTTGAAAAAAGATATTGAGATCATAAATAAGGCCCAAGCGAATAAAATATTAGATAGAGTTTTGGATGTCGAAATTCCGGCAGAAATATATGAACAATTGAAAAAATTATAAAATTATAAAAAGAAAGGGTGAGCGAAATGACCGTTAAAGAATATGCTTTAGATGTTAATTTAACCGTCGCAGAAATTTTAAAAAAATGTAGTGATTTAAATATTAATGTCAAAACAGCACAAGATGTTTTAACAGATGATGATATTATTATGCTCGATAATACAATTAATTTAATTAGTAGTGATACCGAAATTACTTATGATGAAGCCGAAACAATTGATGAAGCTGTCGATGAAATCATGACCAGTAATAGCGTCAATAAAGAAATGCGGACGAGTGTTAAAAAAGAAAAATTAAAGAAAAAAGATACTTTAAATCAAAAAGATAATGCTGAATACGATCAAATGAAAAAAGAAATGTATAAACACAAACATAAATTAAAGAAAAATGAAACTAATGAAAATATTGTGTTATACAAAGATCAAATGACGGTGGCGGATTTAGCGGAGGCTTTAGGTGTTAAGGCTATCGATGTTGTTGGTAAATTAATGAGTTTAGGGGCAATGCTTAATGTTAATCAAAGTATTGATTTTGAAACTGCGGAATTAGTGGTTGTTGATTATGGTAAAACGCTTAAAAAAGAAGAGACTCAAGATGTAGCTAATTTCGAAGAATTTGAAATTATTGATGCACCGGAAGATTTAGTGAAAAGACCACCGATTGTAACTATTATGGGTCATGTCGATCATGGCAAAACTACGCTTTTAGACTATATCCGGCATAGCCATGTTGTCGATAAAGAATTCGGGGGTATTACCCAACATATTGGGGCTTACCAAATTGCTTACGAAGGAAATAAAATTACTTTTATTGATACCCCGGGACATGCCGCTTTTACCGAAATGCGGGCTAGAGGCGCCAGTGTTACCGATATTGTTATTATTATTGTAGCTGCTGATGATGGAGTTAAACCGCAAACAAAAGAAGCTATTGATCATGCTCTAAGTGCCAATGTGCCAATAATTGTGGCGGTTAATAAAATTGATAAACCCGATGCTAACGTCGATAAAGTGTTAACGGAAATGGCGGAAGCCGGTATTACTCCTGAGGCCTGGGGTGGCGAATATCCATTTATCAATATTTCGGCTAAAAGTGGCGAAGGTGTACCTTTACTATTAGAAACTATTTTAACGGTAGCCGAAATGCATGATTTAAAAGCCAATCCTAATCGTTACGCTGTGGGGGCGGTTATTGAATCGCGATTAGATAAAAATATCGGGGGAATTGGTACTTTCTTAATTCAAAATGGGACTTTAAGAATTGGCGACCCGATTGTAGTTGGTTCATCTTATGCGAAAATTAGAACAATGAAAAATGATTTAGGTGAAGCCATTGTTGAAGCCGGACCATCAACGCCCGTGGAAATTACTGGTTTGACGGAAAATCCAAGTGCGGGCGATAAATTCATGGCTTTTGAAACGGAAACGGAAGCCAAAGAAGTCGCGGCTAAACGGAAAAACATTTTAAAAGATCAAGCGACGCATAAACAAAGTTTAAGTTTAGATGATTTATTTAATCAAATTGAAAGTGGGAATAAAGAAATCAATGTTGTTTTAAAATGTGATGTTCGCGGTAGCGAAGAAGCTGTGAAAAACTCTTTAGAAAAAATTACAGTTAAAGATGCCAAAGTTAAAGTTATTCGCAGTGGGATTGGAACTATTACCGAAAGTGATGTTGTTTTAGCCAATGCTTCAAATGCCATCATTATTGGTTTTAATGTTGTTCCATCTAATATCACGAAAGAAATTGCAAAAGAATATAATGTGGAAATACGACTTTATACCATTATTTATAAATTAGTTGAAGATATGGAAAATGCAATCAATGGTTTACTAGATCCTGAATATGAAGAAAAAGTTATTGGTTCGGCGGAAATCCGGAAAATATTCAAATATTCGAAGATTGGTAGTATTGCCGGTTGTTATGTAACCGATGGCATCATCAAAAATGGTTGCAGTGTCCGGTTAATTCGCGATGGTATTGTTATTGCTAGTGAAGATAAGATTTCTTCTTTACAACGGGAAAAAGATGCCGTTAAAGAGGTGAAAAAGGGCTTTGAATGTGGTCTTACTTTAGAAAATTATACCGATATTAAAGAGGGCGATGTTATCGAAGCTTATGAAATGGTGGAAGTCAAATGACTAGCTTTAAGATTCCCCGTTTAGAAAGTGAAATTGTTAGACGCTTAAGCGATATTTTGGCTAATGAAACGCGCGATGAACTTTTAAAAACCGTTACGATTACGGGTTGTGATTTAAGTAAAGATTTAAGTTATGCGAAAATTTATTTTACGTCGTTAAGTGATTTAACTAAAGCGGAAATTGAAAAAGAAGTTAATGAAGCCAGTCATTTTCTTCGTGGTAAACTAAGTGGGGTAATGGAAATAAGACATACACCCGAACTTAAATTTATTTACGATGAATCAATTGCCTATGGGGAAAAGATTGAAAAAATAATTGAAGATTTAAAATGAATGGTTTAATTGTTGTTAATAAAGAAATTAATCGGACAAGCCGGGATATCGTTAATGATTTAACCAAAATCTTAGGCACCAAAAAAATTGGTCATACGGGAACGCTTGATCCTTTGGCAACCGGTGTTTTAGTTTGTCTTGTTGGCCGTTATACAAAATTAAATGAACTACTGACGGCTACAATGAAAAAGTATGAGGCGGAAATTAAGTTAGGCATAGAAACCGATACGGGCGATATTACGGGAAATGTAATAAAGGAAAAGTCTTTTTCCGTAACCGAAGAACAAATTAAAAAAGTGCTTGATTCGATGATGGGTAGTTACGAACAGGAGGTACCGCTTTATTCGGCCGTTAAAATAAAAGGCAAAAAACTTTACGAATATGCTAGAGAAGGAAAGACGGTAACTTTACCGAAAAGAATGGTTACCATTTATACAATTAATTTAATTACGTATCACGATGATGTAATTAAGTTTGCGGTCGAGGTTTCCAAAGGAACTTATATTCGGTCGTTAATTAAAGATATTTGTACTAAATTAGGGACGGTGGGAACCATGCAAAGTTTAGTCCGTTTAAAGCAAGGACCCTTTACGCTGGATGAGGCATATTCTTTAAAAGAAATTGCCGCGGGAAATTATAAGTGCCAAAATATTAAAGATTTTTGGACCTATCCAATTGTAGAAATCCCCGCGGAACTTTTAACCTTAGTTACCAATGGGGCACATATAAAAAATGCGTGGGATATTAAGGATAAGGTGCTTTTGACATACCAAGGTAGGGATTTAGCTATTTACGAAAAAGATAAGCAAGAGTTAAAACAATATTTAAAGTTATAAAAAAACATTTAGTTTAATTCGCGAACTAAATGTTTTTCTTTGGTTGGTAATTTTATTTTTTCTAATAATTGAAATTGGAAAGATAATTCGAGAGCTTTAACAATAACTTTTTCTTTTTCTTTGGTAAAATCTTCCGAAATTACTTGTTCCGTTCCATCAGATAAAAGAAAAGTCTTTTTGCCAGTTTCCGGATGAATAATTATTCTATTAACTTGCGATTTATTGACATTATAGATGCGGTTATGTAAGCGATTAGCTCCTAGAAATAAATATAATTTATTTAAAGGATCAACATAAAAGGTTGTACCGGCGAAGCCCGGAGAAAGAAAAGCTTTGCCGCTTAAACGACTATCGACATGGAGTTTATGGGCATCAGTTTGTTTCGCATAAACCAAGGAACCATAAAACCATGAACAGGTCTCATCATCTAATTTTTCCCCGACGATATTTTCACTAATCGTGGTAATTAATTCGGAGTTTAAAATGGTGCCATTTACTAAAGCATTACCTAATTTAGTCATGTCTTTGGTACTGGAAAAATAACCCGCATGACCAGGCGCAATCCCCTTGGCATGACCAATAGCAATGGCCTTAGTATCATGGGGAGTCCCCGGGATATTATCGTAACGAATAAGGGGATTACCATTCATATCGATAATAGTCGAAAAGTTTTCATTGGCTACGCGGGAAAGTTTTTCGCAAGGAACATTAAGATAAGTGTCTTCCATTTTAAGCGGCTTTAAAATAGTTTCTTCTAAGTAAGTGTTAAAATCCATATTTGTTATTCTTTCCACAACAACTCTTAGTAACATTGCCCCAATATCCGTATAGGCATTGTAAACATTTTTTTCATCGTCTCTTTTAGCCGTAAATAAAATGGCTTCGGCTTCTTCTGGACTTTGAGCTTTATCAATTCTAATCGCGGTTTCAATATAAACTTTAAACTTTAAAAGTTCTAAAATGGTTGTATCTTTTAAATTAGTGCATTCGGGAATATATTTTTGAACGGGATCAAATAAATCTATTCTATTTTCTTCAACTAATTTTAAAATTGCTAAAGTAGTAAATATTTTACTTGTAGAAGCCAAATCAAAAATTGTATTATTTTCCATTTCTTGGGGATTAAAAACTTTAATATTATTTAAAAGACAATATTCTTGTTTTTGACCATAAATTAAAGTATCGCGGGTTTTTTCCGTCCCAAAATCAATAATCAAGCCCGGCGTTATTTCGAGATTATTAACTAAGTTTTTGATTTCTTCGGCAATCTTGCTTTGTTCAAATAATAATTTTTTTAATGCAAAAAAATCTGCATGAGGATTTTGCCTTGCTAGAGTAATAACGGGTTTTAATAAATCAGCATAATCACGGCGCGTTGCTAAATCTTGTAAGATTTCGTTATCGGTGATGTTTTGATTTTTTAAAAGCGTGTTAATGTATTTATAATATTCGAATGTTTTCATAATAATCACCTTATAAAATACCATGAATAATTATAGTTAAATTTACTTTCTTTGTCAATTTATATCCGGAAAGAAAATAAATAAATGCGTAATTTGGGATATATGTAATTATTCCTTGCTTAAAATAAAGATTTTAGTTATAATTATTAAGAGAATATAAGGAGTCAGGAATGCGAAAGATTATTGCAAGTTTAGACATTGGTGAAGCCTCAATAAAACTCGTGGTCGGAGAAATTGTCAAGCAAAAGCTTAATGTTTTAGCATGTATTGATAAAGCCGCGCGTGGTATAAAAAAAGGCTATATTATTAATGTGGAAAAAGCTATGGAATGTTTAAATGATGCTTTTGCGGAAGCGGAAACTAAACTTGGTATTCGCCCCAATAAAGTATTAGTTAGTGTTCCAGCCAATAGTGCAATATATTATTTATTAGAAGGGGCAATTAATTTAAATCCCGAAGAAAATATTACCGGTAATGATATTATGCGGCTTTTACAGGCATGTGTTGCTAAAAAAATTCCTGATCATGAAGAAATAGTTACTATTTTACCAAATAAATTTCGGTTAAATGATGATGCAGTTGTGGAAAACCCTATAGGAATGAAAGCCGAAAAGTTAGCAACTAAAGCGGTAGCGATAACGGTAGCTAAAAAAACGGTTCATAATATTGTTAGTTGTTTAGAAAAAATAAATGTTAAAGTTATCGATATTGCTTTAGGTTCTTTAGGCGACTACTACTTATTTAAAGATGAAGCAAAGCAAAATACCGTGGGGGCCATCATCAATATTGGGGCTTCAAAAACTGAGGTAGCAATTTTTAATAAAGGCATTTTAACCAGTAGTGAGGTTATAGATATCGGGGGCATCAATATTGATAAAGATTTAAGTTATATTTATAAAATAAAACCTCATGATGCTTTGCAAGTAAAAGAGAAGATGGCGGTTGTCGATAAAAATTTAGCTACGCCAAGCGAAAGTATGATTTTGGAAAATATTCAAGGTGAAAAAATTAAAATAAATCAATATGATGCCAGTGAATATGTCATTGCCCGTTTAGAGGAAATCTTAAATTTGGCAAAAAAACAAATTAATCTCTTAACAAAAAGGGAAATTAGTTATATAATAATCGTAGGTGGAGTATCCGAGATAAGTGAGTTTAAAAATTTGGTGGAACAAATAATGCCGAATGCTTATGTCGGGAAAATAAAAGAAATAGGCGCCCGGCATAATAAGTTCTCCACAGCTTTAGGTTTAATAAAGTATTATGATAGTCGTCTTAAATTAAGAGATCGGGAGTTTTCGATTTTTAATTTAGAAGAACAAGAAGAATTAAGTGGGCTTTCCAAAAAAGCGAACTTTAGTGAAAATTCAGTACTAGGAAAAATATTTGGTTATTTTTTTGATAATTAAGGAGAGATAAGATGAACGGATTACAGATGGATCAAATTGCTAAAATTAAGGTAATAGGAGTCGGCGGTGGCGGTTGCAATGCCGTAAACCGGATGATTGAAGAAGGCGTTAAAAGTGTGGAGTTTTATGTCGTCAATACTGATCTCCAAGTTTTAAATGCTTCTTTGTGTCAAAATAAAATTCAAATTGGCCGCGATATTACAGGTGGTCGTGGGGCAGGCGCTAATCCTGAAGTTGGACGAGCAGCTGCACTAGAAAGTAAAAAAGAACTAGAAGAAGCTTGTAGTGGGGCTGATATGGTTTTTGTCGCTTGTGGTTTAGGTGGTGGTACCGGAACTGGAGCTGCACCAATTATTGCCGAAATTGCTCAAGAACAAGGAGCTTTAACGGTAGCAATAGTTACGAAACCATTCCGCTTCGAAGGTAAAAGAAGAATGGAAAATGCTTTAGTAGGTTTAGAAGACTTACGGAAACATGTCGATACCTTAATCGTAATACCAAATGATCGCTTAAGAGAAATAATTGATAAAACAACAAGCTTTGATGATGCATTCAAAGAAGTCGATAATGTTTTACACCGTGGGGTTCAATCTATTTCCGATTTAATCGCTGTAACCGGTGTAATTAACTTGGATTTTGCGGATGTTAAAACCGTTATGGAAAAATCTGGTACAGCTATAATTGGTATTGGTTGTAATGCGGGCGAAAATAGAGCAATCGAAGCTGCGCGGCAAGCAGTTGCTAATTCTTTGTTGGAAGCCACAATTGAAGGGGCGAAAAATGCGATTGTCAATGTCACCGGGGGTAAAAATTTAACCTTATTTGAAATTGAAGATGCGGTCGAAACTGTGAGGGAAGCGGCTAATTCTGATATTAATATTATCTTTGGGGCCATCAAAAACGAAAACTTAACGGATGAAGTTATTGTAACCGTTATTGCTACCGGCTTTGATGATGAAGTTGGGGAAGAAGCATTATTCAATGATGATGTGCCAAAACGGAAGACTCCGGTTAAAACCGATGAAGAATATGAAATTCCGCCATTCTTACGGAGCGATAATAATTTTTAAAAACAAAAGTCTCTTTTAAGAGATTTTTTTTCATGTTTAAATTGTGGAAAAGGCTTGCAAATATATATATATATATATAATAAAAGGGAAAATAGGGGCTGTAATGAAATGAAATAATTTCATTCAGCTCTTTTTTTGTTTTGGAAAAGGAAAATTTTCTTCTTTTA
>CANQZX010000047.1 GCA_947628445.1 uncultured Bacilli bacterium
ATATGGCATTTAAAAAGGAAAATTTGTTTTTCATATTCTCACCTATTTTCCCTTTTATTATATATATATATATATATTTGCAAGCATTTTAAGTTACTATTCACAAATTTTTTTTAAAAAACTTGCCAATCTAGATAATATAATGGTTTGCCGTTGTTTTAGCAAAAGGCTGTTAAAAACACCATTATTTCAAAGAGGGAAATGCATACAAAAAATATTTACTTTTTATATGGCAATTTCCAATTTTAATACCAAAAGTGAGAAAAATTATTTTTGGACATTTTATTTGTGAATAGTAACGTTTTTTATTATTTGATTAAACCATTTTGAACGTATTTGGTTTCATTAATTACAATAAAAGCTTTAGCGTCATGTTTTTTAATAATTTTTGTAACCTGAGTTAAACTTTTTTGATTAAGTTGCATAATTAACATTTTTTTCTTTTTACCTTCATAGGCATTTTTTAAATCTATGATTGATAAACCATAACCATTATCGCGTAATTCTTTTAATATTTTATCTAAATTATTAGTAATAATAACTTGTAAAGTAACCACGCCATCAACAAATCTATCGGAAATAAAGATGCCAAGTAGCGTTCCCGTAGCATAACCGCCGGCATAAAAAACGGGAATTAAAAGCGATTTAATTTCCGTATTAAGGGCTTCCTTAGCAATAATAAACCAAATAAAAACCTCAAAAAAAGCAATAATACTTGCTCTTTTAGCTTGCCCTTTAACCATTAAAATTGTTCGGATGCTTCCCAAAGAAACATCAATTATACGTGCCAAAAATATTTTAAGACAAATTACAAATAACATGCATTTTTCACCCTACATTAAGTAGTATGGCTAAAATGATTAAAATTATTATAATCCCTAGTATAAGAAAAATAGGGATTAATTTATCCGTTTTTGTTGCTTTTAAAGTTTCAAAATTAAGTTTGGTATTAGTTAAATCCTCTCGATTTAATTTAAGATTGTTTTGATGTTCTTGCATCAATTTTTTTTGCATCATAATTTGTTCTTTTGTCATCATCGTGCCACAAAAAGCACAAAGATAACCTTCTTTCGGTAAAGGGTTTCCACATTTTTGACAAAACATTTTTAAACTCCCTATGGTAATTCCGGACCAACATAACTTATTTTAACATAACCATCACCCACGTGACCTTCTTCAGCAAGGGAAGATGGTGAGGTAAAGGTATCCGTTCCTAAATAAGTCGTGGCATTAGATAAATAATATGAACTATCTAAAGCTAAATTACCACTTGGATGACTACCAGCTCGAGCCTCCGTTAAAGCATAGCTACTAGCCTTACCACCAGCAATTAAAACTTGATGGGCCGCATCATTACCATTGATGGCTACGATTGAATCTCCACTCGGCATAGCCCCAACAGTAGTATAAATTTTATCATTATTTTTTAAATAAACATAACCACTAGCATAACCACCAAAGTTTTTCTTAGCTGATTCACTAGCCCCCCAAGCTTGAAGATAATAATAACCTTCTCGTGTGATTTCTCTTTCAGTTGTTTCACCAGTTTTATTAAATCCTTCAACATAATAATAGTTATTATCCGGATCTAGTTCAATTACTGCTGAGGTCTTACCGGTATCATCCGTACCATAAACACTTACCTTATCCGAAAAATCACCATTAATCGTATTTTCTTTACTTTCCGTATAAGTTTCGCCATCGTCGGTTGAATAATACCATGTTGTAATTGGTTTACTACTATTACTACTCGTTAAGCTCAAAACTTTATTATCGGCCGCTAAGTTAGCGCTAGCTACCACTGGACCTTCAGAAATATTCAAATAAGCGACACATTTTGTCCGCGTAGCGGCTTTTATCACAATTTTTTGATTTTCTAAGCTAACAGTCGAACCAGTTCCTTCACAGGTCGATCTGGTATCTAAAGTATAATACATATCCGAAGGTATTTCCGTAACTTTACTACCATATTGGCCAGTATTAAGACCGGTTTCTAGATAAGTTGCTAAAGCTACATCGACATCTAAAGCATCCATATAGGCCGTACATACTGTTTTACCAGGACTTAATATAACTAACCGGTTTTCATCCCGATTATATGTCAAAGTTGCATTATTCGTACAAGAACTAGAGCTTTGATTAAGTTTATAACCGACAGCAGGTAATTCATCGTAAGTTATGTCAGAATAAGAACCAACAATACCATTACCATCACCATCGACATTTTGGAGTTTAACATTTAAAGTAATATCCAAATTTGCTGTCGAATCAAAATATAACATACAAAGTTCTGTACCCGTTGTTTCAACTGTTACTGTATAATCATCATTTAAAGTAAATTTTGAACCATTCGTACAATAACTTAAATCTTGATTATATTTATATCCGGCTTGGGGAATATAAGGATATTTGATATATTTGCCCTTGATGGCAGCCCCCGTGGCATCGCGATCTTCAACTAAAATCCGCACTTCAATGTCGGGAATTTCTTCTACAGTACTGCCGACAATTTCCGTTTTTTCCCGTACTTGATAATAGGCATAAGAAACAAAAATCGTTATCACACCTAAAAGAAGAACGATTAAAATAGTCGTTACGAAAATTTTATGTTCTATAATAGCTTTTTTGATTTTTTCTCTAAATTGCCTCTTCGCTATTTTCTTCATCTTAATCAAACCTATTCTATAAACATTTTAAAACAAGATATGGTTCTTGTCAATTTATCTTTCCCAATTTTTATCAGAAAAAAAAGCAAATGCTTAGATTTACTTTCGTTCTTTCCCTATTTTCTTTATTAAATCATAACCATAATAAAGCCCAATCGCAGCTATTATGCATAATAAAGGTAATAACGCATATTTATATCTATTTTGGGCCTCCGCAAATAAAAGCATTAAACAACCGCCAAAAAAAGTTATATTAATAAACAATAAACTATTATTTTTCAAGTATTTAATATTGTATATACATCCTAATAAAGTAAAAAGCAAAATTATAATATAATAAATATTATTTACATCTTTAACTAGCGTAAGTAATAAATCTTTTATATTTGCACTATTTTCTTTGATAGAATACGATAAAAAGCCAAGTTGACCATCATCTTCTTTAAAATTTATAATTGTTTTTGTTTTAATTAAATTAGGATATTTACCATAATTTTCTTTTATTTCATTTTTTAATTTTTTTTGAAAATATTTACTCGCTTTGGCATAATCGTAATTATTTTCTTCCAAATAATCGTAATATTCCCCATATCTTTCATTACTATATTGACCTTGATTGGGTAAACCAAAACCTACCCACATATATAAACCTATTTGATTTTTCATTATCTTGGCATCTAATAAATTTTCTTCCATTTTAAAGATTATAGTATTAGTCAAAAAATAAACTCCTAAAACTGCAGCAAAAATAACTAAAGCCAATTTTAATATTTTTTTATTTAAAATTACCATCAAAATCAACGTTATGAAAAAAGCTAAAAGTAATACCGGAGAAAAGTTTTTAAAAAAGCCAATTAAAGAAATACTAATTCCAGCCGTAATTACATATATATATATATATTGATTTATTTATCTTTTCCGGATTTTGTAATTTAGAAAATATCTGAATTAGCAAATAAGTTGATAGCAAAATGAAAAATAAACATAAATGATCGGGACTTAATATTGCAGTATATAATGTTATGGATGGCCAACATAAATACAATAAAGAAGCCAAGTTCGAAATTGTTCTATTTTTAGTTATTTTATAAGCTGTAGCATAAATTAAAATTGCGGCTCCCGAAATAAAAACAGCATTAAATAACATTGAGACTAACTGATGGGCACCAAATATTTTATATAAAAGGCCATTTAAATAAGCATATAATATGTAATGATATGCAATTTGATATTTTGAAGGATTTAAGTTAAATTTCATCAAGGAAGCCTGATTAAAAACATATTTAAAATCTGAAACTTGGGTAATATTGTTATTAATTTTTATAACGTATAAAATTCTCACTAAAAAAGTAAGCAATATAATAAAATAGATAGTTTTTTTATTTTCTAATATTTTAACATTCTTAAAATTAACAAGTAATAAAATTAATATAGCAAAAATTAGCGAGATTACAATATATTCGGAATTATTAAAAACCGTAAACAAAGGAAATAAAATAAAAAGAATTAAAAAAGTGTAAGTTAAAAAATTATATAATTTGGTTTTCACAATAAGTACCTCTTTCTAACTTATTTTATTTTAACAAAAGATTAAAAATTAGGCAATAAGTTTTATGAACATAATATTATATTCCCAATTTTTATCAGAAAAAAAAGCAAATGACAAATATTTGCTTTAATAACCTTGTTTTTGATAATAATCATATAATTCTTTAAACCGATTAAAATGAACTACTTCCCGTTGGCGTAAAAATAAAAGTGGTCCTATGATATCTGGATCTGTGGCTAAATCAATTAAGTTTTCGTAAGTCGCCCGGGCTTTTTGTTCGGCCGCCATATCTTCACTTAAGTTAGCCAAAGGATCACTGGTTGATTCAAAATAAGCTGCGGTAAAAGGAACGCCACTAGCATTAACCGGATAAATTCCTTTTTTATGATCGGCATAATAAGATTCTAACCCCGCTGCTTTGATTTCATCAATAGTTGCATTTTCCACGAGTTGATGAACCATCGTTCCAATCATTTCTAAATGGCCTAATTCTTCGGTGGCTATATCATTTAGTAAAGCCCTTCCTCGTTCATCAGGCATCGCATATTTTTGAGAAAAATATCGTAAAGCTGCCGCTAATTCACCGTTGGCTCCCCCAAATTGGGTAATTAATAGTTTGGCCATTTTTAAATCTTTTTTCTTAATATTAATCGGATAATTTAGGTGTTTTACATATTTAAACATATTTAGCATCCTCCTTATCATTCCATGGCCAAGGATCACTAATCCAATTAAAGGTTGATCCGTTTGTTTCATCTAGTAATAAAGGGCCATATAGTTTGCCATATTCTAAATATTTATCACAAGCCAATTTGACATATTTTTGAAATAATTGATACAAACTAGCATCATCGGGATGTAAATCGAGACATAAATTTAAATCATTAATCGCAAAATCATATTGCATGATTTCAAAAAGCAATTTTTCTCTTTTACCTAAGGGTTCAATTTTCCGATAAGTATAATTTTTGTAGGGTTTAAACTCATCTTTGTACATATTACCGCGTAAAAAGCCTTCTTCACTACTTAAAACATTTTTAGTGGGTTCTACCATTGGTTTTTCTTCCATATTAGGCATTCCCAAATTAATTCCTAAGTCAAAAGGCATAAAACCAATATTTTCGTCAAATAACATCTTTTCTTTTTTCCTCCTTCAATTATATGATAGTTTTTTTCCCCAATTTGGTATGGGTAAATATCTAAAAAAGATAAAATACTTTAAAAAAGAGAGGTTTTAAGTTATAATTAATATGGTGAGAATATATGGCAAAAAAGAAAAAAACAAAAGAAACCAAAAATCCGGGTTTAAATGTTGAATTAACGGGTTTAATTTTAATTTTAATAGGCATAATTGGCCTGGGATTCGGCTTTATTGGTTCCCTTATTAAAAAATTTGCCATGTTTTTAGCCGGAACTTGGTGGTTAGTTATCCTTTTAAGCTTAATTGTTTTAGGTTTTTATATGCTTGCCAAAAGAAAAATGCCCAAGTTTAGTAATCCACGCTTAATTGGTTTATATATTGCCTTTTTAGTTTTATTAATTTTTAGCCATCGCGAGTTTTTAAATCTTAATAACCGCGCCGATATTTTAAAAGAAACTTATGCCAATTATATGGAACGAATGAGTTCAATTCCCGACCAAAGTGCTTTAAATACTAATGGCACAACCTCCATTGTTATTGGAGGCGGTTTTATTGGCGCCGTAAGTATTTACTTATTAGCATCTCTTTTTGGCAAAACGGGAACCTCTATTGTTTTAGTAATTGCTTTAATTTTTAGTATTATTTTAAGTTTTGATCTTACGCTATCAGAATTGCTAGAGAAATTAACTGCGCCCTTTCGAAAAAAACAACCCAAGCCAACTAGTGAGACCAAAGATGATGATGTCATTATTAGTGATGCCACCAGTATAATGCCGACAGTAAAAGAAGTGCCGAAAGTTGATAAAGTGGTTATTACGAGTATCGATGATTTAAAACAAAAACCGGTAGCGCAAGAATCTTTAGCGCCGAAAAAAGAGGCCTTGGTTGACGATGGTTCTTACCGGTTGCCAAGATTTGAAGAAATCTTTGATCCTATTAAACAAAAGAAAATTAATTCGACTGACTTTACGCGAAGTAATAAAGAAATATTGGAACGCGTATTAAATGATTTTGGCATTGAAGGCGCGAAAGTTGTCCAAATCCATATTGGACCGGCTGTAACCCAATATGAATTAACTGTCCCAAGTGGCACGAAAGTCAATCGAATCGTTAATATTCATAAAGAAATTGCCTTGGCTCTTGCTTCCAAAGATGTTATTATTCAAGCCCCAATCCCAGGCAAAAATACGATTGGGATTGAAATCCCTAATCCGACAATTGCTAGTGTCACCTTACGGGAGGTTTTGGAAAGTCCCGAAAACTTAAACTCTAATGCGGCTATTTGTGCGGCTTTAGGGAAAGATATCATGGGTACCAGTAAAGTTATGGATTTAACAAAAATGCCTCACCTTTTAGTCGCTGGTTCCACTGGTAGTGGGAAATCTGTTTGTATTAATGGGATAATCGCTTCTATTTTAATGCGCTATAAACCAAGTGAGGTTAAATTAGTCTTAATTGACCCGAAAAAAGTAGAACTTACCAACTATAATGGTATTCCCCACCTTTTGTGTCCTGTGGTAAGTGATCCGAAAAAAGCGAGTCTTACTTTACAAAGAGTCGTTAAAGAAATGGATGATCGGTTTCAATTATTTAGTGATAAAGAGGTTAAAAATATTGCCGGTTATAATGCTTTAATTGATAAAGAAAATAAGAAAAATCCGGGTAAAAACTTAGCCCATATGCCTTATATTGTGGCAATAATCGATGAACTTGCGGATTTAATGTTAGTTGCCTCTAAAGAGGTCGAAGATTCTATTACGCGGATTACGCAACTAGCCAGAGCGGCTGGTATCCATTTAATTGTTGCCACCCAAAGGCCATCGACGGATGTTATCACTGGCTTAATTAAAAATAATATTCCTTCCCGAATTTCATTTGCCGTTTCTAGTCAAATTGATTCCCGGACCATCCTAGATCAAAGTGGTGCCGAAAAATTATTAGGTCGCGGCGATATGCTATATTTCCCAATGGGTGAAAGTTCCCCTACGCGGGTTCAAGGCTGTTTTATTAATGATGATGAAATTAAACGCTTAATTGACTATTGTAAAAAACAAGCAACCGTCAATTACGATGAAGAATTTGTCAATGTCAGTCAAAATAGTTCATCTGGTAGCAGTAATTCCTTTGCCGATGAAGACGACGAAGCCTATAACGATGTAGTTGATTTTGCGATTGCGACAGGTAAAATAAGTGCTTCTTTAATTCAACGACGTTTCCGTTTTGGTTATAACCGGGCGGCCCGGATGATGGATTTACTTGAGTCCCGCGGCATTGTTGGACCGCAAAATGGATCTAAACCGCGTGAAGTTCTTGTCAAGTTAGAGGAAAATAATCCCGAAGAATAAAAAAAGATGTTTTAAAAAAGAAAAATCTATGATAATATTAAGATAGAAAGGTGTGTGGCTAAATATGGCTAATACGAAAACTAGCAGTACTAAAACAAAACAAAATACAAATAAAGGATTTAATCAAGACAAGATGAACAAATTGACTTTAATCTTAAGTGTTATTGTGCTTCTTATTGTCCTTTTGATTTTTTACTTCTATCGGTGGAATGATGTTAGAAATGCCGAAAGGATTCGGAGTAGTTACTTACTTACCAGTGAAACAGTTTCTCTAGAAATTAAAAATGTGGAAGAAGTAAGACAAATCTTAAGTGAGGCCCCTACGGAATATTTTGTTTTAATAAGTTACACCAAAAATAATGATACTTACACTTTAGAAAAAGGTTTAAAACCATTAATTGATGATTATGCTTTAAGTGATCGCTTCTATTATCTCGATGCAACAGCGATTATGGGCGAAAATGATTATCTTGAACGCTTAAATAACGCCTTTGATACTAACAAAATTACGAAAGTGCCAACAATATTATATTATCGTGATGGCAAGTTAGCGGAAGTTGTTGTACGCGATGATAATAATCCGATAAATGCTGGCGACTTTCAAAAACTATTAGATATTTATGAAATTGAAAAGGCCCAATAAAGGGCTTTTTAATTGAAGGAGAAGTTATGATTAATATTGTGTTATATGAACCCGAAATACCCCAAAATACCGGCAATATTATGCGAACCTGCATTGCCACTAATTCCCGGCTCCATTTAATTAAACCCCTCGGTTTTAAAATGGATGAGGCCGCCATTAAAAGAAGTGGTGTTAATTATATTAGTAAATGTGATTATCAAATTTACGAAAATTATGAAGATTTTGCGAAGAAAAACCAAGGTACATTTTATTTTTTAACCCGTTATGGGCATAAACCACACACGGCTTTTGATTATAGCAACGCACAAGAAAACATTTATTTTGTCTTTGGTAAAGAATCCACAGGCATTGATAAACTTATTTTAAAACATAATTTAGACCATTGTATGCGCTTACCAATGAGTGCCAATGTTCGGAGTTTAAATCTAGCTAATACGGTAGCTATTGTCGTATATGAGGCCTTAAGGCAACAAAATTATAATGATTTATTATTTGATGAACCCCATAAGTCCCCTACTTTACTTGAAGATTATCCTGAAGAATAAGCAATCGAGTAGAGAAAACTTTTCAAAATAATTCTTGAATGCTTTTCCCTCTCACACCACCGTACGTACCGTTCG
>CANQZX010000048.1 GCA_947628445.1 uncultured Bacilli bacterium
GACGAAAAGATATTATAGATTATTCATATGTCTTTTTCAATGTTGTTTTGTTGCACTTCATTTTTAAATTAACATTTATTAATAAATTTGCTTTTTTCTTCTCCTTAGAGTATAATAGTTGCCACTTACCAAAAAGGGGGAAGAAAAATGGCAAATGAAGATAGTTTATATCTAAGTGGCCTTTTAAGAAGAAAAATGCTCCGGCATTATCTAAATGATATTAGTGATTATAATAGTTTAGGACTTACTTTTACTAATGCCAAAACAAAACAAGATTTTAATTTTAACTACGATGGTAAGATTCAAGCTCATAATCAAGCATTTTTAGATCAATTACAAGCGCTTCAAGAATTAAGAATTAAAGAAGGTATCACCGAAATACTGGCGTTAGTTAAATTAAAATATGGCAACAACAAATGGAATTTAAATGGCCAAATCTTTAATATTCAAGATGCGGTCCAAAATATTATTAATTTAATAAATAAAGATTCGGAAAGAAAATATGCTTTTAATCTTTTAACTTGTTTAGATAAAATAATCATTAACTCCACTCCTAATACTATTAAAGATGATTTAACTAATTTAACGCATTTAACTAACTTTCTTGCGCAAAATGGCGATATTTATAATCAAGTAGAAATTGATATCATTATTAGTAAGTTTTTACACGATAAATACTTTGTAGCGGATACTATTAAATATGGCCTACCTCAAATAAAAGAAAATATCTTTAAAATTGCAGAAAATGATTTAGATATGGCCATGCGTAATGTTCTTTTACTAGGAGAGTTTATTGCTCCCACAAAAGTAAGTCAAATTGCACCTTATCTTTTTAATCAAGACAAAAAAACTTTAATCGCGGCGCAAATTTACTTTTTATCGTCCCAAAATATTGTTCGGGAAAACTTTTTCTGGCTTTTGCAACACGAAGAGTTTAGTGAAGAAGCCCTAATACATTATTTAGATAATAATCAGTATATTGCCCCACAAATTAAAAGCTTAATTAAACGAAAAAATGATTTAGAAACTTTCTAGATCATTTTTTAATTAGTTACATTTGGCTGATTTTTTAAAGTTTTAATTAATTCCGCAGTACCACCAGCACTCATCGTAGCCATTAAGCATAAAACTAAACTTTCTCCAAAATTAGGTTCCAATTTTAAAACGGTACAAAATATTGCACTAATTAGGCCAATTAAACAATTTTGGAAAGGAATGAACCGATTCGGAATTTTTACAACAAAAGCTTTAGTTATAGCTCCCAAAACATAAGTCACTAGCATAATAATGATTATAACTTTTGTTGGCATCAACCTCACCCCCTTATATTAATATTTTATGAAAACTTGTCCGTACTTGAGAGTGTCTTTGTCTTTACTTTCCCCTATTTCTAAGCTATAATAATTGATTAGAAAAGAGTGATTGAATGTACTTAAGTGGCAGTTTTAGAGATCATAATCTCAATTTATTCAGGGAAGAGATAACCGATTTTGATAGTACAAAATTAACTTTTACCCACGGAACTATCAGTTATAAAAATCAATTTATTTTTGAAAAAGAAGATAGTCGCCAAGAAGCTATTTTAGAAGAAATTCAAAATGATTTAATAAAAAAAACGCAAGACCAAATTATTTTAACCGCGATTAATGCCTTTTTTCCTTCTTCTTTAATTGCAGAATTGCGTTTTGTAATTAGTAATTTAAAAAATATGGATGAACGCATTAATTTAATTGTTCTCGAAAATGTTTATCAATATCTATTACATCATAGTACTCAAGAAATTAGATATTATTTAAAAGCCTTAGGCCCTTGTGTGAGTTTTCTCGAAGAAAATATTGCTTTATTAGAAAAAATAGATATCGAAATAATTTTAAAACTTTTAAGAGAGAATAAAGATTACTGTTTTGCTAATTGGGAAGCTGAAAAAAGGCAAATAATGGGAATTCTTCCTGATGATGTGGAAGATTTTGATACCTATAAAGTTTTAAAAATGGCCGAGTTTGTAGCTCCTGAACGAATTAAAGGGATTACCCCTTTTCTAAATGATCCTTTAATTAGTCAATATTTAGCTCCAATTTATTTTTTAGAGCCGAATAGACAAAAAGCTAAAGCTTTTTTCCTTGAAGCTCTAGCTAATTTTCCTAACGAAGATACAGTTACGCAAATAATAACTAATCAAGGAATGAGTCGTCAATTAATTAAGTTAATTTCTAAACGAAATTAACTTTTTTTCTGCCGACTTAAAGTAATTATTTCCCCCACTTTAACATATTTTAATTCTCTTTCAAGTTTCCGACAAACGCGCCTAATAATATGACTAATTCCTTGTTGTGTGATATTATATTTTTGGCCAATTTCCCGCATACTATAGCTTTCACCATCAAAACCAAAATACAATTTAATAATATCTTGGTCCCGTTTTGGTAAACATGAAACTAAGAAATCGATAATGAAGGCTTGTTCCTTTTTTTCATAGGCCTCTACCATATCAAAAGAATCGGGAATAAAATCTTTAAGTTGTTTTAGGGAATTATCTTCATAAACTTTTTCTTCTAAAGAAACACTGGCTTCAAATTTAGGTTTCCGAATTTCCATATAGATTTCGTTATTAATACAAGCCATAGCATAAGTCGAAAATTGATAATTTTTTTCCAGATTAAAAGTTTCAATTGCTCGCCATAAACCAATTAAACCCAAAGCAAATAAATCTTCTTTTTCGCCACAATTACGGCATTTTCTTTGAATTAAAGTCCAAATCAACCGGTAATTAAGTTTAATTAATTCTTCTGTGGCCAGTTCATCACCTTGCTGAGCCAAAATAAAAAGTTCTTCTTTGGTCACTATATCACCAACTTCTGCCTTAATTATAGCACAAAAAAAGGAAATTTTTTAAATTTCCCTTTTAATTAGTTAATTCAACTTTGATGCGACCGGAGAACTTTCGTCCTTGATCATCATTTTGTTCAGCATTAATACCATGTAAGGTTAAGGAAATCGTATAAGTTTGTTTCGTATGAGGAGCAATTGTTAAGCCGCTTTTTATTAAAGCATCATTCTTTGGTGTTGGCGCCCATTCTTGATTTAAACCACCATTATCGCTACTAACCCGATATATAAAGTTATCGGTAATAAAAGTATTAGTAACATCGATCCAATTTAGAGAATAAGTCATTTCCACATCGGTCGGATTTTCGATAGTAAAGATTAAATCTGGTACTGTTTTATTAACATCGCCCGGTTGATCATCCGGATATAAGTTTTCCGTTACAACACTACTTTGACTTTCAAACATGACGACTAGTGAAGGTGTTTCAATACCGGCTCCCCCATCACCGTTTTGGGAAACATCACCATTACCCTGATTTTTATCATCGTCATTACCTGGCGTAATAATTTCGGCACAGAAGCGATCGCACACACCATCATTATCATCATCACAGTTTAAATTACAAACACCATCGCCATCTGTATCGATATTAGCATCTGGTATCCCATCTTTATTTTTATCAAGATTTAGTTCAGGTATACCATTACCATCTTTATCTAAATTGGTATCTGGCCAACCATCGCCATTCGTATCACAGTTGATATCGCAAACACCATCGCCATCCGTATCTTGATTAGTTTTATTTTTTAATTCTCCTGAATTATCATCTACATTATAAGTTGGTTCCCTATTACCTTGATGATCGAGATTAGTATCCGGAATACCATCATTATTGGTATCAGTTAACATCGCATTTGCCATCGCCATCTTTATCAATATTGAGGTCTTGATCATCTTCATTAGGGGTATAAATACAATTAACATCACATTTATTATCATTGTCGGTATCAATATTTAAATCAGGTACTCCATCACCATTGGTATCTAAATTTAAATCTGGATAACCATCACCATTGGTATCGACATTTAAATCAGGCGTGCCATTACCATCTAAATCAAGATTAGTATCTGGCCAGCCATCACGATCGGTATCACAGTTTAAATCACATTTGCCATCCCGATTTGTATCTTGATTGGTTCGGTTATGTAAATTACCATTTTCATCTTCGACATTATAGGTTGGTTTTTTATTACCTTCATGGTCTAAATTAGTATCCGGAATACCATCGCCATCGGTATCACAGTTAACATCACATTTACCATCTTTATCGATATCAACATTTAATTCCCGTTTATTTTCCGTATCTCGCGATACACAATTGTAATCACACTTATGGTCCCCATTATTATCACAGTTAACATCACATTTGCCATCACCATTATTATCGATATTTAAATCGGGGGTTCCATCCCCATCCACATCAACATTCATATCTGGTTTACCATCCCCGTCTAAATCGACATTAGTATCCGGCCAACCATCTTTATCAACATCGCAGTTGATATCACATTTACCATCTTTATCGATATCTTGGTTCATAGGATTTTTCAAGCTGCCATCATCTTGCAACCGATTAAAAGTTGATTCTCGGTTTCCATTGTAATCAATATTAGTATCTGGTTTTTTATCGTGATTAGTATCACAGTTGATATCACAAAAACCATCACCATCGACATCGATATTTAAATCGGCAACGCCATCGCCATCTAAATCGATATTAAGTTTGGTACTATTTATATATTGCACTCCCGAATAGGTCGCTGCAATACCCGCAAAAAGGAAAGTTAAAAGGAAAAGAAGAAATAACCCCATATTTTTACGTTCGACAAAATCAAAGATAACTTTAGCGCCATCTTTAGCCACTCTTAAACTATAAGGCAAATATATTTCCTTATCATTAATTTCGTAACATAAATTGAGAGCTTTTTCGACATGCTTAGGTGTTACTTCTAACGTATCTTCATACATTTTTTGTAAGATAGTTGTTAATTTTTCTGTTTGTTCTTTAGTGGTTAGAAGCATAAAGTCTTTTAAATTTAAAACTTCTCGATTATCTAAAATTTTATTTTTTTTCTTTTCCTTTTTTTGTTTCATTGGTTAAACCTTCCTTACTTTAAACAATCTAATGCTTTTTGTCTATTTCGATTATATTCTTTTAAGAAATTAACAAAAGCTTTTTTAACCCCTGCTTCTTCTTCGCGTTTTTGCGCATAGGCCTTTTTAACTGCCTGATTAAGCATTCTTTTTAACACTTTTTCCTCAAGATCATCTTCGCTTAATACATCGCTAATTACTTGCGTTAAATCGATTCTTGACCTACTTTTCATTTTATCATATTTTGTATCTTTATTCAATTTTAGGGAATCATTCGTTAGATAAAATGCCAAATTATATTTATCTATGATATCTTTAGCCCGATCTAAAGATTCATCTTCAACGGAGGTCATCGGTTTAATTGCATTACTTTCCAAATATTCCCATAATTCTAGGGCCTTAATAAAATTGGGTTCCTTTAAGATAACATTGGTTTTTCTTATCGGACTACGCACCGGTTGACTAGCCTGTAAGTTTTTAATAAATTGGCTACCCCGGAAAGCCGCGAGTACATCCTTAATATGTTCTATTCGAGTTTCTAAAGAATGGCCATCTTTATCTTTGGCTTCAATAACCTCGGCATTAGCACTTTCTAAATTAAGATTAATTTTAATTTTATTATTGCCAATTTCCTGTGTGGCCTCATAACTAACTTTATTTTTGGTATCAACCCGCGATTGTTGATCAGATTCGGCCAGTTTATTATTGACAAATTGATATAAATTATCTACTAAGGATTTAATAAACCGGTTTTCGTATAAGTCCACAGTTTCTTCCCGATAGACATTTAAAAGTTTTAAAGGGATAACGGTCCCATCTTCTTCGACATCTTGAATCAAGTTGGTATTTTGGGCCAAATGGCGAATACTTTCTTCCGTTACCACCTTGGCTTTTTCAATCGGCACAATATTTTCTTCTTGTACAATGAACCGCCGCGGATTACGAATTATATTATCCAAATACGGAATTGAATCTTCGACCATTTCGACCCACGAAATATCACTTATCACCCGATGGACATCCGTAGTTGCTTTAATTTGGGGTTTTAAATCCTTAACAAAAGTTTTTAATTCATTTTCATCGATATTTGCTAAATATGTTGTCATATCTTCCATAAAGAACTCCTAAATTGTTTTCTTTAAGCGGAGTAAGTAAGCCTTACATTCTGGCATCTTACCTTCCCCATATAATTTTTCCAAGAAAGTAATAAAGCCATCAATTTCATCTTTAATATAAGCCAAGTTCAATTGTTCAAATTTCCGTAAGATCTTATGGGCAATTAAGTAATCAATGCCGGCAATTTCATCGCCCCCACAGGCAACATAAGCGGGAACGAAATCTTTTAATTGTTTGACAATCCGGTTACCAAAAGCCAAACGGAAATGATCGATAACATAACGGTCCATTTGTTGTAATTTTTCTAAGTTTTCTTCACTAACCGCATGTTCTTCACTGGCTTTAGCAAATAAATTATCTAAATAACTATAACTAATTTTGAAAGCTTCTGTTTCAGGCGCTTCAAAGGCCTCTGCCTTATCATCGATGGCAATTGGCATCGCCCGGTCATAAACTTTATCAGTTATCATGAAGGTGGAGTCATCGTTATTGATGGTCCCAATATACCACATATTTTCTGGAACTTTTAATTTACCTTCGTCTAACTTAACGGGGTCATTTTCCCACACATTTGGAACAAGTTCAACAACCCAGTCTTTTTTATTTGGTAATTCCAAAACGGATAACATTTCGGCAAAATAATATTCGACCCGTGAAATATTCATTTCATCTAGTAAGGTAATATAAACCTCATCCGTATATTGAGCTTCATACATTTTAGTTAAAATTTCGGTTTCGTTAAATCTTTTTGTAAATTCGTTGAAATAACCAAAGATTTCCGTTGAGTCCCGCCATGAAGGTTGAACACTGGCTACGGTTGTTTCATTATCAATTAAACTACCAAAAGCATACGCTAAAGATGTTTTGCCAGTTCCGGAAATACCTTCCAAAATAATTAACTTATTGGATGCAAAAGAAGCAATAAACAACCGAATTAAATTAATATCATAATATAAATGTAATTTAGAAGCCGAATAATTACGGAATAAATCACATAACTCGGCTAAAGTAAAGGTATTATTAATTGGTTCGGGTGTAAATTCTTTATATTTTTCATCAACATTCGTTAATTTAAAGAACCGACTTTCGCCTTCTTTTAAGCCATTGACAGGATTACCATTTTCATCAAGTTCAATTTCCCCATTTTCGTTCGTTAATTCAGCAATCTTTTCATTTTGGCGTTTTAATTTTAAAATATCATTATTTAAATTTTCAATTTCTTCAATTAACATATCTTCTTTTCGTACATTGCGCCGATACCGGAAATAAGTCCGAATACTCCGAGCAATAACAAAGAAGATAAAAGCAAACATTGCTACTAAAAAGATAATGGAAAAGATTAAAATAACTAAACCTACACCAGTTAAATCATTTTTATAGTCATTGACGATTTCAATATAAGTAACGACATTAAACATTCGCATAAGTCCTTGAAAAAAGGCCTTAAATATACTCACCAACCCATCAAAAAATGGGGTCATAAATTTGGTAAAAAACTCGCTATACACACTCATAATTCTTCCTCCTTAATTATTCGACATATGTCTTCTTCTTTTACGCTTTTCCCAAGATGCTCTTCTACAACTTTAATATTTAATTTTTGTAATTTTGCTAAGTTATCTTTATTTTCGGCCATAAATTGATGACTAACTAACACTTCGATATCTCTTTTGGTTAATAACTCATCAATATTATTGTCCCGATATAAATATATTTTGGCAAAATTATCAACTTTTTGATAGGTCTCATATTTTTCCCAAGGCACTAATAATTTCAAATTGTTTTTAATTAATGGAATATCTAAAACAGTTAAGCCATCTTTTAAGACCATTTCATCAATCACCGGCACTAAATAAGTATTAACTTTCTTATTCATGATAAACTCTTTCATTAAAAGGACCACCAGTAATTCATAACAGACATTTAAATATTCTTTTAAGTATTTCTTCCGATATTTATTAATATATTGGGGCTTTTCTTTTTCTATACCCTCAATCCGGTAAATAAACCGCACTTTATAATACTCGGGATTCGTACTAATAATTTGATATTCATTATGCCAAAGGTCACTTACAAAATAACTAAAGAACTTTTTATCATTGGCCACACTCTTTTTAACCTCGTTAAACAATTTATTAATGAGTGGCCGATTGTTCACATATACCTTTAACAATTTTGTTTTACTTAAATGCTTTAACAACTTTTTAAAATTATTTTTGGTTTTAATATAACTACCATCAATTACATTCGTGGCAATATCAATGTAACTAGCACTACAAATAATAACGGATAAAAGAAAGGTTTCATTTTTCTTTTCTTTAACCATATTTGGTTGTTCTTGGCTTTTGAAATATTCCATCATGGATAAAAGTACGGCATTAATATTATCATTTAAGTATTCGACGGGATTATTCCGATTTAAATTATTATCGTAGTAGTAATTATCGACGAAATGATCAATTATTCCTTCGGCAATTGGCAAAAACTCACTTTTTTTATGCCATAGTTCGTTTTCTTCGAGAACAATTAAATCTTCTAATATTTTGGCATAAGACAGGATAATTTTTTTCTTTTTATCTTTGTACTTATCAATTATACTGCTACTCACTCATGTCACCCTACCTATCTTATAAAATTATATCAAACAATAAACCAGAATGCAATTTATATTTTCAAATTAAGCTAAAAATCTTAATTCTCAAAGTAAAAGCAATTTATACAATGTGAGTTGCATTTACTTTGAGAATAAGTATTGCATTTAC
>CANQZX010000049.1 GCA_947628445.1 uncultured Bacilli bacterium
CTGTTTACTTGACAAGCTAATCTATTTTCGTTAATACTTATATTGGGATATATATGAAGAAGACATTATTGGTAATATTGATTATGTTAGTTGTACTTTTAAACTATTTTAAATTAAATCAAGATAGTCAAGTAACCCTTGTTATCAATGATGAAACTTTTGTTATAACCAAAAATACAACTTTAGAAAACATTGATTTAAAATCTTTAAACACCTCAACTAATACAACTCTAAAAATTAAATGTCAAAATGCCCAAGTTAAATATCATAATAAAATAATTAAAAATGCAGCCACCTTTAAAATTAAAAATATTAATATTCAAAAAGATAATTTTATTAAATTAGAATTAAAATTAGGAAAAGGAAATTATCAATCTTTAAATATTAATACATTACCCAGTACTTTTCCTGAATTTTCCGTTGAAGGAAAAGGAACTAATGGTCAGTATTATGTAACAACATATAATAAATATAATAAAGAAAAACATTATATTTATTCTCTAGATAATAAGGGCAATATTACTTTTTATAAAGTTTTAGCTAATATGGCATTTAATTTTAAAAAGCAAATAATTGATAATCAAGTTTACTATACTTATTTAGAAACTGTTAATGCTAAATATGAAGGACGAAATGATGCTTGTCCCACGAAGTTAATTGTTTTAGATGAAAATTATCAAAAAATTAAGGAAATAATGTATAGTGCTAATATTAATACGGAAAATCATGATTATTACTTTTGGAGTTTAGATCATTATATCATTGGTGGTTATACCAAAGAAGAAGTTACTTATCAAAATAAAAAATATAAAATTTGGGATTTTCATTTAAAAGAAGTAAATAATAATCAAACTATTTGGGAATTTAATTCCCATGATAATTTATATTTAATTAAATATTTTAGTGAAAACTATTCTTTAAATAATGATATCTATGTTAATTTTATGCATTTTAATTCTTTAACCATTGATCCTATAGATAATAACATAATATGTTCTTTTCGAAATCTTGATGCCCTTTTAAAAATCAATCGCCAAACTGGAAAAATAATGTGGATTTTGGGTGGTTTAGGTGATGAATTTGGCTTAAAGGATACGCAAAAATTTTCAAAACAACATTCCATTTCCTTTTTAAAAACCGGCGAATTATTAATCTATGATAATGGGGAAAACAATCAACAAACCCGGATCTTAAAAGTAAAAATTGATGAAAAAAAGAAAAAAGTAACTAGTTTTAAAGAATATAATTTAAATACTTATTTACCTCGCATGGGATCAATTCAAGCCCTAAATGAAAAAGATAATATCTATCTTGTTACCTATGGTCTAGGGGCTTCTAAATACGCTTTTAACGAACTTAATTTAGAAACTTTAGAACCTTTATTTAATTTTAAATTAAAAAATAATAATAGTTTGTTTAATGTTAACAAATATAATTAGGAGTCTATATGAAAAAAGAAAAAATAATGCCTATTTTAATGTCTTTACTATTAATTTTAGGAATATGCCAAGTAATAAATAAATCTTTTAGAAAAAAAACAACAACAATTTCGGCTTACGACGAAATATTTGCCTATCAAGCAAAAGTTGATCAAGAAATAACTAGTTATTTAAATAATGTTAGTTACACTTTAGATAATCCTCAAGTATTAATTAATCCTTATAAAATTGCGCCTTTAACCGCATTAATAATTTTTAAGACGCCTGATGCTACTGCCATAACTTTAAATATTAATGGAAAAGATATAACCACTTTTACTAAAAGTCAAAAACATTTAATTCCAGTCTATGGTTTATATGCCAACTATGAAAACAAGATTATTTTAAAAACTAACAACCAAACCAAAGAATTGTTAATTAAAACTGAACCTTATACCGGCGATAAAATAACCATTGAAAAAACGAGTAATAATATTAAAAATAATTTATATTTTATTTCGCCTAATTTTGTTGATGATGTCATTATCAATGGTGAAGGAAAAGTCTTATGGTATTTAGATGGGGATTATGCCGGGGATATTGAACTTTTAGATAATAATCATTTTTATATAGGTGATGCCCATCAAGGATTAAATGGAGTCAAAATTAATTATAGTAGTTTTTTAGAAATGGATTTTTTAGGTAAAATTCATAAACAATATATCACAGAATATGGTTTACATCACGAAATGATTCCTTTAAGCAATAATAAAATGTTAGTTTTAGGTTATAAAGACGATTCCCCTTTTTATGATTCCTATCTCTATATTATGGATTTAACAACAGGCCAAATTATTGAAGAATTAGATTTATATGAGTTTATTAAAAAACTCAATCCAGTTTTAGTAAATAAATTAGGCAATCATTTTGATTTAGTCAATAATTCGGCTGATTATAACGAAGATACCAAAGATCTTTTATTGTCTTTAAGAGGATTAAACTCTTTAATCAAATTAAATCTCGAAACCCAAGAAATTAAATGGATTTTCGGTGCTATTGACATCTGGGGCGAAGATTTGCAAAATTATTTATTAACCCCTACAGATAATACCCGTTTTCTCGGAGGCCAACATTCCGCTTTTTATACCAAAGATGGTTTAATTGCGGTGCATAATAATGACATTGACCAATTTGATTTAGCTAATCCAAATTTAAGTCATTATGTAAATCGCTATAGTAGCTTTGATTTATTAAAAGTTGATGAAAAAAAGAAAACAATTAAAACCGTTTGGCAATATACCGCAAATAAAAAAGAATTCAGTAATGTTGGGGGCCATATTGAACTTTTAAATAATAATCATAAATTATTAACTTATGGTTGGTCAATGAAAGAAGAAGCTTATAAAAATCCTAATCAAGTAATCTATACTGATCCCGCGCATAAAAATGGTGTTGTTCTAGAATTAGATCAAAATGATAATGTTTTATTTAGACTATCAATGCCGGGTTTAATCTACCGAACCTTTCAAATAGATGGATTCTATCAAGCCAAAACTGAGAATTATGTTATTAGCAATTTTAACCGAATTAATAGTACTACTAATAATGGCCAATTAGTGAATATTAATAAAATTAAACTTACAAACGCACCAGATTATAATAACGAAATAAGTATAATCAATAACCGAATAACGCTAAAGCAAGAGTTTAATAAAACGGATGCGGTTAATATTATTTTAACTAATAACAATCAAACTTATTCTTATATTTACAAAAAACAAAAGCAAAATGCTCCTCAATCATTTAATTCGGGCTTGGCTTCCCAAAAAATAAATGTTAATCCGGGAAATTATCAATTATATCTAAAAATCAATAATAAATATTATAACCCTCACCTTGAGGTTAACTTTTAAAGGAGAACATATGAAAAAGAAAATATGGCTATTACTTATTCCTATATTATTAATTCTTATTTTTAGTATTATTTATTTTGTAAAAAATAATAATACTAATCCTTACTTTTTTGATAAAAAGGGAATAATTTTAGAAAAAGACCCTACCAAAGGTTTAACTTATCAAGATCACTTTAATAACGAATGGGTCTGGATTGTCGTACCAAAAAAGATATTTAAAACCGCTAAAAATAAAAATGATTATTCGCATATTTATAATGACATTTTAAACTATATTAGTGATTATCATAATGATAATTATAACGATGATAAATACCTTGATTTAAGAAATAAAACTTTAGAAAGTATCTACACCTATGGTGGTTTTTGGTTAAGTCGTTATGAAATTGGTAATGATAATGGCAAAGTTGTTAGTCAAAAAAATAAATATGTCTATAATAAAGTTACTTTAAACGAAGCTCTAGACTTAGCCAAAAACATATCAAATCAAGCTTACAATACTAATTTATTATTGGGTTTTCAATGGGATTTAGTTTGTAAATTCATTGAAGAAAATAGTACAAATATAACTAAAGATATGCTTATTAATAATAGTAGCTCTTGGGGTAATTATTATAGTTCTGAATTTATTTTAAATGAAGGTCAATATAGTTTAGATTATGGGACTAATTATCAAGATATAAAAGAAAATGAAACTAAAAAAGCTTACCAAAATTATTTACTTACCACTGGGGCATCAGAACAAAATAAAGCATTAAATATTTATGACTTTGCAGGCAATGTTTCCGAATGGACTTTAGAGGTCAATAAAGATGGAACCTCAGTCATTCGTGATGGCAGTTTTTACTTTAATTATGGTGGTAATGACCCAGTTGTAGGTAGATACACCATCGATGAAAATAGTAAAGACAGTAGCTATGGCTTTCGAATCAGTCTAATAAAATAAAACGATAATCTCGAATGAGAAATTATCGTTTTTATTTTATAATACTTAATTAAGATTTAATCTAAAAGGACTTAATATGCTTCCATCTCCACTGGCAATTGTTGTTGTAGACGTGAGATAAAAGGAAGGTCGCACGCCATAGTTGTCGCTCACGTAGTTGCGGTACGCACCGCCCGTATCGTAGACATACCACGCATAGTAGCCAATGTCCGAACAACGAGAAACTGTCCATTCGTAATTTCCTAAATATAACCAATTATTTGTTTTTACATTTTCAGCATCATATTCATCTATGAGATTATGATTCCATGCATCTGGGTATGCTGCATAGCCAAAGTCACTAACATACATTAGACCTATTTGATCTGTATATGTTAGGTCGGCTTCGGTACATCTTTGGGCTGTATTTCTATTATCTTCAGCATAGCATTTATCATCACTTGTTGTTAGTTTTTCGCTTCCTAGTTCTTTATCATATGCTTGTTTTGGCGTATAGCTACCATTATAATCTAATCCTCCCGTTGTCCATTTATGTTCGGTTATATGTTCACTTAAACCTCTTACTTTTTCTGTTATGTATTTATAATAGAAATCGTTTAGGTTTACTTTATTTAAGTTACTATATTGCCACATATTGGTATTAGGATTACTATAATCTGTTCCTTTACTACTATTCCAAGAGTAATTATTATATCGGTCATTATATGCTCCACCTTCTGTTGTTTCATTATCGCCTAATTCTGTTGGTGTTCCTGTTGTTGCTTTGATTAATTTTATTTCATATTGATCTTCATCATTTTTAAATAAACCTATTATTCGATATAAATCTGCATCACTAGCACATTTGCCATCTTTTGTTTCTCCATCTAAGCAAACATAATTACTAACAAATGTCTTTATATATCCTTTTTCGATTGCACTTGTAATGGCTTGGTGAAATCCTATATCACCTTTATATATACTATCACTATCACTAGAAACATCAAAATGTTCATTTGGATTATTAACTACATAAAAATATTTTTCTCCTTCACCCCAACAATTCCAATATCCATATTGACTATCTTTTTTATAATCTTCCCCATTACAACTAAATTTTATTATTTCATCATCTATTTGGGTATATGTATCTTTATAATCATCCGCGATTTCATAGTCTCCTCCACTATAACGATAAGAATCATCTTCCGCACTACCTTCTAAATCAACTGTATGATGAAGAAATGTTGGATTTCCAGGATGTTGTTCATTATCTATTCTTTTTAAACAGTTTTCAATTGTTTCATTTTCTTGACATGTTTCGGTTACGATTATCTCTGGTGTTTCTTTTTCAATTACTACTTTTCCACTTAATTGCTTTCCCGTATTTAAATTTTGATCGGTTGGTAAGTTCTTTAATGTTACCGTTATTTCCCATTCATCTGTTGCTTTACTATTTTCTTTCCCGGTCGTTTTTATTTCTACATCTTTGGCAATTATTATTCTTGTTTTCTCTTCCGTTATATCATAGCTATCATCTGGTTCTTTTAAACTTACTTTTTTTAACCCGTCTATTTCTTGTTCTTTTTCCTCTGGTCCTTTTACCGTTAAATATAATTCTGGTATTGCTTCATATTCGCTTATTTTAGTATCTTTTAATTTTTCTTCTTTTGTTTTAAATACAACAGGATCTTCTTGACCATCTTTTTTATAACTACTATATTCTAATTCATTACTGGCTATTTCTAAATAGATATTATATTTACCTGTGGCTTGATAATTGGCATTATTAGCGATTAAGTTTATTGTTGCTTTTACACCATCAGCTATATTTTTACCACCTTCACTAAAATTTGTATTATTAGCGTTTATTAATATCTCATCTAATTCATTTTCATCTATGGTATTATTATCGTTATCTGTAGCATTTTTATCAATAATACTAAATGTTAAAACATCAGTTGTTCCTGTGGCTGCATCAATATTGGTATCTACACCACCTTTTACTTTGCTTTGAAAATAAGCATAGCTTACCCCAATTACAGTTACCATTAATGCTAATATTGCAAACACCATTAATTTTTTTCTTTGTTTTTCTTCTTCCATTTTTTACCTCACACAACTTATTTTAGTTATTCCCTATCCTCTCTATTTCCCATTCTAAAAAAAAAAAAAAAAAACAAGCTGTTTACTTGACAAGCTAATCTATTTTCGTTAATACTTATATTATCCTTTTTTCAAATTATAGTATACAAAAATCAAGTTGACTATTTGGGCCTTTTTTCATCAGCCACTGCATCTTGTTTCGTTTGTCCTTTAAAAGAACATTTAGCAATTTTAAAGGACAAACTTTTACATTTTCAAGATTTGATTTAAATAATTTTATAGTTATTTTTATCCATAGTAATATATTTTAATTAACATTATAAAAATATCAGTTTATAAATTCTAAATATTTATTAATTAAAATCGTTAATTTTTCATCAGCAAAAGTAGTATTTTTTCATTTATTCACTCTTTTAAGCAACTCGATAATAATATTTAGATTCGCATTGTCTGATTGAACTAGGACTACAACTTTGAAAATCATAACCCGACCAATTTCCCCAAGTTTTTTTATAGTAACCGCCAGTCCATTTAAGACAATATGATTTTCCCCAAGAAACACATTTTTTAGATACTAAACCGCAATGATCTCTACTAGGATTTTCTCCAGTATAATTACATTTTGAAGTTGCTTTTGACACTCCTTGAGTTAAACAACTAAAGCAATAATAATATGAAGTACAGTCTCGCGTATACCCCCCAGAACAAGTTTCTTCTACATATTCTTTCGTCCGAGTTCTATACCAATTACTGCCTGTTATCTCTATCTTACAATTTCCAATATTTCCTGCCCCATCAACTACCGAATAAGTTGTTGTACTCGTAACTTTTTTATCGGTGCTTTTTGACTTATTCTCCTCATTACAGGTTGCTACCTTTGAACCACCCTTATCATTACATGTTATCTTTACTGGTACACCACTTGCAAACCAAGTTCCTCCACCATTTTGCTCAGCAGTACAAGTTGGTAAAGTTTTATCTAATTTAACTTCAAAACACTCAATGGTTGATTTTATTCGGGAATTAAAACTTACTGTTTGAAAACATACTTTTCCTACATCTTCTTCCGTTACTTTTAAACTTGAAGGTTCCATGGGATTACATTGCTCAGCTTTCGTATAACAACTATATGTTTCATATTTGCCATGTCCCCCATTTGTTACTGCAGTTGCTGTTATATCACTTTGGCCCCAATTCCCTACTTCAATATTTTTACCATCGGCATCCTTCAAATCTACAGCAATGGTTGGTGCTTCGTATTTAGTCATTATTTCCTCAGAAACTATAGTTGATTTAGTTCCCCGATTATTCATAGCATATACTTCAATGGTATATTTTGTATCACCTACTAACCCATTAAAGATATTTTGACTAGCAGCGCTTTCTTGCCAATCGCCGCCATTTATTCGGTAGTAATATTTATGTATCTTGGCAGGTTCCGGAGTTACAGCTTCAA
>CANQZX010000050.1 GCA_947628445.1 uncultured Bacilli bacterium
GGTGGACCTCGTAGGACTCGAACCTACGACCGCCCGGTTATGAGCCGGATGCTCTAACCAGCTGAGCTAGAGGTCCAGCAGACTATTTAATAATAACATAAAACCCTTTTTCTTGCAATAATTTTATGCAAAAAAATAAACTCCTATGAGCTAAGAGCTTATTTATTTAACATATTAAGTAAATCAATTTTAAACATATCTTTTGAAGCATTACTTTTAGAAATCATGATACCTTTATAAGTTGTAAGTTCACTCCGGTGTCCTTCTAGTAATATTTCGGAAGGTGTAATGTTTTCTAACATAACAACTTGTTCCTTTTTGTGAACCGTATAAATTAATTTTACTTCACCATGAATTTGGGCAAACATTTTATCACTAGGTAATTTTAATTCGTAAGTTTCGGTCCCATTTTTCTTATTAGTAGAAACCAAGTTACCTAAAAAATTACCATTTTTTAATGCAGGATAATATTCAAAGCTTAATTTTTTAAAAGCTAGCATATTATACTTTTTAATAGCCCTTTCTAATTTGCGAAATTCATTTTCATTTACATAATCAAGAACATAACCTTTCATTTATATACCCCCTTAATTACGAAAAAATTATAGCACATTTTAAATATTTTGTCAAATTTATGTCAAATATTTTTCTTATACCTTGCTTTCTTGCTTTTTTAGTAGACAAATATAGACGTAAAATGGCAATAAAAAAACTTATAAATTAAGTTCAACAATGGTTTCACCTAAATTCCAATTGTTTAATTTATAAGCTTTTACTAATTGATGATTTTTTAATACGCGATGAACCTCTCTAGTTAAGATATTCGTACTTTTACCATGAATAATAACTACCACGGGCTGTTTTAAATTGTAATTATCTATAAGAAATTCATTAACTAAGACCTCAACCATATTAACTATTTCCCCATGGAGGTCTAAATGTGGGGTTTTCGAACTAATCATTGGGGCATCTGATTATTTGTAGAGGCAGGATTTGGTGCTGTCGGAGTTGCCACATTATTAGGATTAGGTGCGGCATTTGGTGTAGGAGCCGGAGCGGGATTAGGATTTGGTGCTGGGGCTTGATTTATTCCCCCAACCTTTTTAGCATACTCATCTAAAACCGCGGAAAGTTCCGGAACACTTAATCTACTACCAATTTTTTTAACTGATAAGCCACCAGCAATATTTGCTAATGTAACTGTTTTTTCTAAAGGAAAACCATTGGCAATGCCATAAACAAAAGCGCCATGGAAAATATCCCCTGCTCCCGTGGTATCTTGCACATCCGTAATTTTTAACCCGGGCATAATTTTAATTTGGTTATTATCTTTATATAAAGCACCTCTATCTTCCAGCGTTACAACTATTTCCGAATTTGGATACTTTTTCATTAAATTACTATAAACATTAACTAAAGTGCTTGGATTATTAAAATCCATTTTAAAACCACTGACAGTTTCAGCAAAGCCCTTGGAACAAACAATATAATTCATATATTTACACAATTCTAATAATTCATTAGTAATTCGTCCCGCATCTATTATTTTTATAGCATTAGGAAACTTACTTATTGCCATTTGAGCAGCTCCATAATCATGGCCATCCGTAAAAATAATATCCGGCGTAAAATCATAATTAAATTTCTTTAAAGGTTTAAACTCACCGGCAACATTAAAAACGGTTCTCGTCCCATTTTTCCGATTAACCATAATTAAAGATAGAGATGTATCTTGATCAAAACTAGTTTCAATATAATTACTATCTAAATTAACGGAACTATATTCTTTTTTTAGTTTTTCGCCAAAATCATCAGAACCCACAACTGTCGATAAAACGGTATCAATCCCCCACTTGCCTAAAAGATAAGCCGCATTACCGGCTGGGCCTCCCCCACATTTAACACTTTCATTAAAGCGATATTTCGTATTTTCAGTTGGGTATTCATCAACAACAATACTAATATCATAACTTGAATGACCAATGCACAATACTTTCATTTTTACTCTCCTTCTTGTTTACTTAAATCTAGGCGATATGGATTAATTTTACTGCCATCACCACTTGCTATTTTAGTATTACTTGATAGATAAAAGACCGGCCGCACAGCTTTATATTGAAACATAATCCAATCAAAACTTGATGAAAAATCTCCCAAATAAGTTAAATACCAAATATTTGAATTAGAATTTAATAACCTAGATAATGACCATTCAATTAATCCCATAAACATCCAATTATTATTTCTAACTACATAATTATCATAACCATTTGAATTATTTACTATTTGATTCCAAGCTTCTGGGTAAGCTGCATAGCCATAATCACTGACATACATTAAACCTATTTGGTCTTCATATATTAAGTCTTTTTCGGTACATGCTCTTGCTTGATCACTACCATCATCGTAACAATTATTAGTTCCTATGGCTATTTTTTCATTTCCCAATTCTTTATTGTATACTTGTTTTGCATTATATGAATCCGCATTTGATATACCAACTGTTTCCCATTTATGTTCGGTTATATGTTCACTTAAACCAGCCACTTTTTTAGTTAAATAACTTAAATAAAAACTATTTAAATTTATTTGATTTAAATTGCTATCATTCCACTTACTATTGTATTTTCCAGAATCAGTCCTATAATTCCAATAATATACTCCAATTTCATTTTTACTTGATCCTCTATAAAAATCATTACGTGCAGTATAATTGCCACTATAAGAACCACCTACTGCAGCTGTACTATCTCCTAATTCTTCTTTAGTAGTATAATCATATTTAATTAATTTCATTTCATATTCGCCTGATTCATTTGGAAATAAGCCAATTATTCGATAAAGATCAGCATCAGAAGAACATTCATTTTCGTTTGTTGTTCCATCTAAGCAAACGAAATTATTAATATTTCCCACAACACGTCCATCTTTCAGAGCTTGATTTAGTGCTTCGCCAAAAGTATCATATAATGTATCATTTTTATAAGCTAATTTATATTTAGAGATATTTTCAGAGCATGCATCAATATCATAATTATTATAGTCAACATCTTGTCCATTACAATTACGTTTTATTAAATCTCCAAAAACATTATTATAGGTTGTTTTATACCCACTAGCTATTTGATAATCGCTTCCACTATAGCGATATGATAGATCTTCTGCTTCAAAATTGGCATTTGGCATTCCATCATAATCAGCTTTTCCATCATGATAGAATAAAGTTTTATCTGTATTCGTAGCTTTTAAAGACTCCTTTGCTAATTTACATGATGCACTATCATCATTACAAATTTCTGCATAAGAGTTTCCACTTTCAGTTATTATTTTTGATACTATATATGGATTTTCTTTCGTTCCATCTCCAGAAATATAATTAACATTCCATTTTAAGTAAAATGTTGGCCGAACTGCAAATCCTGTATTTCCAATATAAGATTGTATTTTACCATTATTCATTATATATAAAATACTACTTGAACTATCTGCTCTTTTACTTATTGTCCATTCATCCAATCCTTGATATAACCAATTGCTTTCCTTAGCTAATTCATAATCTTCATCAGTATCTGAATAGCTCTTATATTCCCAAAATTTTGGTTTTGCAGCGTACATATAATCACTTACATACATTAAGCCGATTTTACTTTCAACTGTTTTATTTTGTTTATTATTATTTATTTCTGACTCAAAAATATTTTTAGCGTTATTATTTAAAGCGTCGGTAAAAGACAATCCACCAATTTGCCAGTTATTTTCGTCTATTAAATACTTCCAATCCTGAATATAATTTATAAAATTTTTATTTAAATTAGTTTTATTTAATTCACTATTATCCCAGTCATTTGTTAATTCTTTATCTGGATATAACCAAAAAAAGCTATCAACATACTTTTTTGACCCTATATATGTATCATTTAATCCACTACTAAATCCATTATTTGTACTATTGCCATCTGTTCCTAAAACATCTTTATTTACATAATCATTTTTAATTAATTTTATCTGATATTTTCCATCTTTATCATCATCAAAAGCTCCAATTATACGATATAAATATTCATCAGGGCAATCACCATTTTCATTTATTTTGTCATAGCCAAAACAAACATAATTTTCAACATCTTCGTTAGATCCACTAAATCTATAGCTATCATCGTGTGCACCATTTTTTAAATATGAATTATGATGATAAATAGTTGGAGTTTCTGTCCAATTAGAAAGAGATTTTATTTTTTCAGCAAAATTGGTTTCAGAATTATTTTTTTCTATTACATTGATGCTTAACAATGATTTTTCTTTTAAATCACCATTAATATTTATCAATGTAATCGTAATTAATAAGATGCTAATAACTAATAAAATAATACTTTTTTTCATATAATCACCTTTACTTAATTCCAAGATAACCGATATGGATTGGTCTTACTACCATCACCACTAGCAAGTTTAGTTGAAGATGTTAGGTAAAAGACAGGTCTAACCGCATACATAGATGCGGCAGTAAAATAATCATTTTGATATCCACTGGCATCAATATACCACGAATTTGTTCCTGCATCATGGTTTCTTGTAATTGTCCATTCATACAATCCCATATACATCCAATTTTGAGCCTTATCATAAGAGGAAGATTGTATATTCCATGTATCAGAAGATGCGGCATAGCCATAATCACTTACGTACATTAAACCAATTTTAGCTTTATAAGTTAAATCGTCTGTTTGATTACATAATCTACTTGTCGTACTATTTGCATTAGTATAACATTTATTACTCGTTGTGGTTAATTTGTTAGTACCAAGTTCTTTTTCATATACAAAATAAGCAGCTGATTCCAAATGATTATAAGGGACTCCACTTACAGTCCATGTATGATTCGCTATGTTACTAGTTAATTTGTCAACGTTATTTAAATAATTATTTAAATAGAAAGTATTCAAATTTATTTTATTTAGATTACTATCTTTCCACATATTATCATAATTATCCGTTCCGTAATAATTCCAATAATATGCTGCTATATTATCAATATTATTTCCCTTATAATATGTATTAGTATCAGTGTATTTTCCCGAATAGGCACCACCAGAAGCAGTTGATTTATTTCCTAATTCTTTTTCAGTAGCATAATCATATTTGATTAATTTCATTTCATATTCGCCTGATTCATTAGGAAATAAACCTATTATTCGATATAAATCAGCATCAGAATTGCATTCATTAGCACTACTTGTTCCATCTAAGCAGACATAGTTTTTAACAGCTTCACTTGAGCCACTATAGCGATAAGAATCATCATCTGCTATTAAATCTTCATTGGCTATTTCGATATCAGCCATGGCTTCGGCACTATGTTTTATTAGAGTTGGAGTTTCGCCTTCTTTATTAGAATCTGCTAATAATCTTCTTATTGTTTTTTCATATTCTGGTAATTCTACAGGAGGTTCTTCTTCCTCTGAAGTCTTTGCTTGTTGCATTTTAACTTCTACTGTTAAGGATTTATCTAAATTTGCCGATTGATTAAAATCTAAATTAATATATGTTAAGGAAAATGTCCAATTTTGTTCCATATCGGTGTCTTGGACCATAGCTAGAGAAATTTCTTGATTTTCTTTAACCATTACCGTACCACTATATTGGGTAACATCAAATCCAGTAACATTTTGATATTTTTCGGAATCTGCTTCAATATAGGGTAAGTCCGGAATATCCTCTTGAGTTAATTCATTACCATCAGGACCGGTAATCGTTAAAATTATTTCAGGTATTTCCTCAGGGGTTGTATACGTAAAATCATTACTACTAATAGTAAAATAAACATTATAATATAAAGATTCTTCATTATCTTTTATAAGAAGCTTAGCTTTAGGATTGCTGACAACGCTTAAGTTAGTACCCTCTTTAGGTAAAGTACTTTTATTTACATCCATTTCTAAAGGATTGCCCGGGATGAATTGTAAAGCGGCAGTTTCATGCATATTGACTTCAATTCCCGTGGGGCCAGTTTCTTTATACATTAATTTAAAATAAGCATAGGAAATACGAGCAACTATGATAATTAAAACAAGCATGATTAAAATAAGCAATGATTTTAAATATTTGTTTTCTTTAATTTGCTTAATCATCCTATCACCCTACTATCAATAAGTATTATAACATACAATTTTTATTAATAGTAGTCTAAATTTAACTTACTTCACATCTTTTGATAATATATATTTTTTTATTTTTATAAAAAGCATAAAATACCTCTGAGGCCAATAGTCCTTTATCCGATAATTGACTTTTTAACCAACTTTTATCTTTATGAATAGCTTTTAGAGTATTTTCTTGAATAACCCCATCCAAAATTAAAGCCATCGGAAAACTACTTTTTATTTTAAAAGGTTTATATTTAAAGACCGATAATTTACCATTGGGTTCTAAAAAAGCATATTCCACCATGGCAATATCCATAATTTCTTTTTCCCGTAGGCCAATTAATAAATCATCCAAAGTATATCTTTGTTTAATCATTTCGTGATAATTTATTTTCCCATGGCAAATAATGAGGGAGGGTTTCCCATCAAAAAGGGTTCGAAAACGCCGCGATTTAACCGCAATATAGCCAAAAACGACCTCTAAGACGACTAAAAGGGTAATGGGAGCAATTGTTAAAAAAATCGAATCTTTGGCATTTTCAATCGAAATAGCCACTAATTCGGCAATCAAAATGGAAACAATTAAATCAATAACGCCTAATTGCCCTACTTCTCTTTTACCCATAATTCGATAAGCCAAAGTTACAAAAAAATAAAAAAATAATGTTCGAAATAAAATTTTAAAAAGTAACATTTAATTTCACCAATTTTATTATGGGTTAAAGCATAATGTTTTAAACATTTTCATAAGGTTAATTAGGTGGTTTGATGAAAATATTATTTAAACAATTAGGTTTTTATTTATTATTTTTAGTTTTACTTTCTTTTCTTTGCAGTTTACTTAATTTAATGGGGTTAAACTCGACTATTACTAATTTATTACTCTTTATATTTAATGTGGTTTCCTTCCTAGTTTTGGGTTTTAAAAATGGTATTAAAAGTAAAGAAAAAGGTTATCTTGCTGGTTTAAAAATCGGTTTATGTTTACTCTTAATTTTATTTTTAATTAATTTATTAGTGGCCCAAAAAGTCTTTACTATTAGTTTATTAATTTATTATCTTATTTTAATATTAACCGCCGTTTTTGGCGGAATGCTTGGCATCAGCAAGAAAAAAGAAGATAATTAATCAACGACGATGAATTGATAAGTATCTTCCTTTTTTAAAACATAAGAATTATCATTATAAATCTCTTTAGTTAAGGGATTTATTTCTTGTTCTAAATAATTATTGGCATATAATTCTTTTAATAATACTTTATCTTGTGGACACTTTTCTTCCCATTGACACTTTTTAGCCGCTTCCACGATTCTTTTTTCACTTACTAAAAGTAAGTTTTTTTGATGTTTGGTTACAACTTTATAGGTCGTAAAAGCCGCGACTAGGAAAAAGGACAATATAATTAAACTAATACTAATTTTTTTCATTTTTCTAAACATTCCTTTCCGTCTCACTACGTTCGTCTTCAAGAAACAAACGACAATGAAAATAAATATTTAT
>CANQZX010000051.1 GCA_947628445.1 uncultured Bacilli bacterium
ATACCGAACGGTACGTACGGTGGTGTGAGAGGGAAAAGCATTCAAGAATTATTTTGAAAAGTTTTCTCTACTCGATTCTTTTTAGTTAATTGCAACTCCAATTTGACAAAAAACAACTTAAAAGTGGTAGTGCTACCAAGTAGAATATAATATGATTTGAGCGAGGTGAAGAAAAAAATGAAGTTTTGTGAAAAACTCCAAATGTTGAGAAAAGAGAAGGGGTATAGTCAGGAACAACTCGCCGATTTATTAGATGTTTCCCGGCAGGCAGTTTCCAAATGGGAGTCAGGTTTAACTTATCCAGAGATGGATAAATTATTGACTCTTTGTAAGATCTTTAATGTTTCTTTAGATGATTTAACGAATGATGAAATATCGAAAACTAATCTTCGGGAACATAAAAAGAATAATTTTAGCAACTTAGTTTACACCATAATTGATATGTTTGAAAAAAGCATTGAGATGTTTAAACAAATGAATAAAAAAGCATTAGGTAAAATGCTTTTGGAATTAGTTATCTTAATTATTATTTTAGTCATTTGTAAAATGCCGTTTAATTATTTAGAATATTTAATTCGCAATCTTTTTACATCTTTAAATATTAGGTATGCGTTTTACAGTATTTGTTCTTTTATCATTAATTTAATTTATTTTGTTTTCTTTGTTTGTATTTTAATTTATTTTTATAAAACGCGTTACTTAGATCGGGAGATTCCGGAAATCGAAAAGAAGCCCCTTAATATCCAAAATGAGGCCAAGGTACCAGAGAAGAAAAAGGTTGAGGCCAAAGAAAAAAAGGCAACTATAGAAGAACGAAAGTTTATTCTTTTTGATCTTTTTGGTAATTTATTAAATATTTGTCTTAAAATTATTTTATTTTTCACGCTTTTAGGGTTATGTTTTTGTTTCGTGACTTTTGTTTTCTTCCTTGTTTTAACTATCATTTTGGCACTGCAAAAAATCTTTAGTTTGGGTTTAATTTTAATGGCTATGGCGTTAGTAATCGGCACCGGGGTTATTCTTAATTTAAATATTGCGTGGTTATTTAATCACGAAAATAATTATAAAATGCTTTTAATTAATTTTTTAACTAGTTTAGTTTTACTTGCCAGTGGGGGAGCCATTTTCTCCTTTGAACTGACCCATTATAATTTTCTTAATGAAGCTCCTCAAAATGTAACCTATGCACATAAAAGTTATACTTTTCCAATGCAAGATAATACCTTTTTAGTAGACGCTTTTCCCGATAGTTATCACTATCTTACTTATAAAGTAAACGATGAGTTAAAAACAGAAATTAAATACGATATTTATTATTATTCGGATTTTCAAAATATCGAGGTTAGGGAAAATGCCAATAATGCCATTGCCCTTAATTTAAGCGCCAATAGTATTAATTTTCCGATTAAAAAATTTAGCATGATGATTATTGAAAATTTACAAGCTAAAACTTTGTATAATTATGACCATTTATATGATGTTAATATCGTGGTGGAAACCAGTCAAGATAATATCGATATTTTAAAGCAAAACTATTTGGCTTATGAAGAAGAATATCGGCAAAAAGAAATGGATTACTGGGCCGAAGAATATGAAAAACAAATTGAGGACTTAGAAGAAGAAAATTATTCTTTAAGGGATCAAAGGGCCGAATGTGAACTTAAAATTAGTGATTTACAAGACAAAATAAATGAATTAGAAGAAAAACTCGCCGATTATAAAGCCCGGGTGGAAGATTTATTAAATTAAAAATAAGTAGGAAAGAGGTCCTACTTATTTAATTGTTGGGTTAAAGTTTGGGCTGTTTTTTGTACCTGGGCGGGAGCCGCGGCTTCTAAATTATAAAAGTTTAATTCATAGGCCAAAGTAAAAAGATCGCGGGCATTTTGACTAATTTGATTAAACATTTTTAAAAGTTCTTTATATAAATGATCGTTACTGGCTTCATTTAAAGCATAAGTCATATTAACCGCCATATTTTTTTCCGTTTCTAAAATATCTAATAAAAATTCTTTATCAGTCATTTTGTTCCTCCTTAGCTAAAATAGCTGTTAGTTTTGTACAAAAATCATAATGCACGTTGGCAATATCGGTTAATAAATTTAAGATTTTTTCATTGGCAATTTGTTCGTTATAAAATGTTATTTTTTGGGCTGTAATAAAATTCCAATTGAACATATCTTTAATATAATTTAGATCTTTATCTGTTAACATTTTCGGTACTTTCATTATTATTTGCCTCCCTTATTATTTTGGCTTAAGGGAAATTGAAAATGCTGTCAAATTATGGTATATTTATCTAGAGTAGGGGTCAAAATGAAAAAGGAACGCAAAACTTTATATTTCAGTATCTTAGTAAATATGTTAGTCTCATTTTTGAAAATCGGCGGTGGCCTGGTTTTTGGTATGTATTCCTTAATTGCCGATGGTTATTATTCGATATGCGATTTAGCCACTGATTTTATTGCTTTAATTAGTGCTAAAATATCGCGAAAAAGGGCGAATAAGAAATTCCCTTTTGGCTATGGCAAAGTAGAGTATATTGCCCAAATGTTTATTGGCTTTTTAATTATAGGCGTTGGTCTTTTTACATTCCTTACTTCTTTTGGCCGGACCTTTGAGCGACCTGGCTTAGATATTATTTACGTTATTTTAGTAGCCATTTTTCTTAAAACATTAAGTAGTAATTATTTATATCAAGTGGGAAAAGATATTCGAAGTCAGATTTTAATTTCTTCCGCGGGTGAATCATTTTTAGATGTTATTTCGACCACTGGCGTTTTAATTGTTGTTTTAATTGGCCAATTATTTCCGCCTATCGATTTTTTAGGTAGTACCATTATTAGTGTCTTAATTATGGCGGAAGGTGTTAAAATCATTACTAATAACCTTTGGGTTTTAGTTGGGGAAGATAAAAATGATCAAGAAATTAAAAATAAACTAAAAAATATTGTTAATAATAGTAAATTGCTTACTTATAGTGATTCATTTTTAATTAAAAGTGGTTCTTATTATCAGACGACAATTGAACTAGCGGTCCCTAAAGAAATGACCGTGAGAGATCTTTTAAAATGGGAAAATAAAATCAAAAAACAAATTAAAGATTTAAAATATAATATTAAATTTATCGATTTTGAGATTATTACAAAATAATTAGCACTTACTATTGACAAGTGCTAATTATAGTGCTATATTAATAATGTCAACAAAAGGTATATTATATGTGGTAAGCATAATAATAGTAAAGAAAGGAAGATGATTAATTATGTTACCAAGTAGAATGTTTTTTGATGATTTATTAAGTGATATGAGTGTGGAAAGTAAGATGAAATGTGATATTTACGAAAAAGATAATAAATATTACATCGAAATGGATGTTCCGGGTTACAGCAAAGAAGATATTAAAATTGAATGTTTAAATGGCAATATTACGGTAAGGGCTGAAATTTCTCAAAAAGATGAAGAAAATAAAAAATATCTTCATCGGGAAAGAAAAATGTATGGTAAGATTGAAAGAACTTTCCATTTAGAAGATATGGATGAAGATAGCATTAGTGCCCAATTTAAAGATGGTATTTTAAAACTTGAAATTGCGAAGAAAAACGAAGACGAAAATAAAAAATTAATCGAAATTAAATAATTGAGGAAAGCCAGTGTCAAATTGGCTTTTTTCTTTGCATTAAAATAAAATAAATAATATAATTATAGTGGTGGTTGAATTGAAAGAAAAACAAAAAATTTTGATTTTAGGGGCAGCTAAAAGTGGCCTAAGTGTGGCTAAATTATTGGCCCCATTTCATCACGATATTACGATAAGTGATCTTAAACCATTAGCTCCAGAAGAGGAAGAAACTTTACAAAAACTAGGGGTTAAAGTAATTATAACCGACCATCAAGAAGATTTAATAACGGCAGATTATGATTTAATTATTAAAAATCCGGCGATTAAATATACAAGTCCTCTTGTCCAAAAAATTAATGAATTAAAAATAGATTTAACTAATGAAATTGAAGTGGCTTATCATTTTTTACCTAAGGATGTTAAAATTATTGGCATTACAGGTTCTAATGGCAAAACGACAGTGACCACGATGATTTATGAATTATTAAAGCAAATGGGGTTACCCGTTGTTTTAGGAGGCAATATTGGTACCCCTTTAGCCGAATTAGTACCAAGGATTAAATCGGGTGATATCTTAGTATTAGAATTATCCGATCACCAACTTAATGATCTAAAAGATTTTAAAACCGATATTAGTGTTTTAACGAATATTAGTCCAGCGCATTTAGATTATCATGGCTCTTTTGACCATTATAAATGGGCCAAGAAAAGAATCTTTAATCGACATACAAAAGACGATATAGCCATTATTAATGCGAAGAATGCAGAAGCTATGGCTTTAACTCAAGATATTTTAAGCCATAAAATTTATTTTAATGATAACCATAATTATTATAATGAAACGGGTCTTTGGCTAGATGATGAATTAGTTTTAAAAAAAGAGGAGATTTTGCTTCAAGGCAATCACAACTATGAAAACATTTTAGCAGCTCTGTTAGTTGTTAAAAACTTTAGTTGGGATTTAGCCACTATCAAAAAATATTTAGCTAATTTCGGGGGTGTTGAACATCGTTTAGAATTCGTTAGAGAAGTAAATCAAGTGCGGTATTATAATGACTCGAAAGCTACTTCGACAGCGGCGACAATTACAGCTTTAAAAACATTTACTAGCCCTGTCCACCTTATTTTAGGTGGCGAAGAGCGGGGGCAAGATTTTCATGATTTAGATCCATTTATGAATCATGTTGCTTGTCTTTATGCTATTGGCTCCACGACCGCGCGAGTAGGTGAATATGGGAAAGAAATTGGCAAAGATGTCATTTTATGTCAAACCCTCAATCAAGCAATGAAGGAAATTATCAAAAAAGTAGAACCTGGGGACGTCGTTTTACTTTCACCGGCGAGTGCTTCTCAAGATTTTTATGCACGATTTGAAGATCGGGGCAATGAGTTTAAAAATTTTGTTGCAAAAATCTAGATTAATGAGTATAATTAAGTTATATTAAAAATAAGGGGCTGATAAGTATGAATAATGAAAATCCAACTAATCCAAACGAAACTAATGAATTAGGGGCTACGGCTTTAGGTAGCGCACCTGTAAGTGAGCCAAATCCCAGTGTGGCACCTGTTAGTGAACCTGTAAATAATGGGATGCCAACACCTCCGGTGATGCCAGAAAATACCAATCCGATTAATCCGGCACCAGCAGATGCGATTTTAGAACCACAAGCTAGTGCAAGTACGGAAAGTGTTAATTTAGGAGCACCAGTTGTGCCTACGGAACCGGCACCAGCTGCACCTGAGACACCAGTTACTCCTGAAAACTCGGTGGCACCAGCTGCACCAAGTAGTGTAGTTACACCTGTAACGGAACCTGCTAATAATGCTAATGCGGATATGGGACCAATTGAACAACCGATTCCAGGAACTAATGGATCATATAATGCGACGAGCAATGTCAATAGTAATGGTTTTGTTGAACCGACTAAAGTTGCGGATGTGGGAGCTGTTCCTCCGGCGCAAAAAGAACCAAAAGCTAAAAAGCCAATGAATAAAGTTTTATTTATCATTTTAATTGTCGTTTTACTCGCGGCCATAGCGTATGGGGTATATTATTATTTATCTTTAGGTAAAAATAAAACAACTTTAACAGTTAAAACTAATCCAGTAACGCTTAATTTAGGTGATGCTCTTTCTTCTGATATAAATGACTATGCTCAAATAACCGGGACAAATCCCAAAAATTGTGTTTTACATACGGAAAATGTTGATGTTACTAAAGCCGGTAATTATGAATTCACGGTAGTTTGTAATGAACAAACGTACAAAGGTGCTATAAGTATTGTTGACAATGCTCCTGTAACAGTCAGCCCCCGGTTTGTTTATACGGGTATTAGTGCTAATGCTACCAATCCCGAAGAAACCCCAACTTCTATAAATTATAAACCGGAAGATTTTATTGATGAAGAAACATGTAGCGCTAGTGAATGTAGCTATACTTTTAGTAGTGAAGTTAGTTTTGCAGAACTTACTAAACAAGCTGGCAAATATGAAATTAAAATAAAAGTTGAAGCTGATGGTAAATCTGCAGACGTTTCCTCATATTTAGTTGTTTTTGAAAAACCATTAAAATTATTCTTAAGTTGTAATGCGACGGATGAAGAAAATAATAGTACTATAGTTGATAAGTTTGCGATTGGTGATGACAATACTTATATAAATTATGGTGAAAGACAACATATATATTATTTTACTAATGAAGATGATTATAAAACCGCTGTAGCTGATAAACCTGCAACAATCTCTTATGATGGAAATACCGGTACGGCTATTTATAATGACACTGAAAAATCTTTAACGATTGTTGAAGAATTAAGTAACGATAAATTAAATGGTGAAGCTGAGGGAACATTCCCTAATACTTATATGGCAATTAGTCAACTGTATGGTACGAAAAACTATACTTGTAAAGCCGAAAGATAACAAAAATATTGTTGTCTTTTTTCTTGCATGTAAAACAACTTCATGGTACCATTATAGTGGTGAGAATAGAGTGAAACATAAGAAAATAATTGTTATTTGTTCTGTTGGAATTATGGTTCTTTTAATAATTGGTCTTTTTCCTCTTATCTTTAATTTTGAAGGTAATAAAAAAGATGAATATAAAAAAATTAATGATGAATTAGTAAATTCTTTATATGCGAATCTTTATTCTGATGAATATCTTAGTCGTTATACTTTTTATAATGCTTATTTTACAAAATATGGTAATTTAGCCCGGGATTATATTTTAAAAGTAGGTTTTAAAGCTTTACAAGATAATCATAAGCTTCAAGAAAATACCTTAACAACTGATGAATTAACAAAAGAAAATATTACGGATGCCAAACCTTTATATAAAATTAGTATTAAAGATTTGCAAAAAGTTTTACAAAATATTTTTGGGAAAGATATTAATATTAATTATGGCGATTTTGCAGTTGATCAAAAAATCAAAGGCCATTATGTCGAAGCTGAAGCAAGTATCTATATTTATGAAGTTGATAATACCGAAGAAAACTATTATATTTTTCGGCAAAAGGAAAGTTATGCTATTAATGCTGATAAAACGGTCATAATTTATGATTATTTTGTGAAATGTAATCGAGAAACAGGATTATGCTACAATGATGATCGAATGGCTAATTTAAATGAAAAGATAGTATATGAAAATGGTAGTATAAATACCACTGAAGCGGGTAATTTAGCCAAATATCAACATAAGTTTAAATTGGAAAATGGTGCTTATTATTGGTATAGCAGTGAAATTATTGAAAAATAGGGAAGGTAGTTATGAAAAAGAAAAACGGGTTTGTGTTTGTCGAAACCATCATCACCATTGTGTTCGTGGCCGCGGCCTTGTTAATTTTATTCGGGATCTATCGGAATGCGATCACGGAAGAAAAAAGTCGAATCTATTATGATGATATGGGCTATTTGTATCGTAACTA
>CANQZX010000052.1 GCA_947628445.1 uncultured Bacilli bacterium
AACTTAATGCAATTTATTTTGTAATAGTAAATGCAACTGACTTTATAATAATTGCATTTACTTTTCCAATTAAAAATTTAGATTATTTTAACAATCTTAGGTTTCTAAGATTGTTTTTTTATGCTACAATATACCCAGGTGAAGTTTTATGCGTGAGTTTAGTGAACAAGAATTAGTAAGAAGAGAAAAGCTTAAAAAATTACAAGAAATGGGCATTGATGCTTTTGGTCATCGTTTTGCTGTGACCGATTTTTCTTTAGATATTAAAGCTAAGTATCAAGATAAAACGCATGAAGAATTAGAAAGTATGGATGAACATGCAACCGTAGCCGGCCGCATTATGTTTATTCGGAAAATGGGAAAGGCCTCTTTCTTTTCTTTAAAAGATAAATTAGGTAATATCCAAATTTATATTTCAATAAATGATGTTGGGGAAGAAACTTATAATTTATTTAAAAGTGCGGATATTGGTGATATTGTCGGAATATCCGGTAAAATAATGAAAACCCAAACAGGGGAAATAACGATTAAATGTATGGAATATACGCATTTAGTTAAGGCTTTAAGACCTTTACCAGAAAAGTTTCATGGCTTAAGTGATGTGGAAGAAAGATATCGTCGGCGGTATGTTGATTTAATTATGAATGACGAAGCCCGGAAAATAGCTTTTGCGCGTCCTAAAATCATTCGGTCTATCCAAAACTATTTAGATTCTCGCGGTTATGTGGAAGTAGAAACACCGATTTTGGGTACTATTTTAGGAGGAGCCGCCGCCCGACCTTTTGTAACTCATCATAATACCCAAAATATTGATATGTATTTACGGATTGCGACTGAACTAAATTTAAAACGCCTTTTAGTCGGGGGAATGGATGCAGTTTACGAAATTGGCCGAATATTCCGCAACGAAGGCATGGATCGAAAACATAATCCAGAGTTTACGAGCATTGAATTATATAAGGCCTATTCTGATTTAGAGGGCATGATGGATATCACTGAAGGTATTGTCAGTCAAGCCGCCATGGATTTAAATGGGACTTATGATGTTGAATATTTAGGCCAACATATTTCTTTAGCCCCAGGGTTTAAACGGGCGCATTTAGTTGATTTAATTAAAGAAGTTACCGGAATTAACTTTTTTGAGATTAAAAGTGATGAAGAAGCTTTCGCTTTAGCCAAAGAACACGATATTGCAATTGAACCACATTTTACTTTTGGTCATATTGTTAATGCTTTCTTTGAAAAATATGTGGAAGAAACAATTATTGAACCAACTTTTGTTTATGGCCATCCGATTGAAATTTCGCCCCTTGCGAAAAAGGATCCGCAAGATCCGCGGTTTACGCAAAGATTTGAACTTTTCATTATGGGATGCGAATACGCCAATGCCTTTACTGAATTAAATGACCCCATTGATCAATACGAAAGATTTGAAAATCAATTAAAGGAAAAAGATTTAGGTAATGAAGAAGCCAATGAAATGGATTTAGATTTCATTGAGGCCTTAGAATATGGGATGCCTCCAGCTGGGGGTATGGGTATGGGCATTGACCGATTAGTCATGCTACTTACTAATAGTGAAACCATTCGGGAAGTAATATTATTCCCCACGATGAAACCTAAAGATAATTAATCGACAATTTCGTCGATTTTTCTTTTAATATTTTAAAACCCTTTTAAATATGATAAAATAGGTTATGGAAGTGATTTTATGAGAACAAGATTTGCCCCAAGTCCAACGGGATTTATGCATATTGGTAATTTAAGAACGGCGATATTTGAATATGTTTTAGCTAAAAAATATCAAGGTGATTTTATTTTAAGAATTGAAGATACGGATCAAGCCCGGAAAGTGGAGGGAGCGGTCGAGTTTATTTATAAAACTTTGGAATTATGTGGTTTTCAAATTGATGAAGGACCACTTAATCCTCAAAAATATGGACCTTACATTCAAAGCAAGCGGCTTGATTTATATAAAAAATATGCTTTGGAATTAGTAGAAAAAGGTAAGGCCTACTATTGTTTTTGTACGGAAGAAGAATTAGAAAACATGCGTCAAAAATGTGCTTTACGCAATAAACCTTTTGCTTATGATGGGCGGTGTAGTAAATTATCTGCCGAAAAGATTCAAGAAAATTTGGCTAAAGGAATTCCGTATGTAATTCGCCAAAAGATGCCGAAGACGGGATACACGGTTGTTAATGATGTAATCTATGGTGAAATTAAAATTGATAACAGTATTTTAGATGATCAAATTCTTTTAAAAAGTGATGGTTTTCCTACTTATAATTTTGCCAATGTTATTGATGACCATTTAATGGCTATTACGCATGTTATTCGTGGTAAAGAATATTTAGATCAAACCGCCAAATATAATTTATTATATGAGGCCTTTGAATGGGAAAAACCAACTTATATTCACGTGGCGATGGTTTTGGGCGAAGATGGGACCAAATTATCTAAACGAAATGGCGATGCTTCCTTCATGGATTTATATGAAGAAGGTTATTTACCAGAGGCAATCGTTAATTACTTATCTTTATTAGGATGGAGTCCCGCAAATAATGTTGAGGTCTTTTCCCTAGCGGAATTAATTGTTAATTTTGATGAAAAACGGATTAGTAAATCTTCGAGCCAATACGATGTGAAAAAATTACAATGGTTTAATCACCAATATATTCAAAAAATGAGTGATGATGAATATTTAACCTGGGTGAAAAAATATTTTACTCATGATTGTGGAAAACCCGCGGAATGGGTGGATAAATTACTTTTAATTTATAAAAAACAACTGGAATATGGAGCCCAAATCAATGACTTAACGCGCGAATTTTTAGAAGAAAAATATGAACCAAATGCGGAATGTTTAGAGTTTATGAAAAGCGATCCGATCATCTCACAAGTTGTAGCTTGTTTTAAAGAAGAGATTGCTAATATCGATTGGACAGTTGCCAATTTAAATCAAGCCATTAATAATGTTAAAGAAAAAGTCGGTGTTAAGGGTAAACTTTTATATATGCCCATAAGGATAGCAACCTCTGGCATAATGCATGGACCTGAACTAGCCGATACCATCTATTTAATTGGCGAAGATAAAGTAAAGGAAAGATTAAATAAATGAAAATAGTAAAAAAATTATTAACCGTAGTTATTGTTCTTGGTCTAGTTTATTTTCTTTATCTTTTCTTTTATAAAATTAATAAAGTAACAGTTGATTTTGATCAAGCGTTTACCCTAAAAATGTTTGATCAAGCGAAAGTAAAAGACCAAATAACTTTTAAATTAATTCGCAGTATTGATAATCGCTGTTTGGATAAATCTTGTGAAAGAGAAGGGCAAATTGTTTATAAGGTTTTAGCTTTAACTGATAAAAGAATCGAATATCTTACGATTAGTTCAGTTGAAAAACCGAATGTGGAAATTAAAAAAACTGATTATGTTTTGACTTTAGTGGAAGCGAAAAACGCCAAAGAAGCGACATTTAAATTAACCATTAAAGAAGAGGAGAAAAAATGAAATTATATAATACCTTAACCCGTAAAATTGAAGATTTCATTCCTTGGGATAACCAAAAGGTTACGTTTTATACCTGTGGCCCTACCGTTTATCATTATGCTCATATTGGTAATATCCGGAGTTATATCGGCCACGATGTTTTAGATCGGACCTTGAGATATTTGGGTTATAATGTTATAAGAGCCATGAATATTACGGATGTTGGTCATTTAACGAGTGATTCGGATTCGGGCGATGATAAAATGGTTGCCAGTGCCAAAAAGGAACATAAAAGTGTCATGGATATTGCGAAGTTTTATACGGAGGCCTTTTTCCATGATTATGATTTATTAAATTTAAGAAGACCGGATATAGTCAGCCCGGCAACTGAAAATATTGCTTTTTATATTGAAATAATTCAAACTTTGTTAGATAAAGGTTATGCTTATCTTTCCGGAGGCAATGTTTATTTTGATACGATGAAATTAAAAGATTATTATAAACTTACGAATCATCGCGAAGATGCTATGGTTGTAGGTGCCCGTGATGGGGTGGAAGAAGACCAAGCCAAACACAATCAAAATGACTTTGTTTTATGGTTTACGAAATCTAAGTTTGAAGATCAAGAATTAAAATGGGAAAGTCCTTGGGGTTTGGGCTATCCAGGTTGGCATATTGAATGTACTGGAATTAGTATTAAATATTTAGGTGAATATTTAGATATCCACGGAGGAGGCGTTGATAATATATTTCCCCATCATACAAATGAAATTGCTCAAAGTGAGGCCTATTTAGGTCATCCTTGGTGTAAATATTGGTTCCATAATGAACATTTAAACGATGAAGCCGGAAAAATGAGTAAAAGTACGGGAGCCATATTAACCGTATCCGTCCTCCAAGAAAAAGGTTATAATCCCTTAAGTTTCCGTTATTTATGTTTGCAAAGCCATTACCGGAAGCAACTAGTATTTAGTTATGATTCCCTAGATGGGGCGGAAAATGCTTATAAAAAATTATTAAATCGGACTTTAAGTTTAAAAGAAGAGGGCCAAGTGGAAAAGGACCAATATGAATATTGGGATAATAAGTTTAAAGATGCCTTAGCCGATGATTTAAATACCGCCAATGCTTTAACAGTTCTATATGATTTATTAAAAAGTGAAGTTAATGAGGCCACTAAATATGCGCTTGTTGCCGCTTGGGATAATGTTTTAGCCCTTGATTTATTAAAGAAAAATGAAATAGATCCGGAACAAGAATCATATATCATGAATAAAATTCAAGAAAGATTAGTAGCCAAAGCTAACAAAGATTATGCTTTAGCCGATAAAATTCGCGATGACTTAGCCGAACAAGGCATCATTTTAAAAGATACCAAAGAGGGAACTACTTACGAAATTAAGTAATTTTCTCTTTTTTTAGCAAAAATTTTGACATGTTTTGTCGAATCGCTTGCATTTTTAAAAATAAACTTTAAAATGAAGATTGAAAGCGGGTTTTGGTAAAAACAATGATGTTAAAATTAGGTTAATAGAATTGTTTTGTTAATATTATTTCCTGTCTATTTTGTTTTAAAAATCTTCTCATTCATAAAGTATTACTTCCAATCTACACTTTATATATCCACTAAAAAAATCCGCTTTCACTTTTTTAAAATTATCTCTGCCAAGAGATTTTTTTGTTTTCAAAAACTTAACTTGTTCAATAATTTAAGTTATGTTAAAATAGCAATGCAAGGAAGTGATAACGATGCATTTACCTGATTTATGTGTAGCGGGCAATCGGCAAAAAGTAACTGTTGATCATATTGCCTTAGATCAAGAATATCAACCTTTATTTGCCGGTAAAAAATATTTTTTGCGGACTTATGGATGTCAGATGAATGTACATGATTCGGAAGAAATTAAATATTATTTGGAAGCACTTGGCTTTACGGCAACCGATACTTTAGAAGAAGCGGATATTGTCGTTTTAAATACTTGTGCGATTCGGGAAAATGCGAAAGATAAAGTTTATGGTTATCTTGGTCGTTGTAAGCATTTAAAAAGTAGCAAAAAAGATTTAATTATTTGTTTATGTGGTTGTTTGGTTCAAGAACCCCATGAAATAGAAGAGTTTAAAACCAAACACCAATACATTGATATAATTGTCGGAACCCATAATTTAAAAGAATTACCCGAATTAATTTGTCAAAAGGCACCCGAACAAGCAATTGAGGTCTATTCTAACAGTGATAAGGTATACGAAAATGTTAAATATGCTCGGGATTCGAAAATAAGTGCTTGGATAAATATTGCCTATGGTTGTGATAAATTTTGTACTTATTGTATTGTTCCTTTTACGCGGGGTCGGGAACGGAGCCGGAAGATGGAAAATATTTTACAAGAAGTTCAAGAATTAAAAGATTTAGGTTATCAAGAGGTAACTTTATTAGGTCAAAATGTTAATGCTTATGGTAATGATTTGGCTTTGGGTTATAATTTTGCGACGCTTCTCGAAGAAGTCGCCAAAATCGGCATTCCGCGCATTCGTTTTGTGACGAGTCATCCTTGGAATTTTACTGATGAAATGATTGATGTCATAGCTAAATATGATAATATTATGCCTTATGTTCATTTACCTATTCAATCGGGTAGTGATAATATTTTAAAAAAAATGAATCGCCGCTATACTATTGAAGAATATAAAAAATTATTTAATAAAATAAAAAGTAAAGTTAAAAATGTGGCAATTACGACTGATATTATCGTGGGATTTCCTAATGAAACAGATGAGGATTTTAATAAAACTTTAGATATTGTTAAATATTGTGAATTTGATAATGCTTTTACTTTTATTTATTCTCCTCGGGTAGGTACCGCCGCCGCCCGAATGCCCGATAAAGTGTCTTTTGAAACGAAACAAGCCCGGTTAAAAAAATTAAATGAATTAGTTAATAGTTATTCACTTAAAAGTAATCAAAAATTATTGGGTAAAACTGTGAAAGTTTTAGTTACGGGACCAAGTGAAAAAGGTTCTAATAAAGTATGTGGTTATACTGATACTATGAAATTAGTTAATATTGTGGGTAGTCAAGATTTAATTGGCCAAATAGTTGATGTTGAAATCACGGCGGCCAAAAGTTTTAGTTTAGATGGAAAAGGGGATGTAATGAAATGAAATAATTTCTTTACTCCCTTTTTAATGTTGAAAAAATATAAAATTTTTGAAATTTTGCTTTATTTCTTATATATGATATATTTGTTTATTCTAAAGTATCGTTTGATTAAATGTTTTCTTATATTTTTAGAACATTATTATTATTATTATTATTATTTGCTCAATGTATTTGTCTGAGGAAACTAGAAAAAGAAATCTTTTTATAGTAAAATATTCCATGTGATACATCTTCTTTCGTCGATTAGATTGTATCACATATTGCGTTAGAAATTAAGTTTTCTAGCGCTTTTTAGTTTTTTGACAAACAAAAAAGAACTATAATGAAATTATTTCATTTCATTACAGCCCCTTTTTTAGTTTAATAATTATAAAATATTATCCGAACACTTGTTTTTATATTTGATTAATAGTATACTTTTTATAGGGAATATCAGTTGTTGAGTGTCTACCTCCAATCTTAGAGAAAGGGGGTTTGATATAGTGAAAACTAAGACTTTTATTGTAAAAGTTCTCAAGCTCATTACTATCATTTTATTTCTCCTTATCATTATGATAGTAGTTATAAAAAAATGACACTCATTCGCTAGAATAAGTGTCTGATTCAATATAAATTGGGTAGACATTCAACTCGAAAAAACTGAATGTTTCCTTTTTTATTTTATGCAATTTTTCTTGCTACATACATAATATCATAATATGTTCTTTTTGACAAGTTCATTCATTTTATGTTAATTTAAAAATGAAGTGCAACAAAACAACATTGAAAAAGACATATGAATAATCTATAATATCTTTTCGTCGA
>CANQZX010000053.1 GCA_947628445.1 uncultured Bacilli bacterium
TAACTGTTTTAAAATTTTGAGTGTTTTCTCTTTTATTTTAGAAAAAATTTATTTTCCCACATCTAGTTTACTACATCGATCCGGCAAATAAAATTGAATTTTAAAAGGTGATGGTTTATAATAGTACCTAAGAAAGAAGGAAGAAGTATGGAACCAATCGTAAAGGAAGGCAAAGTTGCGGAAGAAGTCCTTGCGGAAATCTTAACGGAAAATAAATTAACCGAAAACGATGTCGTTTATAATGTCGTTGAAAATAAAGGTAAATTATTTAAGGGCAGTACAGTTACTGTTAAAGTAATAAAAAAAGAAGATTTATATACCGCGGCTAAAGAATATTTAAAAGAATTAATTGAAGGTTTAGGTTTAGAAGTAAACTTTGAAATGCAAAAAAGAGACGAAATAACCATATTAAAAATATTTTCTAATCGTAATGCTATTTTGATTGGAAAAAATGGTCAAACCCTTAAAGCCTTAGAATTATTAGTTAAACAAATGCTTAATGCTAAATATGGTATCAATTTTAAAATAATGTTAGATGTCGAAAACTATCGCAAAAAAAGAGAAAAATCTTTAGAATTTATGGCTAAAAAAATGGCGAAAGAAGTTGCTCATACCAAAACCGAAATTCATTTAGAAAACATGAATGCTTATGAACGGCGAATTATTCACAACACTTTAACTAATTTTAAAGGGGTTAAAACCGAAAGTGAAGGCGTTGAACCTCATCGACATATCGTAATAAAACCAGAATAATCTGGTTTTTTAATTGGAAATATAACTTAAAGCATCTAGATAACCGGCTAATTTAATTTGATCTTCAATAGCTAATTTTGAATATTTTATTAATAAGTTAATTTCAGCTTCACTTAAATTACTTTTATTATAAAGTCGAATAGGTGTTGGATCATCAGTTAAATCAAGTAAATAATCCGTACTGGTTTCCAAATATTTCGCCATTTTAATCAAAGTATCTGCCTTCGGATAGGCCTTACCAGATTCATAAGAACTAATCATTTCTTGGGCAACACCTATATTGACAGCCACATTTACTTGACTTTTATTTTGTCTTTCGCGGATTTTTCTTAAATTTTCCATATTTTACCAACACACTTTCTAAAATTATTCTATAACAATTCGTCTTTTAAAAATTTAGTTATAGGTTGTATTTTAATATAAAAATAACTTATATATAAAAAGGTTGGACAAGTGTAAATTTAAGATATTCTACTATTTTTAAATATCTTGTGCTATAATACACACGGTGAAAGGAGCCAGAAAAATGAACGATACCATTTGTGCTATTGCTACTAATCCCAATATGGGCGCGATTGCTATTATTCGGGTAAGTGGGACCGAAGCAATCGAAATAGTTAATCAAATGTTTAAAGAAAGCGATTTAACTAAGGCCGCATCCCATACGATTTGGTATGGGCATTTAGTCGATCAAGACGAAATTTTAGATGAGGTTTTAGTTATGTTGATGCGGGCTCCACGGACATATACCAAAGAAGATGTGGTAGAAATTAACTGTCACGGCGGCGTAAATACTACGGCGCGGATTTTAAGTGCTTTACTTTCGCATGGTATTCGCCTTGCCGAGCCGGGTGAATTTACGAAAAGGGCTTTCTTAAATGGGCGAATTAGTTTACTGGAAGCCGAATCAGTAAATGATTTAATTAAAGCCAAAAACGATGCTGCCCGAATTATGGCGCTAAATAATATTGGGGGTAAACTAACAAGTCAAATTCGGGACATTCGCGAAAAAATGGGGAAGGTTTTAGCCAATATTGAGGTAAATATCGATTATCCGGAATATGAAGACGAGGTTCAAGTAACCCGGAATTTAATGCAAGAATATTTAAGTGAGTTTATTGAAAAATTACACCAACTAGTGGCAAATTCTCAAAATGGCAAAATTATCAACAATGGTTTAAATGTTGCAATAATTGGTCGTCCCAATGTGGGAAAAAGTAGCATTTTAAACTTTTTATTAGATGAGGATAAAGCGATTGTTACCGATATTCCGGGAACGACAAGGGATATCGTGGAAGGTAGTATTAATTTAAATGGGCTTTTATTAAACTTTATTGATACCGCGGGGTTGCGGCAAACCGAAGATACGGTGGAAAAAATTGGCGTTTTAAAAAGTCAACAAATGGCTGATCAAGCCGATTTAATTATTTATGTCATAAATGGTAGTGAACAAATAACACCTCAAGAATTAGACCATTTAGCCAGTTTAAAAAATAAAGAAATTATTGTTTTTGTTAATAAAAATGATTTACCTTTGCAAGCCGATTTGACCTTATTAAAGGATTATGATTATGTAGAAGGTAATACCAAAGATAATGATGGTTTAGAGGCCTTAAAAAAAGCCATTATTACTAAATATAATTTACCAAAGATTATAAATAAAGAAATGAGTTATTTATCGAATGTTCGACAAATTCATTTAATTGAAGAAGCCGAAAAGGCCTTATTAAATGCGCAAGAATCTTTTAATCAGGGGATGGAAGTTGATATCATTGAAATTGATTTAAAGAAAACTTGGGATTTATTGGGGCAATTAATTGGTGATGCTTATAATGAAGAATTAGTAGATAACATCTTCCGTAATTTTTGTTTAGGAAAGTAGATGAAGAATATGTATGATTGTATAGTAGTAGGTGGCGGTCATGCGGGTTGTGAAGCCGCCCATATCGCAGCCCAAATGGGCAAAAAGACACTTTTAGTCACCGGGAATATTAAAAACATTGCCGATATGCCATGTAATCCATCAATCGGGGGAACGGCTAAGGGAATAATTGTCCGGGAGGTTGACGCTCTCGGTGGTTTAATGGGTAAAATTGCTGATATTTCTCATTTACAAATTAAAATGCTTAATAATTCGAAAGGTCCGGCGGTTAGATCACTTCGGGCCCAAGCCGATAAAATCACATATCCTGAAAATATGCGGAAGGCCTTACAAAATACACTTAATTTAACAATTAAAGAGGCCATGATTGAAGATTTAGTTGTGGAAAATCAAACGGTTAAAGGAGTTGTTACTGCAGAAGGGGAAAAGATTTTAAGTCAAACCGTTATTTTAACCACGGGGACTTATTTAAAAGGTAATATTTTAATTGGGAGTGAAAATACCCCCGGTGGTCCGCATGGTGAAGCCCGGAGTAATCATTTATCCGATAAATTAAAAGAATATGGCCTCAAAATTATGCGGTTAAAAACCGGAACCCCTCAACGAATCAAAAAAGATTCCATTGATTTTAGTGTTTTGCATGAAGAAAAAGGGGATAATAAACTTTGGAAATTTAGTTTTGATACGGAATATGCTTATAAAATTGAAGATCAACAATCTTGTTATTTGGTTTATACTAATGCCAAAACCCATCAAATTATTCGCGATAATTTAAAAAAATCGGCAATGTATGGTGGTTATGCTACGGGCATTGGACCTCGTTATTGTCCTTCAATAGAAGATAAAATTGTCCGCTTTGCCGATAAAGAACGACATCAACTTTTTTTAGAACCGGAAAGTATTTATTATGACGATTGGTATTTGCAAGGATTTTCAACTAGTATGCCACGCGATGTTCAAGAATTAATGGTTCATAGTTTAAAGGGCTTAGAACATGCCGAAATTACGAAATATGCTTATGCCATTGAATATGATGCCATTGATCCGTTGCAAGTAATGCCTTCTTTGGAAAATAAGGTTTTAACCAATCTTTTTACCGCTGGGCAAATAAATGGTACTAGTGGATATGAAGAAGCGGCTGGGCAAGGCATCATGGCTGGGATTAATGCCGTTTTAAAAATCAATGGGCAAAAACCCTTAGTTTTGAAAAGAAGCGATGCTTACATTGGCGTCTTAATAGACGATTTAGTTACCAAGGGTACGGCGGAACCGTATCGAATGTTAACCTCGCGGGCCGAATTTCGCCTTTTACTAAGAAGCGATAATGCCGATTTAAGATTACGGGAATATGCCCATCAAGTTGGCTCTATTACCGAAGAACAATATCAAAATTATTTAACCAAAAAAAGTCAAATTGAAAAGACCATAACTTATTTAAAAACGAATCATTTAAAAATGACCAGTGCGGTTAAAGAAATATTTACCCAAAATAATTGGGAAATTCCTAAATCTAGTTTAACTTTTTATGAATTATTAAAAAGACCAAATATTACTCTTGCCTCCCTTGAACAATTTTTAACCTTAGATTTACCCGAAGAAATTAAAGAACAAGTGGAAATTGAAATTAAATATGAGGGTTATATCCAAAAGGCCTTTAAAGAGGTGGATAAATTATTACGTTTAGAAGCCAAGGAAATTCCGGAAGATATCGATTATGCCAAGGTTCAAAATCTCGCAAGTGAAGCCCGGCAAAAATTAGCCAAAATCCGGCCCAAAACGATTGCTCAAGCCACGCGCATCAGTGGGGTAAATCCTGTTGATATTTCGGTATTATCCGTTTATTTAAAGAAGGAATATAACCATGACTAAAGAAGAATTTATGGCCGCTATTTCCGAGCTAAATATTAGTTATGAACCAACCATGTTAACAAAATTAGCCATATATTATCAAGAACTAGTAAAATACAACGAAAATGTTAATTTAACGGCCATCACGGAAGAAGGGGAGGTTTATTTAAAACATTTTTATGATTCCCTAACAATAACCAAAGTTATAGATTTAAACAAGGTTAATAATCTTTTAGATATTGGTAGTGGGGCCGGTTTTCCCGGGGTTGTTTTAAAAATCTTTTTTCCCCATTTAAAATTAACCTTAATTGATTCGAATAATAAAAAGACCACCTTTTTAAAATACATTACCGAAAAATTAGAATTAAGTGATGTCCAAATTATTAATGATCGGGTCGAAAATTATGCCAAAAATAATTTAAATAAATATGATTTAGTCGTAGCCCGGGCGGTAACTAATTTAAATGTTTTAGTGGAATTATCTTTGCCTTTAGTTAAAAAAGACGGGTTTTTGGTGGCTATGAAAGGCCGAGCCAGTGAAGAATTAAAGCAAAGTGAGTATGCGATTACTACTTTGGGAGCCGAAATAATACAAAAGGAAATATTTAATTTAAATCATACCGAAAATATGCGGACTTTAATTAAAATGCAAAAGAAGCGGGAAACCTTAATTTCTGAATTGCGATCTTACGATAAAATTATCAAAAAGCCGTTGCAAAAAAAATAGAATTAAGGTACAATAAAAAATAGTAAAGGGTTTGATAAAGTGGATAGCGAAAATAAAGTATTACAAGTGCCAATTGAAGATATAATTCCCAATCGTTTTCAACCACGATTGTCTTTTGATGAGGCCTCATTAAAAGAATTATCAGATTCTATTAAGCAACATGGTATAATTCAACCTTTAGTTTTACGCCGGGTGGCTGATAAATACGAAATTATTGCTGGTGAACGACGTTATAAAGCCGCGATGATGGCGGGCCTAACTTCTGTTCCGGCAATTATTACCGAATTAGACGATAATGCTAGTGCTGAGGTAGCCATTGTGGAAAATGTCCAACGTAAGGATTTAACGGCAATTGAAGAAGCCAAATCTTATCAGGCCTTACTTGATAAGGGCTATATGACACAAGAGGATTTAGCCAAAAAAATGGGCTTGTCCCAAAGTGCCATATCTAATAAATTGCGATTACTTTCCTTAGACGAAAGTGTTCAAGATGCCGTCTTAAATGGCAAAATATCCGAACGCCATGCCCGTAGCTTACTTAAAATTAAAGATTTAGCGGAACAAAAGAAAATGTTAAATAGAATAATTACGGAAAGATTAACCGTAAGACAATTGGAAGAAGAGATAAAGAAAATGAATTTAGAAATTAGTGAAGAACCAATATCAACCAAAGTTGCTCCGGAAACACCCGTTGCTAGTCCAACTGTGGCGCCAACTAACAATTTAGATAGTGTTCCGGTAAGCCCAGAACCAGTCGTTCCTAAATCAACCTTTAGTAGTATTTTTTCTAGTAAACCTGATCAAATACCTAATAAGTTTTTCAACTTTTTGGAAGACGAAGCCGTTAATATGTCTATGGAAGAACCAGTGGCATCAGCTTCTGCTGAAGAAGAAATTGAAATGTTGGATTTTGATGTTCCCAGTAATTCAGCAACGCCAAATGTTGATTATGCTAAAGATGTTCGCACCAAGATTGATGCTTTGAACTTAGATCCAACTAAAGTAACAATTGAAGAAAGCGATACACCTATAGAACATATCATAAATATTAAAATAAAAAAGGATTAAGTTGAATCGTTAAAACTTAATCCTTTTTGTTTGTTTTCTTTTTTGCCGTTTTCTTTTCTTTTAATTCTATCGTTTTTAAATTTTTATCTTCTGGGCGTGAATATACTTTTTCGTTGTTATTGCCCGCTAAAAGAATATAATTAATAATTTCTAATACGGAATAAATAATTAAAACTAAACCTAAACTGGAAAATACTAAATTGGAAACGAAGATTACATATAAGCCCCCGACAATTAAGATAATAGAAACAATGATTACGGAAATAAACTTATGTTCATTTTGACTTTTAAGGTCCCCGGCTTTAATTAACCGATTAATTCCGGAAAAAAGAATAAAGCCACCAATGATAAATCTTACGATATGTTCAATAACTCCGGATAGGAAGATACAAACTAAACCAATAATAATAAGAGCAGTGCCCGAAATACAACTATTATATGGAGTTTCGGGTATTTTTCCTTTTTGATAAAAGAAATAAAATAATTTAACTAAGCCATAAGCAATTAAAATACCACCTAAAACATAAGAAATCAAAATTGTTACTAAGTCTGGTCTAGTAAATAAGATAACGCCAATAATTAGGGAAATAATGGTTGATACTAAATTACTAGAAAAACTAACAATATTAACAGTTTTCACAAATACTCACATCCTTAATAAAATTATAATATCATTTATCTAAATGCGCAATTATTAATTTGTACTGATTAAATAAAAAGTTAATTTCCCGATTTTTTAGAACTGGGAAGTTACATTTGTAAATAACCTATATATTTATATA
>CANQZX010000054.1 GCA_947628445.1 uncultured Bacilli bacterium
AAAGAAAATATATATAGAAATTATAGGAAAATAAAGCAAAAAAACAGGTAGTTTGTATATAAACTATGCACACTACCAATAGAAAATACGGAGGGTTATATGGAAAAAGATAAATTATTAGAATATAAAAAGTTTTTATTAAGTTTATCGGAAAGTGAAAAAAGAGAACATGATTTATATTTAAGAGATTTAAGTTTAGGAGTTAGAATGGGGCCACCAATTGGATTACCTTCTTTGGATAAACCTTGGCTTAAATGGTATGAAGAATCGCATATTGATTTACCTGTCCCCGAAATGAGTGCTTTTGAGTATTTTAAAATGATTACTAGAGAATTTCCGGATGATGTTGTTTTAATAAATTATTATGGTAAAACTTATAAAAAAAACGACATTATTGCTGAAGTCGAAAATAATATCAAGAGATTTAGAAAAATGGGATTAAAACGGGGGGATGTAGTATCATTTGTAATGTTAGATGTTCCCGAAGTGGTATTTTTATGGTATGCATTGACTTCCATTGGTGTAACTGCAAACATGATAAAATTTGATGAAAGTAGTGAGAGAATTAAATATATGACAGATCTTACTAAATCAAAATATGTTTTTGCATCATCAGTGCCATTTATAATTAATAATGTAAATGGGGCATTACTAAGTAGCGATAATATTGAAAAAGTTATTGTAGTTGAATTAACAGAATCTTTGCCAAAAGTATTACAAGGAAGAATGTTATTTGATCAATTGCAAACAAGTAGTGCAATTAAGAAAAAATTACAGGATAACCCAAAAGAATCAATTAATGATAAATTAAAAGCCATAAAACAACAATTAGATGAGTTGAAGAAATCCAAAGAACAAATCAAAAACATTATGTCGAGTGATAAACGCTATGAAACATATCAAGATTGGATAACTAAAACACCAAAAGATTGTGAAATAATTTATGAAAAAAATGCTGGAGAATTAACATCGGCAATAGTATATACTGGTGGTACAACTGGGCAACCAAAAGGAGTTAAATTAACAAATAATAATTTGAATAATATGGCGCATGCAGTGCCTCAAGGAGATAGTACATTTTGTCTTGGTAAAAGTGCTTTAAATATTTTACCTCCTGCTATTGCATACTATTTTAATTCTATTCATGGAAATTTGTGTTCGGGAGTTAAAGTAAATTTGATTTCTCATTTTACGGTTGAAGAATATCCATATTTAATAAAAAAATATAAACCTAATATTTTTATGGCCGGACCTATACTTTTGGAAAATATTAGAAAAGCAGATATTATTTCTGATGCGTCTTTTATGGAAGCTGCTATTTCGGGAGGAGATAAATTATACGAAGAAGAAGAAATAGCATGGAATGAAAAATATCCTTTGGTCCATCAAGGATGGGGGATGAGTGAAGGTACGGCTGCATCAACATATGCTAAAACTAATTGCTATAAATTAGGAAGTGTTGGAGTTCCTTTAATTAAAGTAACAGTATCAGTTTTTGATTATCGAACAGAAAATGAATTAACTTATGGTCAAAAAGGGGAACTTTGTATATCTGGTCCAACAATAATGAAAGGATATTTTGATAATCCTACGGCAACCGAAAATGTTTTGATAAAACATAGTGATGGTACGGTATGGTTGCATACTGATGATTTAGGTGTTATGGATTCAGAAGGTCGGGTATATCATATGGGCCGTGCTAAAAGGATGTTAACGAGAAGTGGTGCTAAAGTTTGGTTAAATGATATTGAAAATTTAGCGGCCAAATGTGAATCAATTGAGAAATGCTGTTGTGTGAAAAAAAATGATACTCTTGAACGCGAAGTTCCAGTGCTACATATAGTTTTAAATAACAATGATGTTGATTTAAAAGATTTAGTATCTTATCTAGACGAATTAATAGGACAAAATTTAAATCAAAGTTATGTACCTAAATATTATGTTTTTAGAGATGAACTTCCATATAGTGAAGTAAATAAAAAGTGTGATATAATAGTTTTAGAGAATGAGGATATTTTATCTTCAGATAGTTTTGAAAAAATATCAGATAATATTATTAAATTAAAAGAAGGTAAAATATTAATTAGAAAATAATAAAAAGGGAGTTGTATAAATGAATAATATTAATATGACATTGTATGGCTTAGTATTCATTATACTGTTAACATTTATATACTTTAAAAAGGAAAAAATTCACTATGTTGAAAATGATGTTTATTCGTTATTAATTATTTCTTCTTTTCTTGGATGTATTCTAGAACTAATCAGTTTTATATGTGTCTCAAATGGTGCAACTGAGAATGATATGTTATATATATTATCGATAAAACTATTATTTTCTAATTTTCTACTTTGGATATCTTTATTTACGCTATATTTTGTTGTTATTACTTTAAATAAAGATGATAAAACGAGTAAGAAAATAATTTTGTATTCGTTACTTAGTTTAGTGCTTTTAGCTTTATTTGTTAGCCTTTTACCAATTGATTTTAAAAAGACTACAAATGGCTTATTGTTACCAATGGGCTTAAGCGTAAATGTTATATATTTTTTATGCAGTATTTGTATTGTTATGATAGTTTTGTTAATATTTTTCAATTTTAAAAAATTGAAAAATAAAAAATATTGGCCTTTATTTATAATATTAATATCATTTTCATTTATGATAGTAATCCAAAATATTTATCCTGATATTTTACTAGTAAATCCGACGGCAGTATTAATTACTTTTATAATGTATTTTACCATTGAAAATCCTGATATAAAAATGATTCAACAATTAAATATTGCTCGAGATCAAGCTGATAAAGCAAACCGTGCTAAAACGGAATTTTTATCCAATATGAGTCATGAAATTAGAACGCCTCTTAATGCGATTGTTGGTTTTAGTAATTTGTTATTAGAAGATGACGAGGTACCAGAAAAATCCAAAGATGAGGTAAGAGATATCGTGATGGCTAGTGATAACTTACTGGAAATTGTCAATGGAATCTTGGATATTTCTAAAATCGAAAGTAATAAAATTGAAATTGTTAATGAAGAATATAATTTTAAAAAAGTTACTCAAGAATTAATTACTTTGGCCAAAGGCCGAATTGGAGAAAAGCCCTTAGAGTTTAGAACCAATATTGATGAAACCATTCCCGCGGTATTATGTGGGGATAGTCAAAGAATTAAACAAATATGTGTTAATATTTTAACTAATGCAATTAAATATACCAAAGAAGGTTGGATTGAGTTTAAAGTTTCCCATATTGAAAAAGATGGCATCTGCCGGTTAATAATTTCGGTGGAAGATACGGGTATTGGAATTAAAGAAGCCAATATTAATAAATTATTTAATAAATTTGAACGCCTTGATATGCGTGATAATACGACAATTGAAGGAACGGGTTTAGGTTTAGCCATTACGAAAAAACTTGTTGATTTAATGGGCGGTAAAATAATCGTTCAAAGTATCTATGGGAAGGGATCTAAGTTTACGATTTCTCTAGATCAAAAAATTGTAATGAATCCTACAATTAAAGTTGAAGAAGAGATTCCAAAAAACCACGCGGAAACTATAAAAGTGGCAAATCAAAAAGTTTTAATTGTCGATGATAATAAAATTAATTTGAAAGTTGCCGAAAGATTATTAGAAAGTTATGGTATTGAATCCGAAAGTGTGGAAAGTGGCGAAGAGTGCTTAAATAAAATTAAAGGTGGCAATAGTTATAATTTAATTTTAATGGATGATATGATGCCGAAGATGAGTGGTACTGAGGCCTTCCACGAACTAGAAAAAATCCCGGGCTTTAATACTCCGGTTATTGCCTTAACGGCCAATGCCTTGACTGGGGAAAAAGAAAAGTATTTAGCCGCGGGCTTTAATGATTATTTAGCCAAACCAATTAATAAAGAAGAATTAAATCGAATTATTAATACTTATTTAAATCATGAATAGAAAGGAATGTGAGGTTAAAATGAAAGATGTAAATGTATTAATTGATGCTGGAGTGGATGTTAAAAAAAGTTTAGAGTTATTTGGGGATATGGAAACCTATAATTCAACGCTTGAGGTTTTCTTACAAGAAATTGATTCAAAACTTAAAAAAATTCAAGAATATAAGGAAATAGGTGATATGGCTAATTATGCTATTCAAGTTCATTCCTTAAAAAGTGATGCCCGTTATTTTGGCTTTTCTACTCTTGCGGATTTGGCCTATAAACATGAACTTGAAAGTAAAGCCAACAATATGTACTTTGTAACTGAAAACTATGATACTTTAATGCAAGAAGCCAAAAAGATTGTCAATTTAGTTAAAAAATATATGGGTCGGGAATACGAAGAAGAAGCTGTTAAAACGGAAGTAACAGTTAAAGATAAAGCCATTTTAGTGGTAGATGATTCCACTATCATTAGATCCTTTATTGATAAGATCTTAAAAAATGATTTTGATGTTATTATTGCAAGTGATGGTAAAGAGGCCTTAACAATATTAGATAATGCTGATGAAAGAGCCCGAATTAAAGCCATTTTACTTGATTTAAATATGCCAAATGTTAATGGTTTTGAGGTCTTAGATGTCTTGCAACAAAAAGATTTATTCCGTAAATTCCCGGTTTCAATTATCACGGGAGTGGATGATAAAGAATCTATTGCCCGGGCTTTTAAATATCCAATTGTTGATATGCTAACCAAACCATTTAATGAACGCGATGTAAAAGCCACTTTAGAAAAAACTTTAAATAGTAATTTATAAAAAGATTTAAAAGTGTTGACATACGCTAATAAAAGTAGTAAATTAATTTTAAATTATTTTGAAGAGGTAGTTTATGAGTAAAACACTAAATTGTCAATTCATTAATAATTGGAATTTTATGAAAGATAAAAAATTATCTTTAAATGCTTTATTCACGGTTTTAAAACGGTAAACTTAAATTTAAGTTGCCGTTTTTTTGTATTTAGGAGGTTGGAAAATGAAATTAATCTTACCCAATTATAAATATCGAAAACAATACGAAGAATTAATTAGTAGTGCTTTAAAAAATAAAGATATTTCAGAAATGGGAAATGCCTACCGCGAAAATGAAAGTTTTCACCATTTATTAAAAAGATTAAAAGATCGAAGAGAAGGAAAAAATATTTCTAATAGGGATGTTCCGGCAACAGTATATTTTATAGTAGAACAGGATAAATTAGTTGGAACTATCGATTTAAGACATACTTTAAATGAAGATTATTATTCGCGTTTAGGACATATTGCCTATTATATTAAAGCAGAAGAGCGCAATAAGGGATATGCTACAAAGGCTTTAAGTTTAGCATTAAAAAAATATCAAAAACATAAAGTTCACAATATTCTCATTACTTGTTTAAAAGATAATGTCGCATCTCGCAAAGTAATTGAAAATAATGGTGGCGTATTAGAAAAAGAATTTAATGATAAAATAACTGGAAAATTAATTCAAAGGTTTTGGATAAAAATTTAAAGAAACTGGAGTTAGGTTAATTATTTAAAATCTTGTAGAAAAAATATGAGTCTTTTTATATTTAGGAGGAGAATTTAATGGGAATAAATGAATTATTAGAATTAGTCAAAAAGTATAATACAGAAGATATAGAAATAATTAAAAAAGCTTATGCTTATGCGGCGGAATTACACGAAGGACAGTATTGACAAAGTGGCGAACCATATATTATTCACCCTTTAAATGTTGCCTATATTCTTGCCGAAATGCATGCACATTAACTGATGAATTATCTTTTGGACCGCATAATGAATGGTTGAATTATACCAAAACTAGTCACGCGCGCAGAAAAATAAAAGAATTTAATCGTAAGTAAATACCATTTCCGAAAATTAATATAAGTGATTTTTAAGTTTCAAAATTATAAAATCATAGTATAATGTAAGGGGTGAGGAAATATGAAGGAAAAAACGAAAATAATTATTTTAAGTATTTTAGTAGCCATTGGTATTGGTTTATTAGCCTCAATTGTTTTATTTGATAAAGATTTTAAAGAACTTACGCAAGCAGATAATAAAATTAAGACAACAAATGCGCTTGATGGAAAGGCTAATAATAAAACTTTAGAAACGAAAGAACCAATTATTAAAGTTGATGAAATTGAGACTCAATCTCCAACCAAGTCAGAAGAAAATAATAGTGCAAATAATTCCAATAGTTCTAATAATAAAGTTAATAGTAATGAAAATTCAAGTTCGGCTAATAAACCAGCAAGTAGTGTGATTCCAAGCGAACCCGATGATAAAATAACCGATTCTGTTTCTAGCCAAGATTCAACTAAAGAAAATATTATCGAAACCAAGCCTGAGGTTTCAAACAAACCAGCTCAAGAAACCACTCCGGAACCAACATATAGTACAAAAGATACTACCGTAATTAATGAATTAAATACCATATCAACAAAAACTGATGCTTTATTAAAAGAAAATAATAGTTCCAGTGTTTTAACGAAAGCCAAAGGCGTTTTTATTTCTTTAGTTGATTTTTGTTTCTATGATGGGGAAATTAAAGGGGTAACTTTTAAAGAATTAACTGATGCCGGTAAAGAAAAAGTATTAGCTATTGTTAGTTCCATTGATAGCAAAATTGAAGCGAAGTTCCCGGGTTATAAGAATAAAATTTCTACTAAATTAAGTGGGGCTTTAAATAAAGCTAGTGAGGTTATCAAAAAAGGGGCTCAAAATATCAACAATTTTGCTTATGATAAATTAGGGGAAGAAAATTATAATTTAATGATTGAAGAAAAAGATGAACTAGTAAAATATAGCAAGAATGCTGTTGATATTGTGGGTAATATTGGTTCTAAATTATTTAATAGTGCGAAAGATAAATTAAAAACTTGGTACGAAAAATTTCGGGAAAATAATCGTTAAGCAGAAAACTTTTGGTTTTTTGCTTTTAAATTTACATTATTTTCTAATCGTGTTATAATGAAGACAAAATAAGAACATCTGGTAAAAGTCAATAAGTAAAATTAAATAGTTTTAGATATATTTTTAATATATTTAAATAGATTA
>CANQZX010000055.1 GCA_947628445.1 uncultured Bacilli bacterium
AAACATAACCTTTATTAGTTATGTTTCTTTCATACCCACCTTTTTTATTTTTGTCTAAATTTTGGGGTACAATTCATAAAAAATCTTTTTTTGATAATCAAGTAAAACTTGTTTTATTCCTTTATAAGGTAATAAAGCACAATTTTTCCGATTATTTTGTTTATAAATATCATCGTAGACAATGGCTTCTTTTAAAAAATCAGCATCATACTTTTCTTCTTTAACCATGGCCTCGAAATTATTGATATAAGCTAAGGCCTCTTCAATGGTTTTACCAATTAAATTCGTAATCATAATCGAGGTTGAAGAAATACTGATCGCACAGGCCTCACCCTCAAAGACAATATCGGCAATTTGATCATTTTCAATTTTTACATACAAATCTAAATTATCAATACAAGAAGAATTATTGGTATTGACTTTTAAATAAGTAGCATCATCCGTTCTTTGTCTTTTATAAGGATGAGCATAATGTTCCATTATAATAGCTCTTTTTGTTTCACTATCCATTTAAATCATCTCTTCCATTATTTTAGCTTTATCTTTTAATAAGTCAACTAATGTATCAATTTCATTTTCGGTATTATAAAAATATAAACTAACGCGGACACTATTGGTTACCCCTATCGCATTTTTAATAAGTTTGGCACAATGATTACCCGCCCGAACACAAATATTATATTTGTTAAGATAATAAGCCACATCTTGACTAAAGACGCCATCGACATTAAAAGCCACAATACCACTATCGGCTTCTAAGTTTAATAAATCAATATGCGGGATTTTAATTAATTTTTCAACTAAATAGTTGCGTAAATGAAGTTCGCGTTCCCGAATCTTATCCATTCCCATTTTTTCAAGATAATCAATGGCGGCACCTAAGCCAATTACTCCAGCAATATTTGGCGTTCCGGCTTCTAAACGGGTTGGTAAATCTTTTAAATAAATGGCATTTTCATTATCAAAAGATTCATTCATGCCACCGCCGAGATTTACCGGTTCCATATTTTCCAGTAATTCCTTTTTGCCATATAAAACGCCAGTACCAGTTGGGCCTAACATTTTATGAGCTGAAAACGCTAAAAAATCTATATCCCAATCTTGAACATCAGTTTTCATATGAGCTACACTTTGAGCCCCATCAACAACAACAAAAATCCCGTTTTCATGAGCCAATTTCGTTATTTCTTTAATTGGGCGAACATCACCAATTACATTCGTAATAGCCGCCAAGGCAATAACTTTAGTATTCGGACTAATAACACTTTTTAAGTTTTCCAGCGTTACATGATAATTATCATCTAAGGGTAAATATTTTATTTTTACGCCCTTATTTCTTGCCAAACGAAACCAAGGTAAAACATTAGAAGCATGTTCACTCGTAGTTATAATAATTTCATCGCCGGCTTCTAAAAGCGGAGCAAAAAAGCCACTGGCAATCATATTTAAAGATTCCGTTGCTCCCGATGTAAAGATAACCTCGGCTCGATCTTGAGCATTAATAAAATTAACCACTTTATCGCGCGCATTTTCATATTCCAAATCTACTTTAAACGAAATATCATAATCACCCCGATGGGCATTCGCCGAATAATTTTCGTAATAATCTTGCATGGCATCTAATACGCTTTGGGGTTTTAAACTAGTTGCCCCATTATCTAAATAAATAATATCTTGCTTAAGCATAGGAAAATCTTCTCTATTCATTATCTTCACCTCCAATTAAAATATTTTTATAATCATCTAAAGCATTTAATAAAAATCCTTTTAAGAGCAATGTTTTAGCACTTTTAAAACTAAGTCCTTTAGCCATTAAATAAAATATATCTGCTGGATTAACATTGCTAATTGTAACCAAGTGATTCGCTAAAATATCATGCGTCCAAATTTCTAGATGGGGTTCAACAACTATTTTGCCCCCATCGGTAATACCTTTAATATCCTCAACTATTAAGTTATCCTGCGTATTTTTTTCGGCCTCGGCTAAAACATTAATATTTATTTCTTGAGCTAAACTAAGAACCCGTAAAAATAAAACACTTTTATTATTACTTCCCATAAGTTCATTTTTGATAGTTAAATTACATTTTGTCTTATTAATAACAATTTCATGGTAATTAATCACTGTATTATTTTTTTGTTTAATCGTAACTTGATGATTATCATTTTTTTGATAATTTAAACAATATAGATTTAAAATGCTATCATCCTCTAAAATAATATTTAAAGTTAAATTACCCATTTCTTTAATTAAAATAGTATTATTACCCGTACAATGTAAATTTAAAATATCCGAATTAATTTCTAATAATGCTTCGGTATTATTAATGGCTAATGATTCATTAGCTACTATTATTTTATTCATTATTTCCAAGCCCATTTATAGTAAATGCCTTAAATCCTTCATTTTCGATTTTTTCCGCTAAGGCATAATCCCCAGTCGCCACAATTTGACCATCTTTCATAACATAGACCCTATCTGGTTTAATTAATTCTAATAATTTATTATGATGGGTAATAATTAAAATCGTTGGTTTAAATTTACGATAGTATTCTTTTAGGGAATCAGCAACTATTCTTAAAGCATCGACATCTAGTCCTGAATCAATTTCATCAATTAATATTACTTGGGGCTCTAACATCCACAGATGTAAAAGTTCGTTTTTCTTGCGTTCGCCGCCACTCATCCCCAAATTAATGTTCCGATGAATAAAATCATGGGGTAAATCTAAATGATCACAAATTGTTTCCATCTTTTTATTAAATTGAAAAATATTAACTGGTTCCCTACTTTTTTCAGATAAAACGGTTCTTAGCATTTCGGCATTAGTTACGCCTTCAATAGCTACGGGACTTTGACTTAACATAAATATTCCGGCCCGGGCAATATCCGTTGTTGCCATTTTGGTTAAATCTTTATCTTGGTAATTAATTTCCCCCTTAATTATTTCATAATCGGGATCATGCATGATAACCCGACACAAGGTACTTTTTCCCGTACCATTTTGTCCCATCAAAGCATGAATCTTTCCTTCTTCTAAGTTCAGATTTAAATTATTTAAAATGATTTTATCAGCAATTTTAACCGTTAAATTTTTAATTTGGAACATAAAAAATCACCAATGTTATTGTACTAAATTTCTTACCAAAAGTCTATACGCCACAAGAAAAGCTTTATCTTAATTTTTCCTCTTTTCATTCAAAATTATTTTGTCCCCCAAATTTTTATAATACATTTTAAATGTCTATAACCATCTTTAAAAGTTTTTAAATGAGATTTTCCATTTCGTTCATCTTTAGCTAATTTTATAGGAATTTCCATCATTTTTAAATTATTAATTTGGGCTTTACAAATCATTTCCGATGCTAATTCCATTCCCTCGGTCTCTAAGTTTAAAGAATCTATTTTTTCTTTACTAAAAGCTCTTAGCCCGCAATGATAATCTTTAATCGGTGTTTTAAATAAAATATTGGCCAATAAGGAAAGCATGGGACTCCCAATTTTATGTAATAATGGCATAGCCCCTTTAGCGATACCACCTTTAAATCTATTGCCCACGACTAAATCATAACCCTTATCTAAGTTATTAATAAACCCATCTATATTGGCAAAATCATAGCTCATATCTGCATCTCCCATAATGATATATTTTCCTTTAGCATAACGAATCCCATTTCTAATCGCCCTACCATAACCTTTAACATTAGTAGTTACTACTCGAGCTCCCTTTTCTTTAGCTATTTTTACGGATTCATCGGTGCTGCCATTATCACTTACTAAGATTTCACTACTATTTTCTAAATGATGTTTTTTTATATAATCTGTGGCAACATCAATTACTTTTCCGATTGTTTTTTCTTCGTTTAGACACGGGATTAAAATAGTTAATTTCATTTCCTACTCCTTCCAATAATATAATTAATAAACTCATTATAAATGGTCCATAAGCCCGATAATCAAAAAAAGGATGATCACTAGAATGAGCAAATAAAATAACGAGTCTAGATACACTTATTAAACTTATTAAGATTAATAAGCCCATATATTTTTTTTGTTCTTTTTCTAAAAAAATAAAATATATTAAAACGACAATACAGCAAAACATTATACTAACGAGAAAAGAATTTTTATTAAATAAACTAAAAGGAAATAATAACGAAGCCATAAATTTTAAACTCCTACCAATTATTTTCAAAGGATGTAAAGCCCCTTCTTGGTATATTCTATTACTGGCAAATTGCCAAATATCATTAATTTGTTCTTTTCCTAAAACGATAATAGACAATCCCCATTTTATTAAAAAAGTAAAAGTATACGCTAAAAACCAAATAAGACTTGCTTTAACAATAAATTTAAAAATATTTTCTTTTTTATTTTCTTTATATTTTAAATACACAGTTATTAATAAAGGAATTGTTAAAGTAATAGTTTCACAAGTTAAAAAATCAAAAAAACAACTACTTAAACCTGTGATAATCATTAAATAATAAAAATACTTATCATCTTTATGATAAATTTTTAAACTTATAATTGAAGCTATAATACTAATTAAAAAGACAAAGAAATATTCAAAACAATAAGGAACAATAATAAAATTAATAACCATTAAACTTAAAAAATAAGAACTAAAAAGAATTTTACTTTTTCTAAATAAAAGAATCCCTAAATAGATTAATAAACCTAAAGTAATAATATAATTAACGGTTTTTATGCCTTTAACATTAAATAACATAAATAAAGGTTTTAAATAAATTATTGAACCATGCCAATATCGAGCATAGTTTTTATCCCCTGGAATATTATTCAGAACTGTCATTTTTAAACTTTGAGCATAATAATGACCCGACAAATAATTCATTGCTATTTGAGATTTATATAAATTATTAGCATTATTGGCATTCCACATAATATTTAAAGTAGTTATATCTGCCCTATTATCAATTAGTAATGAGGTATAAAGATAATAATTTTTTTGATATAATTCTTCTTTATCATTTAAAACAAAAGTAACATTATTATTAATATCATAATAATCTAAAGAATTCTCTAAATTATTTTTAATTGCTTTATTTGGAATTCTAATAACTATTGCTTGTAATATTATTAAAATTAATAATACTATAATATATAAAGTAATTCCTTTTAATACCTGCTTCATTTCTACCTCATCTATTTTAATTATATATGACTTTATTTATTTTGACAATTATAGAAAAAAGATAGTATTTACTTTTACTATCTTAATCAAAGTTTAATCTAAAAGGGTTTGTCTTACTGCCATCACCGCTTTTTATTTTGGTCGAAGACTCGAGATAAAAGACCGGCCGCACGCCACGGTTGTAGCCCACGTCGTCGCTGTACGCATTGCCCGTATCGCCGACATTCCACGCACGGTAGCCATAGTCCGAATTACGAGAAACTGTCCAGTCATATAAGCCCATATACATCCAGTTATTTGTTTTTACGGCATCTCTACCGTATCCAAATCCACTTGCATTACCTATGTATTGATTCCATGCTTTTGGATAGGCAGCATATTCATAATCACTTACGTACATTAAGCCAATTTTAGCTGTGTATGTTAAGTCGTCTTCGGTGCATATTTGGGCTGTACTGTTATTATCTTCAGCATAGCATTTACTATCGCTTGTTGTTAGTTTTTCACTTCCTAGTTCTTTATCATATACTTGTTTTGGCGTATAGCTATAATTATATGGTAATCCACCTGTTGTCCATGTATGTTCCGTTATATGTTCACTTAAGTTACTTACTTTTTCTGTTATGTATTTATAATAGAAATCATTTAGGTTTACTTTATTTAAGTTACTATATTGCCACATGTTATTATATGTCCCTGATTCTGGGTAATTCCAATAGTAATCATTATTTGAACCATGATATGCTCCACCTTCGGCTGTTTCATTATCTCCCAATTCTGTTGGTGTTCCCTCAGTAGCTTTGATTAATTTTATTTCATATTGATTTCCATCATTTTTAAATAAACCTATTATTCGATATAAATCAGCTTCACTAGCACATTTACCATTTTCACTTGTTCCATCTAAACAGACATAATTGTTAACAAATAACTTTATATATCCCTTTTCAATTGCACTAGTAAATGCCTGTTGATAACTTGAAGAAGTTTTATATGTTTCTCTATCACTAACATCAAAATGTTCCTCTTGATTATTAATTACATAAAAATATTTTTCTCCTTCACCATAACAATACCAAACTCCATATTGACTATCCATTTTTTTATCTTCCCCATTACAACTAAATTTTATTATTTCATCATCTATTTGGGTATATGTTTCTTTATAGGCATTGGCAATCCAATAGTTTCCTCCACTATAACGATAAGAATCATCTTCCGCACTACCTTCTAAATCAACTGTATGATGAAGTAGTGTTGGATTTCCCGGATTTTGTTCATTATCTATTCTTTTTAAACAGTTTTCAATTGTTTCATCTTCTTGACATGTTTCATTTACGATTACCTCTGGCGTTTCTTTTTCAATTACTACTTTTCCACTTAATTGCTTTCCCGTATTTAAATTTTGATCGGTTGGTAAGTTCTTTAA
>CANQZX010000056.1 GCA_947628445.1 uncultured Bacilli bacterium
CCGGAAGAAATTAGTAAAATGCCTTTAGTTGAACCATTTATTCAAAAAACTTTAGGTCAATTAATTGCCCAAGTATTTAAAAGATATAAAACGAGTGAAACCTCAGTAATGCTTGATAAATTAAAAGATTTGGGCTTTAAATATTCAACAGTGGCTGGTATTACGGTTTCCATTGCCGATGTTGTTCGAAGCGATAAAAAGGAAGAAATTATTGCTGGGGCTAAAGCCAAAGTAGAAAAAATTAATAAACAATATCAACGTGGTTTAATTACGGAACAAGAAAGATATGCTTCTGTTATTCAAGTTTGGACCGAAGCCACGGATGATGTTAAAAACGAACTTAAAGCAATTAGTGAAAACAATTATGATAACCCAATATTCATGATGATGAATAGTGGAGCCCGGGGTAAGATTTCGAACTTTACCCAACTTGCTGGTATGCGGGGCTTAATGGCTAAACCAGATGGTTCCACAGTGGAAATTCCGATTACCTCATCCTTCATTGAAGGTTTAAGTGTATCAGAATTCTTCTTATCTACCCATGGTTCCCGGAAAGGTTCAGCCGATACTGCTTTACGGACCGCCGATTCTGGTTATTTAACTAGACGGTTAGTTGATGTGGCTCAAGATATCATTGTTAAAGAATATGATTGTGGTACGGTTCAAGGTGTTACCGTTTACGATTTAGTTAACGAAAAAGATGGTTCCGTTATTGAAACCTTAGCCGAAAGAATTTTAGGTCGCTTTGCCGCTAAAAAAATTGTTGATCCAAATACCAAGGAAACTATTCTTGAAGCCGGCGAAATGATTACCGAAAACGTCGTGGCTAAAGTAACTAAAGCGGGCATCAAAAAAGTCGAAATCCGCAACGTCTTAACATGTAAATCCAATAATGGGGTTTGTCAAAAATGTTATGGTCGCAATTTAGCAACGGGTAACTTAGTTGAACAAGGAGAAGCGGTGGGAATTATGGCAGCCCAATCCATTGGGGAACCAGGTACCCAACTTACCATGCGGACATTCCATACTGGTGGGGTTGCCGGCGGCGATGATATCACGCAAGGTCTACCAAGAGTTGAAGAATTATTCGAAGCTCGGACACCAAAAGGTAAAGCAACAATTGCCGAAATTTCTGGTAAAGTTATTGGCATTGAAGAAAGCAATGGTAAATACAATATTACCATTGAAAATGAAGCCGGTGTGCGCGAACATACGACGAACTACAATATGAAATTAAGAGTGGAAGTTGGCGATGAAGTTGAAGCGGGCGATAAATTAACCGAAGGGGTTATTTCACCAAAAGAATTACTTGCGGTTACCGACCCACTTACAGCTCAAGAATACATCTTAAAAGAAGTTCAAATGGTCTATAAATTACAAGGTGTTGATATTAACGATAAACATATTGAGCTTATTGTTAAACGGATGATTAATAAAGTGCGGATTATCGATGCTGGTGATACGGACTTTGTTGAAGGTCTAACGGTTTCATTAAGAGAATTTACGGAAGGTAACAAACCAGTGATTTTATCTGGGGGAATACCTGCTAAAGGTAATCCAATTATGTTAGGTATTACCAAGAGTTCTTTGGAAACGGATTCCTTCTTATCTGCGGCTTCCTTCCAAGAAACAACAAGAGTTTTAACGGATGCAGCGATTCGCGGTAAAGTTGATAACTTGATGGGCTTAAAAGAAAATGTTATTATTGGTAAACTTATTCCGGCTGGTACAGGATACAAGCAATATAGCGATATTAACATTGACTTAGAAAAGGCCTTACTCACGGATGATGCCAGTGAAGTATTAGAAGATAAGTTAATGAGTGATGACGATTTAACTATCGAAACTCCTGAAGCGGAATAATCTAACCAATCTGTCAAAAACAGATTGGTTTTTTTGGGTTCTTTTGGTATGATATTCTTATGAAGAAATTAGATATTAGGTATGAAGATAAGGATCTTATTGTCGTAAGTAAACCGGCGAAAATGTTAACCATTAGTGATAACAGTTCAAGGTCCAGTTTATATGAGGCCGTAAGTGATTATGTTAAAAAACAACATAAAAGCAATAAAATTTTTATTGTGCATCGCCTAGATAAAGATACCGAGGGCCTTATTGTTTTTGCTAAAAGTATGCGGGTAAAAACTTTATTGCAAAAAAATTGGGACCAAGTAAGTCGAAAATATTACGCGGTAGTGGAGGGCCAAATAAAACCTCAGCAAAAGACCTTAATTAATTATTTAAAAGAAAGTAAAACTTATCAAGTTTATGTAAGTAAGGAAGGTCAAAAGGCCATTACGGAATATACCGTGATTAAAAGGAATAACAAATATAGTTTAATTGATATTAATATAAAAACGGGACGGAAAAATCAAATTCGCGTGCAATTAAGTCATTATGGTTATCCAATTGTTGGTGATAAAAAATATGGTAGTTTAAGTAAAGCTTTAAATCGTTTGGCGCTCGTGGCCTATAGTTTAAGTTTTCGCCATCCTGTAACAGGGGTCTTAATTACTTTAACAACTCCGGTGCCTAAAGATTTCTTAGCGTTAGTTGAGGAGGGAAAGAAATGAAAATAACTAATATTTATGCATCATCTTATGCGTGTCAAGATTCTGCGGCAATCTATTTTACCTTGGAAGAAAATAATGATCTACGGCCGCCTTTTAGTCACGATGCCGACCGCATTATTTATTCTTTGGCTTTTTCACGGTATTTAAATAAAACCCAAGTATTTACATATCAAAAACATGATCATTTAACCAAAAGAATGACTCATGTAATTTATGTTAGTAAAATTGCTCGAACTATTGGGCGAAGCCTAAACTTAAATGAAGATTTAATCGAAGCCGCGGCTTTAGGCCATGATTTGGGGCATACGCCTTTTGGTCATGTCGGGGAAAAAATCTTAAATGATTTGGCGCAAAAATATCACTTAGGTTCTTTTAATCATAATGTTCATAGTGTCCGGCTCCTTAAAGATATTGAAAATTATGGCCAAGGTTTAAATATTTCCGTCCAAGTTTTAGATGCTATTTTATGTCATAATGGCGAAATGGCTTTAGGTAAATATGAACCGGTTAAAAAAACGCCGGAACAATTTTTAAAAGAATACGAAGCCAGTTATACGGATCCGGCAATTTTAGCGAAAATGCGGCCGATGACCTTGGAAGGTTGTGTAGTGCGCATCAGTGATTTGATTGCTTATCTGGGGCGTGATATTGAAGATGCGGTTCGCCTCAATTTAATTAATTATGCGGATATTCCAAAGCAAATTAAAAAAACTTTAGGCACTACGAATAGTCAAATTATATCGACGATTATTAATGATATAATTACCCATAGTAGTAATAAGCCCTACATAGAATTAAGTCCCGAGATTTTTAAAGCCATTGTAGCTTTAAAAAAGTTTAATTATGAACACATTTATAATTTAGCTTATACTAAGCAAGAAAAAAAACAAATGGCTGCCGATTTTTCGTTACTGTTTAAAACCCTTTTAAAAGATTTAAAAGGGATGAATAAAAGATCGGCTATTGTGAAATATTATGAGGTAATGGTGCCAAGGTATCAAAATCAACCATTAGAACGGATTGTTTTAGATTATATCGCGGGAATGACCGATGATTACTTTGCAAAACAAGTAAATAAAATCCGGCAAAAAAACCATACTAGAAAAGAGGTGGAACATGACATATAAAACTTATGATTGTAATTCATATCGCATTCATACCATTAAAACCGATAAATTTAAAACTTGTCATTTAGAAATTATTTTTCGGAAAAAAGCTCAAAAAGAAGATTTAGCTAAGGATGCTCTTTTAGCGGATGTCTTAATGGAAACATCAAAAATGTATCCGACCAGACAAGAGTTTATGGCTCGTCTAGAGGAATTATATCGGGCCACTTTCTTTGGGATGACAACGAAAGTAGGTAATCTTTTATTTACCAATTTTATTTTTGAGTTTATTAATCCCGAATTTATTACCGAAGAAGATTATTTAAACGAGGCCTTAAAGTTTCCTTTTGCGGTTATTGAAAACCCTAATGCGATTAATAGTGAGTTTGATTTAAAAACTTTTAAATTATGTCAAAAACGGTGTTTATTAGATATTAAAAGTGTAATTGAAGATTCACTCCGGTTAAGTATTAAAAAAACATTGAGTTTATTAGATACCCCAACAGGTTATGATCTTTTAGGCAGCGAAGAAGAAATGGCCGATATCACGCCGAGTAGTTTATATGATCATTATCAAAAATTATTTAAAGAAAATGAATGTGATATTTTTTTAATTGGTAATTTGGATATGGATCAAGCTGTAAGCATAATAAAACAAAATTTCCATAAACGGATTATTAACCATCTGAAACTTACTATTCCTGTTGCCAATGAAATAAGAAAAAAAGCCCTAAGTCAAACCGCCAAAGGGGATTTTGTTCAAACTAATTTAAATATACTTTATAATTTAGTTAATTTAACACCTTATGAAAAAGATATTGTCTTTAATGTTTATAATTATATTTTAGGTAATGGGGGAATTACCAGTAAACTTTATCAAGAAATAAGAGAGAAAAAATCTTATTGTTATGCTATTAGTAGTATGTATTTAAAACATGATAATTTGCTGTTAATTCATGTGGGCTTAGATAAAGAAAATGAAAAAGATACTTTAAAATCAATCAAAAAAATTATTGCTGCCATGGCTGCCGGGAAGTTTAGCGATGAAGAATTGCAAGATGCTAAAACTAATTTAGAAATGTCGCTTAATTTATCTTTGGATAATCAAGTGGCCATTTTAAATAACTATGCCTTTAAGATTTTTGCCAATCTTCCTTCCTTAGAAGAAAGAATTAAACAATTAAAAGCTGTAACGCGCGAAGATGTAATCAAAGTGGCTCAAAAATTGAAACTTAATCTTACTTTTGTGTTGGAGGGAAAATAATGAAAGAAATAATCATGAAAGGCTTAGAGGAAAAAATCTATGAAGCCAAAACGAAAGAGGGTTTAAAGGTTTATATCTGGCCCAAGGAAAATGTTAAGGGGACCTATCTGACATTATCGGTTAATTTTGGTTCTATTCATACAGAGTTTAAAGTTGGTAATAAAACTTATAAAATGCCTAATGGGGTTGCCCATTTTTTAGAACATGTTAAGTTTAATATTGCCAAAGACACCACAGCCCATGAATTAATTCAAAAACTTGGCGGCGAGGCCAATGCTTTTACGACTTTTAAGTTTACCAGTTATACGCTTTATACCGCCCAAAATGTTAAAGATAATTTAAATACTTTATTAGATTATGTTTATACACCATACTTTACCAAACAATTAATCAATAAAGAAAAGGGGATTATCATTGAAGAAGCCAAAATGAATTTGGATGATCCTTATAGTGTTAGTTATTTTGCTTTTTATCGCCAATTATTTCATAAAATAAAATATCGTTACGAAATCACGGGGACACCGGATGAAATTAAAAAAATTACGGTCCAAGATGTGGAAAATGCTTATCGCTATTTTTATCATCCCGAGAATATGTTTTTAGTTGTAACCGGCAATGTTAATCCGTATGAAATAATTAAAATTGTCGAAGAAAATCTCAATACCAAAAGTTTTGGTAAGTTTGTAAAACCCGAAATTATGAAAGTAAAAGAAGATAAAAAAGTGGTTTCAGCTCACCAAGATTTGGCTTTAAATATTAGTACACCGGAGATGAAAATGGCTTTTAAGATTCCTCGGAATAAATTTAAAAATGTAAGCGACCGCGAATTAATGATTTATTTAAATCTTTTACTTAATATTAATTTTGGTACGACTAGTGCTTTTCGGGAAATGCTCCGGACTAAAGAATTAATGGCTAGTTTTGCTTCCCGGGTTTCATTGGTCGAAGATTATATCATTATCTATTTTAATGCCGTTACCGATTATGCTTCCGAGATTGAAAAACATGTTTTAAAGCAAATGGATAATTTAATTTTAACTGAAGCCGAATTTGACCGGAAACGCAAAGTGGAAATTGCCACCTTGATATTACAATATGACAATGTATTGAATGTTAATGAGGCCATTCAAGCGGATTTAGTTCATTATGGTAAGATTACCGATAATATTAAAGAAATATTGGAAAAATTAGATTATAAAAAGTTTCAAGAAATAGCCCGAGGTATCACTCTTGATAATAAAGCCACAATGGTTTTAGTATCCCAAATAAAGGAATAAAGCTCTTTTTTAGAGTTTTTTCTTTATTTTAATTTAATAATATTATACAATGTTCTTGAGGTAGTTTATGTTATATATTTTTGGTTTATTTTTGCTTTTATCAATTATTAATATGAAAATTCCCCAATTATCCGGAATTGATGAACACGCTTTAGATCACAATCGCACCACAATGATTAATGGCTTTTTTGTCGCTTTAATTTTATTTAGTCATTTTAACCTCACATTCCTTTCACTTTGTTCAAGGCACACATTGTCATGAAAACATTGAACAAAATTTATTTTAT
>CANQZX010000057.1 GCA_947628445.1 uncultured Bacilli bacterium
TTTTAATAATTTACTATTACTTTCCATATTTCTAGTATAGCAACTACTTTTTATTTTTGCATCTTTTCTTGACACTTATATACATTTTTCTGTGAATAGTAACTCAAAACTCTTTACAATATATATATATATATATAATAAAAGGGAAGATAGGAAAAAAATATTTTTTCTTATGCCTGGATAATACATCTAATTAGATGTATAATAAAAATATAAAAAAATAAAGGAGTGTTGGAGTAATGAATGAAGAAGAAAAGAATAATTTAAGAAAGGAAAATAAAAAGCAAACTTTAATATTATCAATAATAGCTATTATTACTTTATCCTTAGTCGCTATTGGAGCCGCTTATGCCTTCTTTGCTAGTCAAAACACTGGTAAAAAAGATGTTAATATTAATGCGGAATCAGGTACTACGGATGTCTTATCATTTTCTTTAAATGATAAAAATATTACATCAGATCAAGTAAAAGATGAAGAAAATGCCAAAAGCGATATTATGATTACGACTAATATGGATAATTTTAATGAAGGAAATATTAGTGTAGGTGATGGAGTAATCGGAACAGCAACCTTAATCGCTAATAATGCGACAAATAATGCTCATGATAATTATTATGTTTATTTAAATATTGCTAAAAATGAATTAAGATATACTAACTTTAAAAATGATGCCGGGGAAATCTTAGAAGGCAAAGAAGAAGATGGAAAGATAGTAGCTCCAGACGAAACTCATACCACCAAAGTACCAGAATTAATCTTAACAGTAACGCAACCAGATGGAAAAGGAGAACTCACACAAATTGATGGATTAGACGACTTATATAAAACAGATGTAGATGGCAATGGCTTAAATGGTTTTGATATCACTGAAGCTACTGGTTTAATACCAATAGCTAAAAACTATGAAATAACAGCAACAGGTTCAGAACCAACGGTAAAAGCCACCCAAGAATGGGAAATAAAAATAACCTTAATAAACTTAGATAGTAATCAAAATAAAAATACGGGAAAAGAGTTTAGTGGTCAATTAATCTTAAAAAAAGATCAACTCATTGCTAATTTAGCCGATGCTTGTGGAACAACAGATACAATAGGAACATGTGTTAAAAAAATTAACAACGAAGATTATGAATATAGTCATATAATCTATCATAACACAGCAACTTTAGCAAATACAGATATGGTAAATAAAGATTTAAGTGCCAATGATAATAGTTATCGATATAGTGGTTCAAATGAAGAAGTTAAAAACTATGTTTGTTTAGATGGAACAAGTGAAGATGGTGAATGCCAAAATAATGATGCAGATTTATATCGGATAATAGGTTTCTTCCCAAATGATACAGGCGAATATGAAATGAAATTAATCAAATATGATTATGCAACTAAAGACGAATTAGGAGATAACGAAACTGCTCCAGATGGTGCATATTCTGGTAATTATACATATGGAAATGCAACCTATCAAGGGAACCCAGACAATTGTAACAATATAGCATTATATTATTGGAATATTAGTCAAGGAACGAGCTATGATCCTTTTAGTACTCCTAATACAAATATGTGGCAATATAGTAACTTAAATAAAAAGAATCTAAATGAATATTACTTAAATACATACCTTGCCAAAGTAAGTGGTTTAAGTGAACATATAACAGAACATACATGGACAACGGGAGGTTTACCTTGGTCAACTACATATAATGCTCAACAAGTATATAATAAAGAACTAGGAACAGGAAAACTAACAACAAGCGATAATAAATGTTATGCTGAAGATGATAATAGTACAGCCCAAAAATGTACCGAAGCCGACTTAACATACACAGCCAAAATTGGCTTAATGTATGTAAGTGATTATGGCTATGCCGCCTATCCTGAAGCATGGAATCAATATGTACCTAGTTCAAGTGGATATGGTAGCGAAGCCGTGACGACAAACAACTGGATGTATATGGGCTTACATGACTGGACAGTTTCTCGTATTTCGGGCGATGGCAGCCATGCGTGGAATGTCGAGCGTACGGGCGGTGCGAGCAACTACCACAACGAAAACAACGACCTCGTGAGCATCGGCTATGGCGCGCGGCCGGTCTTTTATCTCGAGTCTTCGACCAAAATAAAAAGCGGTGATGGCAGTAAGACCAACCCATTCCGGCTTTCATGGAATTAAGGAAGAAAGAAAAACTAAAATTGCATAAAACTAGGATAAAGACAAATGGCAAGTCTTTAGCGCCTTTACGGTGCGAGGCAAGCCGCGTTTTCACTTAGTTTTATAAATTAGGAAAGTAATGAGGGAATTATTTTCCTTTTTTCTACGAAGAATATGGGAAATGCTTGAAAAATTGGCTAAAAGTGATATAATAGGTAATTGTTTTTGAGGGGGTTGGACAATGAAATTGTATCGGAGTTTGCCTAGGGTTAGTGAAAAAGATATAACGAAAGTATCTTTGGGTTTTAATAATGAGGCCACTAATTTGCTTAAGGAAGGGAAAGTAACACCTTCTTTAGAATATTTAAGAGGCGATAAAAATCCTAATAAAATATGTAATACCTTTGGGAGTTACGATTTAGCTAAATATTTTTATCCCAGTTTTTATGATGCTTTAACTTGGTCTTTAAGTCAGACAATAAGATATGAATTAAAAAATATTAAGTTAAACTTTTTGATTTGGGAAATAGATATTCCCGACTTTTTAGTAGAACAAAATATTGGGGTTGGTAATTATAATAATAAAAATGAACATAAATTGGAGGTTAAAATCCCGTATTATCAATTAGCTTCTTTGTTAGGATTAGATTTATCTTTCGAATCTATCATGGCTATTAAAGAGTTCTTTCAAAAATATTATTCGTGGTTGCAAGCCCCGGATGCTGCGAAAGAAGGATTAATTACCAGTTTAGAAAATAATGGCCTTAAAAATATTGATGAGGCTATCTATGCGGCTTTATGTTTTAAAATCTTTATGCCTTATCAAGTTTTAGCTAGTCCTGATGCAAATTGGCTTAATCAAGTTTATGATGTTGTTTTGCATCACGGAATAAAATGTCACCAAAAGATTAAAGAATTAACTTATAATTATGATCATTGGGCAACCGTGGGTCATGGTGATATTAATAATTATTTATATAAAGAAGCGCAAGCAATGAATGAAGATAATGAAAGTTTAAAACGAATCTTAAAGCAAGAAGGTTTTAGTTTTAAAAGACGATAATTTGACAAAATCCTTGCTTTTTTTATTTTATACTAAATAGGGTGAAGAAAATGAAAGTAAAGGTAATTGATGAGGCTCACGAAAAAGATTTGGAAAATAGTGTGAATGCTTTTTTAGCTAGTGGCGAAAAAGATATTATTGATATTAAATATCAAGTGGCTATTGCTGTCTGTGGGGAAGAACAATTATATTGTTTTAGTGCTATGATTATTTATAATTAAAAAAACTTACGATTGGTAAGTTTAAAGCATATACATATTAGTCGTATTGGTATCGTAATCATCAATTAAGGTATTACTCATGGTTTCTAGTTTGCTTATCCGATGATCGAGCCGATTAAGTTGCCGTTCAATTTTGGCTAGACGACTTTCCAAATCATTGGTATTATTATATTGGACCATGTTAGGATTAGGACCAGAATAAAAAGAATTATAGGCCGTTTGGGCTTGATAAGGACCAACACCAGGCATATTCATGTTGGGATTAAAACCTTGATAGTTCATATTGCCTTCACTAAAAAACGAATTTCTTGTTTTTTTCATTATTTTCCTCCTACTAACAATATATGCCTAGATTAAGGGAAGTGTTATATATGCGCATGCGAAATCCAAAAGATAAAGACCAAGTAATTAATTCTTGTACCTTTTTTTATACGGAAGAGGGCTTTGCTAAAAATCAACCTATTCATTTAGAAATTGGGATGGGCAAGGGTAAGTTTTTACTGGAGATGGCGTTAAATAATCCCCAAATAAATTTTATTGGGGTGGAAAAATATGCGGCGGTGGCTTCCTATGCTATTAAAAAAATTGCCCCTTATCATTTACCTAATTTAAAAATATTAATAATGGATGCGGAAAACTTAAAAGATCTTTTAGCCCATCAAGTAACGACAATTTATTTGAACTTTTCTGATCCGTGGCCAAAGAAAAGACACGCTAAAAGAAGACTTACCTCACCGGAATATTTAAAAAGTTATGAAACATTATTTAAAACTAATGCGACAATTATCCAAAAAACAGATAATGATGCTTTATTTGCCTATTCTCTTGAAACATTAAAGGCTCAAGGCTATGAAATTGCCGAATTAAGTTATGATTTAGCCAAGGAAAATAAAGATAAGGTTTTAACGGAATATGAGGCAAAATTTCAAGAACAAGGAATAAAAATTAAATATTTAAAAGCCATTAAAAAAGTTAAAAAAATTATTTTTGATTTAGATAATACCTTAATTAAGTTTGATCATGATCCATATCTTTTAGCTTACGAACAAGTTTTAAAAAAACATCACATTCCTCATTCAAGTGAAGATTTATATGCTGTTATTGCTAAGTATGAGGCAACAACGCAAAGTTATGATAAAAAAAATCTTCAAGCCTTTATTGCCGAGGCCTGGCAATGTGATTTACCCGCATCATTTACTAAAGATTTATGTTCGGCTATTGGGACATATTGGGTGCAAGAAAAAGATTTAGCTTTAATTGAGGTTTTGACATACTTAAAAAAGAACTATGATTTATATGTTTTAACTAACTTTTTTACGGATGTGCAAGAAAAAAGATTGGAACATATGGGTGTTTTAAAATATTTTAAAAAAGTTGTTGGGTCCGAAAGGTTTGTTAAACCTAATCCCGCGGCTTTTAAAGCATTTTGCGAAGATGTTGATCCTAGCGAGTGTTTAGTTATTGGCGACTCTTGGGAACATGATGTCATGCCAGCTTTAAAACTTGGTATGAAGGGACTTCATTTTATAAAATATGATTCTAAGGCCCAAGCAAATAACCTCCAAATTAAAGACTGGATGGATTTAAAAAATATTTTATAATATGTTTATTGTGAGGATAATAGGAGCCTTTGGCTTTATAGACTTTTCGGTGGAATTTTAGTAAAATATTAGTATTAGAAGAGGAGTGATTATGCGGTGAAATGTAGCCTTATGAATCAAAAAAGGGAAATATTGACGACAGAATATGATCCAGCAACAAGCGTTTTTACCCAAATATACGAGGTTAAAAATATTGATTATGCTCCTTATATATTAAAAAGTTTTTATTGTGAAAAGGATATTAATGATCCGACTTTTCGCACTAATTTATGTGAATGGTTTAAAGGAAGAGGTATTCCTTTGTGGCGGGATAAATTAGATTTATTATTACATCGCCTTAATATAACTGCTCCTTACGAGCTTTTAGCTAAAGCTTTTGGTTTATCTTTATCTGACCAATATTGGTTAAAACCTGATGGTAGTAATATTCCCTATGATGATATTAATTTTTTTGATAATGATTTTGATTATGCCGAGTTTATGGAAGCTTCATTATCAACTAATAGTAGTCAAGTAACCAAAGCTACTGCCTTAAAAACTCCGAATAATACGACTGATGGCATGCTTAAAAAAGCTTGGATAATCGATAAAGGAAAAAGATACTTGCTTAAAAGTGGTTATAAAAACGAAACTTTGCAGCCCTTTAATGAAGCCTTAGCCAGTGAAATATGTCGAAGACTAGGATTTGAGCATGTGGAATATACAATTGCTACCTATAAAGATATTGTGGTATCTAAATGTCCTTGCTTTATAACTAAAGATACCGAGTTTATTACCTGTTATCAAATTAAAAATGCCATGAAACGGCATAATAATTTCACAGATTATGAAGAGTATATTAAAAAATTAGAAGACCAAGGAATTGTAAGCGCGCGCGAAAAAGTAGAAAATATGTATATTCTCGATTTTTTGATAATGAATGAAGATAGGCATTTAAATAATTTTGGCATTATAAGAGATGTTAATACTTTAAAATGGTTAGATGTTGCTCCGATATTTGATAATGGTCAAAGTTTAAAAATTGAATATGCGAATGAAGAAGAAATGTATATTTCGGGCATGGGAAGATTCTTCTATGAGGTTAAGCCTTTTGCTGAAATAATCAAAGTAGTTAAAGATTTAAAACGCATAGATTTATCTAAATTAGAGGGAATTGTCGAATGGTTCGATGATTTACTCCATCAATATCAACATTTAACAGGATATTCCGAAACCCGGATTAAACACTTATGCGTTTTGTTAAATAGTCAAATTAATAAATTAAAAGAATTAATTGAGACCAAATAATTTAGTTTTACTTGACTGAATTAAAAACTAAAATCCCGAAGAATTGAAAAAAATAAGATTATAGAATAAAATTCCCGAAGAATTGGGAG
>CANQZX010000058.1 GCA_947628445.1 uncultured Bacilli bacterium
ATATATATTTATTATAATTTAAATGGCGGTTCGGCTAGTGGAGATTATACTACAGGTTCTAATAGTTGGGTTTATAAGAATGGTAAAAAGTTTGTACAGATTATAAATGAAGGCCAGTCTAATGATTTATATAATCAAGGAACTTTTGGCGCTACGCGTCCTTGGTCAGAACGTGGTAGTCATTGGAAATCTAATACCGGAAAATCATATCATCAAGATACGAAATATTCCTATGATAGTTTTAAAAGTGGGGCTACTTTAGCGCCAAATGAAGATCATTATGAATTATTATTATATGCGGTTTGGAGTGATACAGCTTGGCATTGTTATAAAATAACCAACTCGGGTGGCGCTAATTGTTGTCCAAATCCTTCGGATTGTGGTTCTTCTGATCGCCGAGATGTATATAAAGCCGGAGTTTATCGTTGGGTTAGAAAATATAATGATGATTGGTATTACTATAAAAGTGGTAATTGCTATATGCGGACTTGGAAATTTTCTTCCAGCAATTCGGATAGTTACTGTAATGGTGGAGGATCAACAGGAGGTAGTGGTTCAGCCGGCCATACTTGTCCAGAAGGCTCACGTTATGGTTGGGGTTATTGGTCTAATAACCAGCATATAACAAGTGCATGCTGTTATGTATATTCCTCAACTGCTTTAAGCGATTGCCCAGGATCAAATTGTTATACTTTTTCATGTTAACAATTGGGCATATTTAAAAAATAATATTCATTATTTTATAGTGTAAAGTATTGTAAAATAATAAAAAAAATAAAAAAAGTAAATAGGCGACTATTTACTTTTTTTTATGATTTTGTTAATATAGTGGTAGACAGTGGTACACTGTGGAAGAAAGTGGGGGATTAAAATGTTGATGGGTGAGTTTCATCATAATATTGACGAAAAAGGCCGCCTCGTCATTCCAACGAAATTCCGTGAGGAATTAGGTAATGAATTTGTCATTGCCCGGGGGATTGAAAAATGCCTTTATGTCTATTCAATGACGGAATGGGAAAAACTTGTCAATAAATTAAATACCTTGCCTTTTACGAAAAAAGATGCAAGAACATTTACTCGATCTTTCTTTTCAGGAGCTACTGTATGTGAATTCGATAAAAATGGTCGAATCAACATTACCTCCCCATTGGTTAGTTACGCCGGTTTAACTCATGAATGTGTCGTAATCGGCGTAAATGACCGCCTTGAAATATGGTCAAGTGAAGGATTTACCAACTTTATGGATGCCAATAGCGACCAACTTGACGATATTGCGGAACATTTATTTGAGGAGTAAAAAATGCATTATAGTGTTTTACAAAAAGAATTGATTGCTGCTTTGAATATTAAAGATGATGGCATCTATGTTGATGCAACAGTGGGTTATGCTGGCGATAGCAAAGAAATTTTAAAAAGAATAAAAAGGGGTTTCTTATTCGCCTTCGATGCTGATGCCGAAGCTGTTGCTTATTCCGAAAAGGAATTGCAAAAAATCGGTTCAAACTTTAAAATCTTTAATACCAATTTTGCCCATATTAAGGACTGCTTAGCCCAAGAAAATATTCGAAAGGTCGATGGTATTATCTTTGATTTAGGAGTTTCTTCTCCTCAAATTGATAAGGCTGAACGGGGATTTTCCTTTATGCAAGAGGCACCTTTAGATATGCGGATGAGTCAAAATGGTTTGAGTGCGAAAGATATCGTCAATAATTATTCAAGTGAGGAATTAAAAAACATTTTTTACCAATATGGGGAAGAAAAACAAGCTAAAAGGATTGCGGAGACCATAGTTTGGCAAAGAAGCCAAAAGCCCATTGAAACAACCTTGGAGTTAGTTGAAATTATTAAAAAGGCCTGTGGTAGTAATTACTTTTACAAACAACATCCGGAACGGAAAATATTTCAAGCCATTAGGATAGCGGTAAATGATGAATTAAATGTTTTAAGTAAAACTTTACCTTTGGCAATTGATTTACTTAAACCCGGTGGTCGGATAGCGGTTATCACATTCCATTCACTTGAAGATCGGATTGTGAAAAATATATTTCGCGAATATAGTGAGGTTGATGAATTAGTTAAAGGCCTTCCAGATATTCCGGAATCATACCAACCAAAATTAAAAATAATCACGAAAAAAGCTATTTTACCTAGTGCGGAAGAATTAGCCGAAAATCGGCGGAGCAGTAGTGCGAAATTAAGAATAGGAGAAAGGATCTGAAAATATGAAAGCACCAAAAAAGAAAACCAAATTAAAATTATTAAAAGGCGAAAAATTAATGTATGTCTTACTTTTTGCTCTTTTTTTAGCGGTTCCTATTTTTAATGTTTTTACCAGTTCCATGCTAAGTGAAACGAATACAAAGGTCGAAAGATTAAGAAAACAAATTTCGGAACAAGAATTAACCAATCAAGCCTTAAATATGCAAGTTGATGAACTTGCTAGCTTAGACAATATTCAAGATATTGCTGAGGCGTATGGTTTGTCGTATAATAATAGTAATATTAAAACAATTGGTCAAGAATAGAGGTTATAAATATGCATAAAAGAACAACGGTTAAAATATCTAAAGTTATTATGTTAGCTGTAGTTCTTTTATTTTGTGCTGCAATAGTTAAACTAGGCTACATTGTTTTAAGTGATAAAGTTGATGGAGTAAACTTAAAAGAAAAAGCTTTATCCATAACTACGGTTCATCAAACCCTGCGATCTTCTCGGGGTAATATTTATGATGCTTCTGGGGAATTACTAGCCCAAACCGTAAACTCTTATACTTTAATTGCCTATTTATCCCCTCAAAGAACAACTGATGAAAATAATCCCCAACATGTTGTCGATAAAGAATTAACGGCGGAAAAATTAGCCCCTATTTTAAAAATGGAAAAAGAAGAAGTATTAAAGTATTTAAATCAAGATGGTAAATATCAAGTGGAATTTGGTTCCAAGGGTCGAAATTTAACAGAAAATACCAAAAGTAAAATAGTAGCTTTAGATTTGCCAGGCTTAGATTTTTTAGTTAGTAGTCAACGGTATTATGAAAAAGCGGGATTGGCTTCTTATATAATTGGTTATGCCAAAACTAACGATGAAGGTAAAATCACTGGAGAATTAGGTATTGAAAAATATTTTGATAATATTTTAGCCGGTAAAGATGGCGAAAAGACATATCAAAAATATACCTCAGGCAATTATCAAATTCCGAATACAACCCCCATCATTAAAGAAGCGAAAAATGGCAGTGATATTTATTTAACCATTGATAGTAATATTCAATTTATTGCCGAAAAAGCGGTTGATGCGTTAGCCCGGAATGTGCAAAATGATTGGATGATTTTTACCGTAATGGATGCTCATACGGGAGCGATTGTGGCTAGTGCGACAAGTCCTAGTTTTAATCCTAATGATACCAATACTTTAAATAGTTATATGAATCCCTTAGTAAGTTATCAATATGAACCTGGTTCAGTTATGAAAACATTTTCTTTTGCTTCGGCGATTGAAGCAGGGAAATATAATGGGAGTGAAACTTATAAATCAGGTTCCATTAAAGTTGCTGATGTAACGATAAGAGATGCTAACCGGACAGGTTGGGGGACTATTAGTTTTGATACCGGTTTTGCGTATTCCTCAAATGTCGCAGCGACGATTTTATCCCAACGCCTTGGTGGCTCAACTTTGCGTAATTATTATGAAGATTTGGGCTTTGGTAAGACAACAGGCATAGAACTATCCAATGAAGCTGCCGGAGATATTACTTTTAAATATGATTCTGAGGTTGCGACCGCGGCCTTTGGTCAAGGAATTAGTGTTACGCCGATTCAACTTTTACAAGCTCTAAGTTTTGTCACTAATGAAGGAACAATTATTAAGCCTTATATTGTCGATAAAATTGTGAATAGTAAAGGTAAAGTTACTTATGAGGGTAAAAGAGAAGAAGTCAAAAAAGTATTTAGTGCCGAAACGGCGGAAAAAATGCAAGATTTGATGCATAAAGTGGTATATGAAGGTTTAGTTACTATTTGGCAACCGGAAACTGTTAAGGTAATCGGGAAAACTGGTACCGCCCAAATTCCTTCACCTAATGGCGGATATGTGGATGGCGAATACGAAAATATTAAAAGTTTCGCGGGTATTTTCCCCGAAGAAAATCCCAAATATATCGTGTATGTTGCAACTAAAAGAATGGTGGCTGCCCCAAGAGTTTTAGGTAATATTGTAACAACCGCTATTGATGAAATTGCAAGCTACGCTAATATTACAGCTCAAAAGAGTGATGTGGACTACTCTAAAATAATTAATTTAGAAAATTATATTAGTAAAAATAAAGATGATTCGGTGGCCAAACTTGAAACATTAGGTCTAAAACCAATTGTTATAGGAGATGGTAGTTATATTACTTATCAATATCCTTTGAAAAATAGTAGTTTAATGGTGGGCGATAAGATTTATTTAATGACTAATTCGCTAAATTATACGATGCCTAATATGGTAGGTTGGAGTATGAATGAGGTTAAAACTTATTGTAGCTTAATTAATTATAAATGTCAGCTTAAAGGTAATGGTTATGTCACAACCCAAAACATTGCCGCGGGTACTGCTTTGGTAAGGGATAATACCATTGAACTGGAATTAAATTCTTTAGAAACTTAATCATAAAAATACTAGTAATCGCATTTAAGCATTACTAGTATGTTTTTCTTTAAAAGCAATTAAGGCTTTGTTATATTCTTCAATACTGGAAATATTAGTTAAATATTCTTGATCTTGTTCGAGAATAATTTTTTGAATTAAAAACTCATCTTCCACATCTTCTCTTACTAAATAAATATAAGTTACATTATTAATAGTAATTTCATCAACAATGAGATATTCTTGATTATTTAGCGTTATACATTTAACATCACTCATTGTCTCATCTCCCAAGAATCATCCATCTCTAGGATTTCTTCTGCTACTTCTTTAGATTCCATCATTTCTTTATAAGCTAAGACTTTTTGATCCATCGCCTTTTTATATTCATCAATGGTGCTATAACCTTTAGCTTTAATATACTCTTGAAAGGAAGCGTAATAATAGTTATGTTTCATTGCCATAATGTGTTCGTTGTCCGTGCTATTATCAATTTGTTTTTGTAATTCAGTAAAAAGAGCATCCATTTGTCTTTCTACATCAATATCAAAGACTAAATAATATGAATAAATTAAAACATCTGGTTTTTTGCTTCCGACATAATTTAGAATATCGCGGGCACATTTAGACATATCATAATAAGTATTATTATCAATTGGATCATAATGTTTAAAACTAGTATTCATATGTTGTTTAATATAAGCATGGGCCGTCGTATGATCATAGTTATCTTTGATGCGAGAAGCAAAAGCCGTGGCAATCATCGATGTTCCCAAAATTAAAGCTGTCACTTTGCGCCAATCGACATGCTTTTTCTTTATTTGCACATTATAAGGCTCTTTTTGACTACGATAACTACGCATATAACTATTTTCATAAGGAACATGATATTTTTGGAAATCATCCATTTCAAAATTATTCATTTTTATCACCTTCTATAATAATCTTAACTTATCTTGACATAAAGAGTAAAGAATTAAGCTTTTAATTGACACTTGTTATGTCAAGCTTTAACTTAAAACTTCCAGAAAAATCACTTGTTTTTAGGAATAGATAATGTTATAATAACTTCGTAACCAAGAAGGGAGGGCGAAATAATGACAAAAGTAGTGGTTCAAGATGGAAATGTAGATTTAGCCATAAAGAAATTTAAAACCAAATTTGCGAGAAGTGGCGTCCCTTCAGAAATTAAGAAAAGAAAAAATTATCTTAAACCTAGTGTTGTAAGAAGAAATAAAAAAGAAGAAGGAATTAAAAACTCGCGGAAACGGAATCGTGATTAGGACTTGCTCCTAATTTTTTTATTTATTTTTTAGCTTAATTGGTGAATTCTCAAAGTAAAAGCAACTAACAAACCCAGTGATTAAAATACAAAAGTAAAAGCAACTAAAAATCGGC
>CANQZX010000059.1 GCA_947628445.1 uncultured Bacilli bacterium
GAGACACCTATTGAAGATAGAATCAAATACACTAAAAACAATTTCAATCAATCACTTAAACAATTATTATCTCTTGGCCTTACATCTAATCAATTAATTGATTTAATTAATCAGAATGCCAACGATTAATAAGCTTATTTTTGACCTTCTTTGGGGTAAGGGGAAGTCTGCCCTTTTTTACTTATTTTTATAAAATAAATTTCTTTTTTCTTTTCAGACTAACTCCTTTAGGAAAATATTTAAAATAAACTTATTATTTTGTCGTGATTAATTTCTTACGACCTTTTTTCCGACGATTTTTTAAAATATCCGTATCTTTACGAGCAAAAAAGCCTTGTTTCTTTGCTTTACGGTGATTATTGGGTTGATAAGTTCTTTTCATAATATTTCTCCCTTTCTTTTTAGCCCTTGTATTATAATATTAAAATAAAGAATAAGTCAAGGAATTTTCGCGTTATTCTACCCTATCTATTAAATAGATCACTATGACTTCCCGTAGCAATTAATAACAACACTAAGTTTTCATCAACATACTTAATATATTAATAACCAATCCGGGTTAATGTGACATTCATAACAATGATCATATTCTTTATTAGTTACTAATTTATGATTTTTATATTTCTTAGCTAACTGTTTTTTATTGGCAAGTTGAAAAATAATTTCTAATAATTGATTAATATTTTTTTCTTGATTTAGAACCTTTTTAAGTTGTTTTTTAAACTTGGTTGTATAATCAATATGATATTTTGGCTCTAAATCAAAATTAATCATTAGTTATTGACCTCATCATTTCATTAACACTACTATATCCGGTTCTATTTCCCGATTTAATTTCTTTTTCAATTTGTTTAGATTCATTCAATGCTGCCAATAATTCTTTATTTGGATGAGTATTTACAATTTCAAATGGAACCCCATCTTTGTTGATAAGTTGTTTAATTGCCATATTAACATAAGTGCTCATATTTAAACCAAGATTTTTTAAGATACCATTGGCTAGTTCTTTATCTTTAGCATCAATTTGCACACTTATTGCTGATAGAGTTGACATAAACTCTCACCTTCTTTCTTTTTTTCTTATAATATGGTAAAAATATGATAATGTCAATATATTTTATATTAATTTTATATTAATTTTATAGATAATTAATATAAAATTAATATATATTATATATATTTTTATACGATTATGCTACTATTTTAAGTTATCAACATTATTAACAACTAATTATTAACACCTGATTGGGGATTGTTGTTAATTGGGGATAATAGGGATAACTATTTTGTGGATAATGTTAATAACTTTACTTTTTTCTTATTTTACCTTAGTATAGAATGTTGATAACTTTGGGGATAAGTTGTTGGTTCGACATTTTTCTTTTATTTTAGAAAAAAATGTATTACAATTTATTTAGGAAGTAATGTTAGTGGGGTGAGGTAATGAAAACTGACGAACTATTCGATAAATTTTTGTTAGAAATCGCCGGCCAAGTGAGTCAACAATCTTATAGTATCTGGTTTTCTAAATTAAAACTCATTGACATTAAAGATAATCTTATTACCATTAAAGTTCCCATGAATACTCATAAGCAAATGCTAGGGAGTACTTTTCAAGATTTAATAAATAATACTTTCTTTTCCTTAACGGGAATTAATTATGATTTTAAATATCTAACGGAAGAAGAATATTTGGCTAGTACCAGTCCTAGTTTAGAAGAGGAAACTGAACCAGTTAGAGAAATTTCCGAAAATAAAATAGAATGGAAAACTAATTTACAAAAAAAATATACTTTTGATAATTATGTAGTCGGAAATACCAACCGATTGGCCTATGTGGCCGCAAAAGCTGTGGCTGAAACCCCAGGTGTCATTCATAATCCCTTATTTATCTATGGTCGGAGTGGTTTAGGCAAAACCCATTTAATGCAAGCCATAGGAAATTACATAACCGAACATAGTAATTTAAAGGTTTTATATACAACCAGTAATGAATTTATGACTGATTTTACAGGGATTGCTTCTTTAGATAAAGGATCTAGTAGTTTAAATTATGCGAGTGAATTTAAAAATAAATACCGCAATGTGGATGTGTTAATAATTGATGATATTCAGTTTTTAGTCGGCGCCGAAAAAACCCAAACCGAGTTTTTTCACACTTTCAACGAACTCCATCAAGCCAATAAACAAATAATTATTAGTAGTGATAAAAGTCCCGACGATTTAAAAAAGATTGAGGAACGCTTGCGAAGTCGCTTTATGTGGGGCTTACCAGTTGATATTTATCCCCCAGATTTAGAACTAAGATGTGAAATAATTAAAGCCAAAATTAAAAATACCAGTATTGATAATAAACTTAACGATGATGTTATTGAATATATTGCCAATGGTTGTGTGAATGATGTTCGGCATATTGAAGGCACTATTAACCGCTTACTGGCTTATACCGCTATGATGGTGCCCGAAAAAATAACTTTAGATTTTGCGGTCGAGGCCTTAAAAGATTATGTTAATACCAATATCTTTGTGAATAATTCAATTGCTTCGATTCAACAGGCCGTGGCGGATTACTTTCAAATTAAAGTGGAAGATTTAAAAAGTAAAAGTCGCAGTAATAAAGTGGTTAGACCTAGACATATAGCCATGTACCTCTGCCGGATGGAAACCGATGAAAATCTCGTAAAAATTGGTTTTGAATTTGGAGGGCGCGATCATTCTACCGTATCCACGGCAATTGATAAAATTGAGAAGGATTTAAAAACAGATGAGAACTTGGATAAGATGTTAAAAGAAATCAAAAATAAGTTAAAATGATGTTAATAACTTTTATGAAAAATAACCATAAATATTGGCAAATTAAAGATAAAATATTAAAGTTATTAACATATACACACTATAATTAATATAAAAAAAATAATTAATAATAAAAAGAAGGAGAAGAAAATTATGAAATGGAGTATTGAAAAAAATGTTTTATTAGAGGCCTTAAATAATGTTACTAAGGCCTTAACCCAAAAGACAACGATTCCGGTTTTAAATGGGATTGTCTTTGATTTAACGGAAAAGGGAATTGATTTACTAGCCAGTGATAGTGAACTAACTATTAAAGTTCATATCGCGGAAAAGAATATTAAAAAATTAGAAGGTAAAGGTAAGGTTATTATCCAAAGTAAATATTTTATGGATATGATTCGGAAAATGCCCACTGATGTTATTGAGTTTGAGGTCGAAGATAATTTAAAAATTAAAATATCATCCCCATATAACCAATATCGGTTAAATGGTTATAATCCACTAGATTATCCAAATATTAATATTGAAAAGAACAATGATGTTATTATTTTAAAGGATCAAGTTTTAAAAGAAATTATTAATCAAACGGCTTATGCTTTATCTAACCAAGAAGTAAGACCTTTACTTACCGGGCTAAATTTAAAAATTAATGGGGATATCTTGGAATGTATTGCCACAGATTCTTATCGTTTAGCCAAGAAAAATATTCGGTTGAGTAATATTGTGGAAAAGAATATCAATATTGTAATTCCTGGTAAAAGTATTGTCGAATTAGAAAAAATATTAAATGAAGAAGACGAAGATGTTGAAATCTATATTTTCAAAAATAAAATTCTCTTTGTTTATAAAAATATTTATCTACAAAGTAATCTACTTGAAGGAACTTATCCGGAAACAAGTCATTTTATTCCTAATGAATATGCCTACATTATTAATTTAAATTTAAATGCTTTATTTGATGCTGTTGATCGGGCTTCTCTTTTAGCGGATAATAAAGAAAAAAATATTATTCGGATGGAAATTAAAGATAAAGAAATGATGATTACCTCAACCTCAAATGAACTAGGTAATGCGGAAGAAAAATTAAGTATTGAAAGTAATAATAAAGAAAGTATCATTATTTCCTTTAGTTCTAAATATATGTTGGATGCTTTGAAAGTTATTAAAGAAGATAATATCTTATTACTTTTAAATAGTGACGATAAACCAATAATCTTAAAACCCGTTACAGATGAATCAGTTATTGAATTAATCTTACCAGTTAAAACTTATTAAAAAGGATAGAAATATTCTTTTTTTCGTTATTTCGACAAAGTTTTTAAAAATAATAATTATAATAGGCCTTATTTCAGGGGGAATAGGGATGAATTATATAATTAATAGTGAAACTTTGTGGTTAAAGAAAAATAATTATGTCGTTGAGGTAGGGGAAACTAATAAGTTATTAACAATAGATAGTTCTTTAAATAAAATCATTGATGAAAGTTGTAAATATTATGGCAGTAGTTTAAAGGGACGAATTAGTGCTACCAAATATTTAACAGGAATAGTTAGTAAAGTACCAATAATAATTAGTGAAAAGAAAAATTTTCTAATTTTTCCTATTTTTTCGGAACGAAATGAGCAAGGTTTGTGGTTTGTTTATAACAATATTGTGTCTTACCGGCGCGTTAATAAATATGTGGAAATTACTTTTATAAATAATGAAAAAGTAATCTTTTTAATCTCTTTTACGATCTTTCATAATCAATTTTTAAAAAGTAGTCGTTTGCTCGCTTTATGTGCATTAAGAAATTAGGTTAAAATTGGGCAAAATCGGATAATTTTGCTTTTTTTTGGTCTTTATTTGTGTTATAATTATAATGCATATAGGTATACACCAATGCATAAAAAGTGACTTATTTGTCAAAAATGGGGCTAAATATGAGAATTAGCAATTTAAAACTTACAAATTTTCGAAACTATGAGACCTTAAATTTAGATTTGCAAAATGGTTTAAATATCATTTATGGGGAAAATGGTAGTGGAAAATCCAATTTAGTCGAAGCAATTTATTTACTTGCCTTAACTAAGTCATTTCGCCTAAATAACGATAAAAACCTTATTCAAAAAACTAAAGAAAGTGCGAACATTGAAGGAAAAATTTGGAAGGGTAACGATTATTCCTTATATAAAGTTAATATCAGTAATGATGGCAAAAAGGTCGAAATTGATAATAACAAAATTAATAAAATAAGTGAATATGTTACAAAAATTCAAATTATTATCTTTTATCCTCGGGATACCGAACTTATTAATTCTTCCCCGAATGAAAGAAGAAGAGTTTTAAATATCGAAATAAGTCAGATTTTTAAAGAGTATATGCTTTTATTAAGTAATTACAATAAGATTTTAAAACAGCGAAATGCTTATTTAAAACAATTATACTTATATGGCAATGCTTCGCGGGAATATTTAGATATTTTAACTAAGAAATTAGTGGAAAATGGCAAAAAAATTAATAAATATCGGCAAGAGTTTATTAATAACATTAATGAAAATATTACCGAGGTCTATCAAAAGATTTTTGAAAAGGGGACTTTAAAGGTTCGATATTTATCTAATTATAACAAAACAGAAAAGGAATTATTAGATATATATCGGAAAAATTATAGTAAAGAAATGGCCTTTGGCAAAACTTTAATTGGGATTCACCACGATGATTTTGAATTTATCTTAGATGGTAATAAATTAAAAGAGTGGGGTAGTCAAGGCCAAATGAAAAATGCTATTCTTTCCTTTAAACTTGCGGAAATTAAAATTATTAAGGAAATTATTAAAGAATATCCGATTTTAATTTTAGACGATTTATTTAGTGAATTAGATAATAAGAAAGTACTAAATATTTTGCAAGTTTTAAATGAAGAGGTTCAAACATTCATTACCACGACGGATATTGATAGTATCCCCGCGGAATTATTAACAAAAAGTGCAATTTATCAAGTCCAAAATGGACAAGTTACGGAGGGTAAAGGTTGAAAATAAAAATATAAATTTTTGAGACGCAAAAAAGTGTCTTGTCAATGAAGACATTAAAATAAGC
>CANQZX010000060.1 GCA_947628445.1 uncultured Bacilli bacterium
AGTGATAGTTATTATGTTTATTTAAAAATAAATACTAATGAATTAAGATATACTAATTTTAAAGATAGTGATAATGATATCAAACCCGGAATTGAACAAGCAGATAAAACCATTACAGCCTCAGATGCAACTCATACAACTAAAGTACCCGAATTAATCTTAACCATTAAAGAAACTAATAAAGCCACAGGAGAAACCAAAGAATTAACTCAAGAAGATATAGAAGACTTAACATATTATGATAGTATCTCTACGAAAAAGAAAACAACAGATAGTACCGAAGAAGTAACCATCCGTGGTTTTGATATAACGGAAGCAAAAGGAATGATATTACTAAAATATGAAAATATTCATACCAGTAATGAAGAAAAAGATGAAGGAAGAGAAAACTTACCAAATATGACAACCCATGAATGGGAAATAACAGTAACTTTAATAAACTTAGATAGTGATCAAAATAATAATACAGGTAAAACTTTTGATGCAACCTTATTATTACAAAAAGATCAAATAATTACTAATTTAGCAGATGCTTGTGGGCCTGAAGATACAATAGAAACATGCATTAAAAAAATTAGCAATGAAGATTATGAATATAGTCATATAATTTATCATAATACAGCAGCTTTAGCCAATAGTAACATTACTAATAAAGACTTAAGTCCTAATGATAATAGTTATAGATTTAGTGGTTCAAGTGAAGAAGTTCAAAACTATGTATGTCTAGATGGAACTGAAGCAACAATTGGAGCATGTTCATCAGATGCCGATTTATATCGGATAATAGGTTTCTTCCCAAATGAATCAGGCAAATATGAAATGAAACTAATCAAATATGATTATGCTACCAAAGAAGAACTAGGCGATAATACAACAGCGCCAGGTGGAGCATATTATGGTTCAAGTAATGTTTACTATTGGAATAGTAGTCAAGGAACAAGTACTGGTGATCCTAATACAAATATGTGGCAATATAGTAACTTAAATAAAAAGAATCTAAATGAATATTATTTAAATACATACCTTGCTAAAGTAAATAATTTAAGTGAACATATAACCGAACATAAATGGGCAACAGGTGGATTTTCATTAAGTAGTTATACCCCAAAACAAGTATATGAAAAAGAACTAGGAACCGAAAAACTGACAACAAATGATAATAAATGCTATGCCGAAGATAATAAAATTACAGCCCAAAAATGTACTGAAGACGACTTAAGCTATAAAAATGCCAAAATTGGTTTAATGTATGTAAGTGATTATGGTTATGCAGCTTATCCAGATGCTTGGAATCAAATAATAGATAGTTCAAGTGGATATGCTAGCAAAGCAGTAAAAACGAATAATTGGATGTTTTTAGGAAAAACAGAATGGACAATTTCTCGTCATTCTAATCGTAGTAATTATGTGTGGTATTTTTCCACTGCAGGCAGTGTGGACAACTACTATGACGTAATCTTCACCATCAGCGTCCGGCCAACCTTCTATTTAGACTCTTCAACCAAAATAGCCGGTGGCGATGGCACTCATGATAATCCTTTTCGGTTATCTTGGAATTAAAAATAATTTAAGCCCCACAATAATATTATTAAATAGGTGATAAATATTTTTATTGGCTTAGGAATAATATTATGTAGTGTGGGCTTATTTTTTTTAATTATCTATCTTAATTTATTAACAATTGGGTATAGTTTTCTTGATTTTGGTAAATTTATTATTAGTAGTCCTTATTTATACTTAATACTTTTGGGTTTAGTTTTTATTACTTGGGGTTTAGAAAGGAAGAAAATTAATGAATTTTTATTACGACATCACTTTAGATTTTTTAGAAAATAATTACCAATTTTATGAAATATTTCCTCAAGATCAGTTTTGGAAGATTAAAAAAATTCCTTTATTTCAAGTTAATAACAAAACGATTAAAGATTTTTTAAATAATCATATCCAAGTAGATAAAGAGTTTTTAAAATTAATTTATCAAAAAACCATGGTGGAAGATCAAAAATGTGATTATGCCTGTATACTCGCGGATAAAAATAATGCTATCGCGGTTGTTTTTGATGAAAATGGGATTAATACCGAAATGAGTTTACTTTCTTTAAGTGATGAATTAAATTTACTAGAAATTATTTATAGTATTCCTTTAATGGTAATTGATTATGTAACCATTGAAAAAAGACCCAAACCAACTTTGTTAAGACAGGCCTTACAAATTAAAAACATTATTTTAGAAGAAATAACAAAATTATTAGATAATAAAAATTATATGAAATTACAATATTTATATTTGGAATGGTTTGGCAAAACCGAAAAAGATTGGCGCAAAATGGCTAACCAAATGAAAGAACAATTAGATAAAGATATAGGCCTAAAAGAAGAAACTATTTCGGAAATTATTAAAATGAGTTATCACAATGTATAAAATTGGTAAAATGTTACATTATATAGATGTAAGGAATGGGATTAGATGAAAAAATTATGTTTAGTTTTAAGTATTTTTGTTGGCAGTTTGTTTTTAGTAGGTTGTTCATTAACTAAAAGTACCGCGAGTGATGCGGTAAAGAACTTTCTTGATCAATATAAGAATTTAAGTTCGGCTGTTTTAACGGATTTGGAAACGGTGATATCAAAAGAAGATTTCACAGATAACCAAAAGGATGAATATCGAGATATTTTAAAGAAACAATATAGTGATTTAAAATATGAAATTACCAATGAAAATTATGATGGAGATACGGCAATTGTAACTACGAAAATTACGGTTTATGATTTATATAAAGTCCAAAATGATGCCGCATCTTATTTAGCCCAAAATCAAGATAAGTTCCAAGATAAAGATGGTAATTATGATAATTCATTATTTTTAGATTATAAATTAGAACAAATGAAAATGATGAAAGATACCGTTGAATACACAATAGATTTTTATGTTGAAAAAGATCAAGACGATAAATGGCAAGTTAGTGAATTATCGAATGATGACTTAGAAAAAATTCATGGTGTTTATAATTATGATTTAGAAAGTTAGGGTTAAGTCCTTTTTTTCTTGGTGTCAATTTTTTGTCAAATTAAACTCCTTTTCTTTAAAAATAAAGTTAAACCATTTATAATTATTGTATAGGAGTGATGTCGATGTCTACAAATGATTTTGATTTAATGTTTGATACTTTAACCAAAGTTTATAATGAGAGTTATGCGGCTTTGGATATGCTTTTACCAAATGCTAAAGAGGCAGCGGAATTAGATGCCATTGACCATTTAATTAGTTCTTGTCGTCATATTTTGGATGCCCAAGAACAAATGCTAAAATATTCCCAAGATCAAGCTTTAAACAATACGCTTTTAAATAATATTGGGGATAAAATGCAAGCCTTAGCGGCATATGAAGCCGAATTAAAATCAAGAAACTCGCGATAAGCGAGTTTTTCTTTGGCAAAATAAGCATGGCTTGGCTATCTTTTTCATATCCTTAAATGAGGGATTTTATGAAAAAAATAGCGTTAATACTTTTATTAATGATCCCCTTAAAAGTGGGGGCTATTAGTGCGGCCAGTGCCATTGTCATGGATTTAGATAATGACCGTATTTATTATGAGCGCAATAGTAATACGCCACGCTTAATTGCTTCAACAACTAAAATTATGACTTGTCTGGTAGCAATTGAAAATGCTGATCTTACGAAACAAGTAACGGTTGGGGAGGAAATATTAAAAAGTTTTGGCAGTGCCATATATATTGAAATAGGCGAAAAATTAACCTTAAAGGATTTATTATATGGGTTAATGCTTCGGAGTGGTAACGATGCAGCCATGGTAATTGCTAAAAATGTGGCAGGGGATATGGCTGGGTTTGCTAAACTGATGAATGCCAAAGCCCAAGAAATTGGCATGACTAACACTTATTTTTATAATGCCCATGGTTTAGAAGAAAATAGTGGCGAAGGTAATACCTCCACGGCCTATGATATGGCCCTTTTAACTAAATATGCATATCAAAATAAAACTTTTCGGGAAATTTTTGGTACCAAAAATAAAACGATTAAAAGTAGTACCAAAACCTATAGTTGGAAAAGTAAAAATAAGTTAATTCATCGTTACGATTATATCACGGGCGGGAAAACGGGCTTTACCGAAAAAGCAAGGCGGACTTTAGTTACCACGGGGGCTAAAGATAATATTAATTTAGTAATAGTTACTTTGAATGACCCTAATGATTTTCAAGATCATATTGCTTTATATGAAGATGTTTTTGCTAGTTATCAAGCCCTTAAAGTGTTAGATCAAAAAAACTTTAAAGTCAAAAAAGATAAGTATTATGCTGATGATACTTTATATATTAAAAATAATGTTTATCTACCTTTAAAAAATGCCGAACAAAAAGATTTAAAAATTAATTATGCCTTAACAAAATTAAAAAATTATGAAGATGGCGATGTCGTGGGGCAAGCCGAGATTTATTTAAAAGAGAAGGTAGTGCGCAAAACTAATATTTATGTGCATACTTCTAAGAAAAAAACAACAAAGTTAAGTTTTTGGCAAAAAATCTGGCGGTGGTTTAAAACATGGTAAATTATATTTGGATTTTTTTAATTTTAGTGGGTATCTTTTTTGCTTTATTAACTGGGCGCATTGATGTTATTAATAATAGTATTTTAACTAATGGTAAAGAAGGCCTCGACTTAATTTTATCGATTTTGCCAATTATTGTTCTTTGGACGGGTATTATGAAAATTGCCGAAGATTCCGGGTTACTCAAAAAATTTGCCCATTTAGTCCAACCCTTGCTTTCCAAATTATTTCCCGATGTTCCCAAGGATAATCCGGCTTTAGGTTATATTGCTTCTAATATCGCAGCTAATATGATGGGCTTAGGTAGCGCGGCAACTCCATTTGGCTTAAAAGCGATGAAAGAACTGCAAAAAATTAATCCGGATAAAGAAACGGCCTCCACCCCGATGATTACTTTTTTAGTTTTAAATACCGCGGGCGTAACTATTGTACCAACGACAGTACTGGCTTTAAGAATTGCGCATCATTCGGCTAATCCTTCGGAAATAATTATTCCCGGAGTTATTGCTACCTTTTGTTCGAGTTTAGGCGGTCTTTTACTCGATTATTTCATAAGGAGAAGAAAAAGATGAACCTATTATCTAAAATTGTCATTCCTATTTTTGTCGTGGTTGTTATTTTTTATGGTTTTAAGCAAAAAATTAATGTTTATGAATCTTTTTTAGCTGGCGCCAAAGAAGGTCTTTATATAACCTTTAATATTTTTCCGGCCGTTATTGCTATGGTCTTTGCCATCAATATTTTTTTAGATAGTAATTTTATTTATTTTTTACTTAATTCTTTCCGCGGTCTTTTTAATTTTTTACATATTCCTTTAGAAATTATGCCCATGGCTTTGCTGCGACCTGTTTCAGGAACGGCTTCTTTAGCCATAATGAATGATATTTTTCTGCGTTTTGGTCCCGATTCTTATTTAGGCCGGCTGGCTTCTATTTTACAAGGTTGTACCGATACAACTATTTATGTACTGGCCCTTTATTTTAGTTCGATTGGCATTAAAAAAATTCGTTATTCTTTAGGCGTGGGCCTTTTTGCCGATTTAGTCGGAATCGTAATGGCTTTTATTTTGACTATGATTTTATTTTAAAAAAACGTTACTATTCACAGATTTTTACATAAAAGTGGCAATCATTCTTAAAAGCAATGAGTTAATTCTCATTGTTTTTACT
>CANQZX010000061.1 GCA_947628445.1 uncultured Bacilli bacterium
AAAACTTTATTTAATTAAAAAGAGAGCATTCTTCTTTATAAGCTCTCGTTTTAACATGACTTAGTCTGAATAGTTACATATTTTACCATATAATCTCAAATTTTTAGAGACATCAAGGGAATTTTGTGCTAAAATATTATCAGAGATTGATATTTTATATATCAAATCGTTATGAGTGAAAGTTGTAAATATCTTCCACAATCGCTCCAATTGAAATCATTCGAACCGTTTCGGTTCGTTTTTTGTTGTTAAAATATTGCCCCTAAAAAATTTTTTATTATCTTAGGTCAAATAACCATACCGATTATTTATTTTGGCATAAATTATGAGTGGGATAGTACAATGCTATTTCCATTAATTTTTAAAATACTAAATAGAAAGGGGAAATTAATTTGCCTAAGAAGAAATTAATAATTCTGATATCCTTTCTTATGGCTATTATTTTAATGGCCGTAGGGTATTCAACTTTTGCTACCGATTTTACTATCAAAGGAACGACCGAAATAACTGGTAATTGGGATGTGAGAATAACCAACATTACCGCAACGCAAGTGCCTGATGGTTGTGATGCCGGAACCCCAACTTTTACAAAAGATTCAATTAATTTTTCGGCGAAACTTAATAAACCAGGCGATGAAATAATTTATGCGGTTACGATTGAAAATCTAGGAACCATTAATGCCGAATTACAAACCATCATATTTACTGAAGAAATAGATGGAATTGAAGAAATCAACTATACCACCTCGGAACTTAAAAAAGATTTAAATGTAGGTGATGCCACTACTTTTAATATCATTGTAACTTATGTTAAAAATACCGAAAGTGTTCCTGATGTGAAAACGAAAACACTAACAGGGATAATTCAATATGTTCAAAAAGATACCACTTAAAAAGAAATTCTTGTTTTTTCTTTTAAGCATCTATACAATTATTCATATCTTCTTTGCCAATACTTTTATTACTCCTTTATTTTGGTTAAGTTTTTTAATCATTTTCTATTATCCAGCTTTTAATTTACCCAAGAGAAAAGAACTAAACTTTACTTTAACTATCGCGCTTAGTTTTTTTATTCTTTATTTAGTTGGTGGCATTGCTTTTGGCTTTAATAAAGATTATTTTGATGCTCCCTTAATTAATATTTTCCTAAATTTAGGTAATGCCATTTTACTTATCTTTGGTATGGAAATGCTCCGTTTTAAACTTATTAAAAACAATAAAAATAATTTTTTAGTGATAGCGTTAATAACCTTATTAATGATCATAAGTGAGCTTAATTTTAAAAACCTTTTTCTTGCTCCTAAACTTATTTTATTCCACTTATTTATTTCCTTAATTATCCCTCTTATTGCCCAAAATATTTTATATACTTACCTTTCTTTAAAGACTCATTATGATATTCCTATAATTATAAGGTTATTTGATGAGGTACCTAACATGCTTATCCCAATTATGCTTAACCGTAATTGGTTTATTACCGGATCTTTTGCCCTTATTAAAGTATTAATTATTTATTATTTATTTAAAACCTTTATTTTTAAAACCAAAACAAATAATCATCATTTTAAATTAAACAAGATTCTTTATCCTTTAACCATTATTAGTTCTATTTTTTTAATACTATTTATGTTAGGTTTATTTCCATACCAACCCATAGCGATATTATCAAATAGTATGAATCCTACTTTTAAAAGAGGCGATATCGTCATTTATAAAAAACAAGAAGATATTAAGCCCGGCGATATTATTGTCTTTCAATACCAAAATGAAAACATTGTCCACCGGGTGGTAAGTATCAATGAATACTTTGTTACTAAAGGTGATGCTAACAATGATATCGATTATATCAAAGTTAAAAAAGAAGATATCAAAGGTGTTTATCAGTTTTCCCTACAATATTTAGGTTATCCCTCTATTTGGTTAAATGAATTATTTACAAAGGAGAATTAAATTGGCAGAAAAAATAAAAAAACTTTTACCTTTATTAGGTATTATTCTTTTAGTTATTCTTCTTTCTTTAGTCATAATATTTATTAATAAAAATATCCCTAAGGCCAAAACTTATCAATTAAAAAATAAAACATCATATACCGTTACTTTAAATCCCAATAATTACTATGCTAGTGATAAAATAAAGGCTCATAATTATTATATTGCTAAAGCCATTAAAAGTATTGATATTTATTTTGATTATGAAATAAAAAAGCAAAACAAAGAAAAGATCAATTATTCTTATGATATTGCAGCAACTATCAAGAGTTATGCAGATAATGGAACAAAATTAATTTGGACTAAGGATTTTCCTATAAAAAGGCAAAAGAAGCTAAGTCAAAAAGTCATAAAGATAAAGGAAAATTATGAGTTAGATTATCAGTTCTATGTTAATTATCTTAAAACATTTCAAGAATATTATAATATAAAGACGGAAAGTTACTTATATGTAAAACTTAATGTTAAAATTAATGATAAAGATTCCGCGGCCGTTTTATTAACTATTCCTCTTAGTGAAAATATTATTGAAATAACAGAAAAAGAAGATAAGAATTCTTTTGAAAATAAACAAAATATGGATTATAAAAAAGTAATAGTTTTTATTATTTTGACTATTGCGGATATTTATCTAATTTTTAGAACTTTAAGTCCTAAAGAAAAGGACAAAATCATTTTAAAAGAATATCATGATATCATTATACCTATTCAAAATAAACCAAATATTAATACGGATCATATTTTATATTTAGCTAGTTTAAAAGCTTTAATTAATATCGCTTTAAACAACGATATAAACGTATTTAATTATCAAAATATCTATTACATAATCATAGATAATATTTATTATATTTATAATATGAATCAAGAATAAAAAAACGGTTTTGAGTAATAGCTCTAATCGTCTTTTTATTTGTAATAAGTATCAAAAATAACTTTTAATATTGGTTCAGTAAAGCCAATACTCTCAAAATCGTTAATTCTTTTTTTAACAATCGCATCAAACACTTTTTTCTTTTCTTCCCGAGTTCCATATGTAATTTGGGCGTGACATAAAGGACATAAAGCCACCATATTTTCAATGCAATCTAGTTTAATATTCGGAAAGTTTTTTTGAGCTGACATAGGAATCATATGATGTCCTTCTAAGTAATTTGGCAAAGATGTTGTTTTAAAAGTAATATGATTTGAATCTACTTCGCACTTAAAGTCTTCTAATTCAAGTCTAGTATTTTTAATTTTATCATCTGTTGGAAATCTGGCATTTCTACTACCTCTAGAAGATAAAAATTCCTCATAATATTCGAGCATGTTAAAATTTTTATTTTCTTCATGCATTTTGGCAAGTTCTTCTTTAGAATATGTTTTAATACCTTTAATATTATTTTGAAATGTATTTTCTTGTTCAATTTTATATTCTAATTTATTATCTTCATTATTTAAATAATGAATCTTTGCTTCAATTTCACTAGCGTACTCATAACCTTTAGGTTTTAAAGTATAAGTAAATGGTTTGGTAAGGGATTGATTAAATAATTCGGCATTCTTTTGTTTGGTAATATTAGATACTAAAATGTTTCTTATTGTTTGATCAATCACATCCTGTTGCGATGATAAGTTTTGTTGAATCATTAAATCAACAGGCGTATAATCGCGATAAATTTGCTTAAAGGTTATTCTCGCAGCCGCCGAGGTTATTCCCGGATTTTCACGAACTATATAGCATAAATATTTTCTTATTTCTTCTTCATTAGATTTAAATAATTGATATCTATTACGCGAATCTAAAACAAAAAAAGCATCTCTATTTTCTAATCTTTCTGATTCCTTTATAGAATTATTTTTAATAATTGTTTCGTAGGCAGAGCGTGATATAGCAAAGTCCTTTTTTACCCAGCCATATACTTCTTCACTTAATAAATCCTTTGGACCTTGGCGACCATTTCTATTAATTAATTCTATAATTTTAATAATTGTTTTATAATCACTCACCATGATTCTCCTTTCTTACAATAAATAAATACTCAATTGTATGTAGACTACGATTATTTAAATTTCGCGAAGCCCTATACGTATTATATCCTTTTTCTAAGGTTGTTACTTTTCCTATTTTATTTAACATTTCTTCCATTTCTACTTTACTAATAAAACCTTCATTATTAAAAGAAATCAACAAATATTTGCTTTTAATGGTAGCACATAAGTCTCGCATAGAATCCAAGGCTTCCTTCTTTTTATTGTAATTAGAATGATTCCACTTTTCCGGAATACCTGATACTTTACTAATTTCTAAAGGCTTTTGATAATCATTTATTAAGTTCAACATGAAATAATTAGAACCATAAGGATGTTGATTATATGGTGGATCCATATATACCAAATCGATATTTTCTAATTCTTTAGCCAATGTATTAGCGTCTTTTTTATAATTAATTACTTGGCATTCAAAATTACTAAAAATAGGATAAGGTAAATCGATATCCGCCATAATTCGCGCTAAGGCATTTTTACCAATTCCGCCATATTGACCTATTCCTTCTTTGTTTTTATAAAAGCCTTTAAAAACCCCTCCCGTATTATTTTTTACAGAAGCTTCCGCTAATAAAGGGGCAATAAAATAAGCCTGTTCTTCTTGGGGAAGATTAGCTATTAATTTTCTACAAGTATCAATATACATTGCATTTCTTTTAGTAAAGAAAACTCGTTCACCTTTTTGAATATTGTTTGTATCTTTTGGGGCATATAATTCTGATATAAAGCCCTCTGTTAATTCGTTATTTAATTGTTCTTTTAAGTAATTATAATCACTAACTAACTTATCTAAATCCAATTCTGATTTATTCGCAAGATAACATTTATTTAAAGTATACGAATAACTTTCCAAATCATTAGTAATTAACAAATTAGCATATTTTTTTAAATATCTAGCCACAATTCCCGAACCAGAGAAAATATCTACTATATTAAGTTTTTCCTTTTTTAGATCCTTTCTTACAAGCTCTACACCTGTACCAATGAAATCTAGAAGACTTCTTTTGTTTCCTAAATATGTTATTATTTGTTCGGTTAAGAATTGCTCATTTTCCGTTTTCATTTTGCCTCCTAGTATCGGGTCTAATATTATTGTAACATAAAATGATTTAATTTAGTTAGTATTTAACAAAAGTTAATCTAAAAACCTATTCTTTTTAAATAATTTGTTATAATGGATAATATAAATTAAGTTAATGAGGTTATGATGAAAATAGCGAAAGAAAAAATATATCTTATTGGTAATATTATAAGTGTTACTTTTGTTTCTACTGTTTTAATTTGGGCCTTTGGGGAAAATGACATTTATACCCAACTCTTTATTTTACCTTTTATTATTTGTGCTTTAGCCAAACTATGCGAATATATTTTTCTTTTAATTAATAAAGCTAAATTTATTCCCATCTGCCAATTAATCTTTAAAATTAGTTTTAGTATTTATGTTCTAGGTCTTTTAATTTATGCCTTTTATTATAGTATTAAAAATGAAGCTTATTCTTCTTTTATTTTCTTAATCCCTTTTATTATCATAGGAATCATTTTATTACGCAAATTAATAAAAAAATAAAAGGGGCTGTCCGGAAATTAAGTAATTAATTTCTAGACAGTTTCTTTTTTTAATTAATTAAAAAAGTCCTGAGT
>CANQZX010000062.1 GCA_947628445.1 uncultured Bacilli bacterium
CAAATAATTACTAATTTAGCAGATGCTTGTGGGCCTGAAGATACAATAGAAACATGCATTAAAAAAATTAGCAATGAAGATTATGAATATAGTCATATAATCTATCATAATAGTGAAGCTTTAGCTAACAGTAATATAGTCAATAAAGACTTAAGTCCTAATGATAATAGTTATCGCTTTAGTGGTTCAAGCGAAGAGGCTAAAAACTATGTTTGTTTGGATGGAACAAGTGAAGATTCAACATGTACAACCGATGCCGATTTATATCGGATAATAGGTTTCTTTCCAAATTATGATGGCAAATATGAAATGAAATTAATCAAAGCTACTGAGGGAACACCAACAGAATTAGGAGATAACTCAACAGCCGAAGGTGGGGCATATAGTTCAAGCAATTATTACCATTGGAATAGTAGCAAAGGAACCAGTGATAGTGATGGTAATACAAACATGTGGCAATATAGTAATTTAAATAAAATAAACTTAAATAGCTATTATGTAAATACTTATTTGGCAAAAGTAACTAATTTAAGTGAACATATAACAGAACATAAATGGACAACCGGAGGTTTAATATTTTCAAGAATATACAATGCTCAACAAACATATAATAAAGAACTAGGAACAGAAAAAATAACAACAAGCGATAGTAAATGCTATACCGAAGATAATACTAGTGCAGTTCAAAAATGTACCGAAGACGATTTAACACATACAGCCAAAATTGGTCTAATGTATGTAAGTGATTATGGATATGCTGCCTATCCTGAAGCATGGAATTCTAAAATGGGAGTGGGATCTGGCGGGTATGATCAAGAAAATGTAAAAACTAATAACTGGATGGTTTTAGGTAAAACCGAATGGACAGTTTCTCGTCAATCGGAGCTTGGCTATGGTGCGTGGATTGTTGGTAATCCGGGCGGTATGGGCGGCAACGCTATGTGGAACAACCATGGCGTGCGACCTGTCTTTTATTTAGATTCTTCAACCAAAATTAAAAGTGGAGCAGGCACTCATGATAATCCTTTCCGGCTATCTTGGAATTAAAAAAGAACTTGTGCAGTTCTTTTTTTAACGGTTTAAAAGATAAAAGAATAAGTTTAAATAAGTAGCAAATAGAGCCCAAATTAGATAGGGTATTTGTAAAAGGCCAGCCAGTTTTTCTTCCTTGTAAAAGACATAAATCATATCAATAACTAATACAACTAAAAGAATAATCCAAATTAAGGCTACGAAACGCCATTTTAAAAGGAAGAAAATAAGGGGCCAAATTAAATTAACAATTAATTGAGTATAATAACTTTTTTTAACTTGATTAGTATCTTTATCTTTAGTTTTTAGATAACCATAACTAATTCCCATTAAAATATAAAGAATAGACCAGATGACGGGAAAGAGCCAGCCGGGTGGGGCTAAAACGGGTTTATTTAAAAGATTGTAATCCATTTTGCCACTAGTAATAAAACCAACTAGGCCTCCTAAAACTAAAGGTAATAAGATACTTTTAAGATATATTTTAAAATTGTTCATGAAACCTCCTAGTAATATTGTATTGATTTTAAGTAAAAATATACTTGGGATGGGGACTTGTGAAAGAAAGAGAAAGAGAATATAATGAAAATAGGAGAAGTAAATGGAAATAGTTAAAATAATTGATGAAAAGGGAAATTATTTAGGGCAAACAATGAGTATGGATTTAGCCCATCAAAAGAGTTTATTACATGAAGCGGTTGTGGTTTTTATTGTTAATTCTCAAAAACAAATCTTATTAGGTAAAAGAAGTGGTAAAGAAGCTGCTGATCAAGGTAAATGGGGTCTTTTGGCTGGCCATGTAGATCAAAAGGAAACCAAAGTTGAAGCGATAAGAAGAGAATTAAAAGAAGAAATTGGTTTAGATTTTGCGGATAATGAATTCCATCCTTTAGATTATACGGAATTAAATCAAGAAAAGCATAATGCCCATTTAATCTATTTTTATTATTTAAAAGCCGATTTTGCGATAAGTGATTGTCATATGCAAAAAGACGAACTTAGTGCTCTAAAATGGGTAGATATTGATACAGTTATTAATTTAGTTAAGAATAATGATGCGACTATTATTACCAAACCGGGAAGATTACCTTTATTTGAAATGATGAAAGAAATGGAATAATTCTTGGCATTTAAGTTATTTTCTTTTATAATAGAAATTAAAAGAAAGGAAATGTAAAATGGATAATATAACAATTTTACCCGCGGATGTATATATTGTTAATAATCGAACTATTTTACAGGAATTTGATAAAAAAGTTCTGCTTTCTTTTTATGAACCAATTTTAGGTCATTTAGCCATTGGTCTTTATTTGACTTTATGGAATGATTTAGATAATTTTAAACAATTTAGTAAAGAATTTACCCATCATCATTTGATGAGTATTTTGGGTTGTTCCCTTAAAAATATTACGACGGCGAGAGAATCCTTAGAAGCCGTAGGTTTAATGAAAACTTTTGTGAAAACGGGGGGTAATGTTAATCGTTATCTTTATGAATTATATTCGCCTTTAAGTCCCAATGAATTTTTTAATCATCCGGTTTTAAACGTCGTTTTATATAATAATATTGGCGCCACGGAATATCGTAATTTACAAAAACAATATGAAAAAGTGAAAATCGATGTTAAAGATTATGTGGAAATTACCAAACAATTAGATGATGTTTATGAATCGGCAATGGATCTTAATTTAGTGACGGGCTTAGAACGCGAAACGGGCGATATTAAAACGGGGGAAAAAATCGACTTTGATTTAATTTTATCTTCGATTCCCAAGGGGGCTATTAATGAACGGGCCTTTAATAAAAAGACACGGGAATTAATTAATCAATTGGCCTTTTTATATAAATTAGATACTTTAAAAATGATGGAATTAATTCGCACTGTTTTAAATGAATATGGTATGATCGATAAAAATAGTTTACGCTTGGCGGCCCGAAAGTATTATCAATTTAATCATGGGGCTCTACCAACTTTGATTTATCGAAGTCAACCTGAATATTTAAAAACGCCAAGTGGGGATAATTCCTTAAGGGGCCAATTAATTCAAATCTTTGAAAATATTAATCCGGTTGATTTTTTAAGAGCCAAATATCATGGTAGTAAACCGACGAGTCGAGATATTAAATTAATTGAAAACTTAGTTATGGATTTAGAAATGCCTCCAGCAGTAGTAAATGTTTTACTCGATTATGTTTTAAAAACCAGTAATAATAAATTAGTAAAAGAATATGTTGAAACGATAGCAGGTCAATGGAAAAGAGCTGGTTTACAAACCGCGGATGAAGCAATGGAATTTGCCGAAAAAGAGCATCTCAAGAAAAGTAAAAAAGAAATGCCAAAACCAAATAAAGAACCACTTTGGTTTAATAAAACAATTGAAAAAGAAACCATCGCCGAAAGTGAACAAGCCGAATTAGCCGATTTATTGAAGGAGTTTAACTAATGGAAAAAATGCATATGACTTTAAATGCGAAAATTACCCAAGAATTAAAGGATAATTATGAAAAAGCCTTAACCGATAAAGATTTTCAAAAATTAGTTACCAGTTTAAAAATAAGTAACGAATTGGGTCAAAAAAATACCTCGAAGTTAGAAGATACTGTGGCTGAATTAAAAAATTGTCGGAAATGTCAAGGTTTATTTATGTGTGCTAATAAAGTAACGGGCCATGTTTATTATCCGGAAAAAGAAGAGGAAAGATTAAACTTTAGTTATGTGGCTTGTAAATATCAAAAAGAAATGGAACAAGCCAAGAGTAATAAACAAAAAGATTTAAATGATATTGCTAATGCGCGGATGAAAGATATCGATATTACGGATAAAAAACGAGTACCCATTATTAAATGGTTAAAAAACTTTTATGATCAATATGAACCCATTAATAATTTAAAAGGATTATATTTGCATGGTTCCTTTGGCAGTGGCAAAACTTATTTAATTGCCGCCTTATTAAATGAACTTGCCCTTAAAAAACATGCCCAAGTAGAAATTGTTTATTTTCCGGAATTGCTGCGGAATCTAAAAGAAGATTTTACGACTTTAGAGGATAAATTATATTATTATGAAACAGTAGATATTTTATTTATTGACGATATTGGCGCCGAAAATGTGACGAGTTGGGGCCGGGATGAAATCTTAGGCACAATTTTACAAAGCCGGATGAATAATAAATTAACAACTTTTTTTACCTCCAACTTTACTATTGCCGAATTAGAAAAACATTTGGCCCTAACTAAAGGGAGCGAAGATGTCGTTAAAGCCCGGCGCATTATTGAACGCATTAAACAATTAACGGAGGATTTAGAATTAGTAAGTGTTAACCGGCGGAGTTAATAATTGTTTTACTCGCAATTTTGTGATAAACTTAAAGTAGGGTGGATAAAATGAAGGTCAAAGAATTATTAAAAAAATTCTATCAAAAGCGCAATTTATTTATTATTGTTTGTGTTTTAGTTTTAACCCTAAGTACCATTGGGATATCTTATTCGGCCTTTTTTACTGTTAAATCGAATACCGATAATCAAACTTTAACCACCGGTGAGTTAGCCGTTTCTTATAGTGGCGATGGTACGGCAGTTTTTCCGAGTGTATTAGAACCTATTTCAGATCGGGATGGCTTAAATCAAACCAATAATAAAATAATTCATATAGCTAATACGGGAACTTTAGATAGTGAATATGTTTTGACGGTAGGTTATGATATGGATAAATTTAAAGCCCGCGAAGGGGCCAAAGAGGATGATATTTTAACTCCGATTGAATTTGTCAAAATTGCCGTTTATGAATACGATAGTGCGAGTGGGGCTTCAACTCCTTTAACTGGCCCTTTGAGTATTGGCGATTTACCGGTTTATGAATATAATCAAGATGATCAAAAATTAAATCGTTATAGTCTTTTATTTGGTAGTGTTGGTAGTGCTACGAGTGGTAATGCCACCAAGAATTATCAAGTTAAAGTTTGGCTTTCGGATAAGACAACTCCTAGTGCTAGCAATTCCTTTTTCTATATCAATAGTGAAATTGTGGCCACCGTTGCTAATGCCAAAGAAGACTTTACTTTTACCGGTAAACTTTTAAATGCTGATGCTACTGCAGTAGCTAATGCGACAATTTCTTTTCAAAATGGTTCGCGGAAAATAACAACGGGGGAAGATGGTAGTTTTACTATCGAAAAGATTCCGGAAGGAACGTATAATATTTTAATTAATGATACCATCAGTGGTAATATAACGATTAAAGCGGGAGCTAAAACAAGTGTTGCACCCTATGGCCCAACATTTACCGCGGTAGCGGGTTCTAATATTTTCCAAAATGCTTATACTTATGGCACAACTATTAATAATTTAATGAAAGCTAATAGTTTTAATACCTCATCTGATGCTATTACAATGGAAAATAAAAGTTATAATTTAAGTCCAACTTATGAATTAGTAATCGATAATAATAGTGAACTAACTCCTTTGAATATTACAATTAGTGATACAGCCATTACTAATATGACTTTTTAAGGGGCTGTCCGGAAATTAAGTGATTAATTTCTTGACAGTTTCTTTTATTTTGGCTTTACATATGGAAATTTTTCA
>CANQZX010000063.1 GCA_947628445.1 uncultured Bacilli bacterium
TTTCTTTGGGGTAAGGGGAAGTCTGCCCTTTTTTACTTATTTTTATAAAATAAATTTCTTTTTTCTTTTCAGACTAACACCTCTGTTGCTAGTATGGCCTAAAACACGGCATTTATACTTCGTAGGCCTGGGTTATTTTTTCTTTTAAACTCGTTTTCCGGTTGGTCGCATAATCATTTTGGACCGCATTTACAAAAGAATTAACCTCACCCACGATAGTTAAACTTTTTTTGGCCCGAGATACTCCGGTATAAACCAATTTATTATAAAGCATTTTGTAATAATTGCGACATATTGGGAAAATAACATGATCAAACTCACTCCCTTGACTTTTATGAATGGTAATCGCATAAGCATGTTTAATTTGTTTTAAATCTCTTTTTTCGTAAGTTACCAAATTTCCATCAAAATTAATTGTCGTTTTATTACCTACGATGCGTTCAATATAACCAATATCACCATTAAAAACATTATGATCTAAGTCATTAACTAGTTGCAATACTTTATCTTTTTCCCGGTATGTAACCTCACCATATTTAATTTCGGCTTTGCTTCTTTTCGCCGGATTATAGATACTTTGTAAGATAATATTCAAATTATCAATGCCATTTTCGCCTTTATACATCGGCACTAAAACTTGCACCGATTTTTCATCTAATCCTTTATCTCGGGAAATCGTAATAATTTTTTCAATGGTTTCTTTAATTTGGGTATGAGAAACCAGAAAGAAAGAATAGTCATCTTTTTTCGTTAAAAAATCTTCACTTAAATCTTTATTTTTTATTTCTTTTGCCAAATACGGAATATAAGAATTATTGCTTTGGCGATAAATTAAGTTAAGAGGCGCATAATTAAATAAATCAGTCGCAATTAAATCATTTAAAACTAACCCGGCTCCGACACTTGGTAATTGAAAAATATCGCCAACTAAAACCAATTTGGCATTTAAACTAATTCCTTTTAATAAAGCAGCAAAAAGTAACTCATCAATCATTGAAACCTCATCTACGATAATAAGTTGATGGACCGTTTTATTATTTTCGTTATAGAAAAACTCATTTCGGTCTTTATTCCATTTTAAATACCGGTGGATAGTATAAGCCGGAAGTCCCGTAGCCGAAGCCATTTTTTTACTCGCCCGCCCGGTGGGGGCTAAAAGTGCAATTTTTTCCATAATACCCACGGGTGATAAATGGTATTCAGCAATAAATAACTTAACAATAGCATTAATAATGGTGGTTTTCCCAGTACCAGGTCCCCCACTGATAATCGTAATATTATTAGTTAAAGCCCCCATAATGGCATTTTTTTGATCGTCATTATAAGTCATATTGCTTTTATTTTCTAAATCTGTAAGCTTAGCTTCTAAGTTACTAAACTTTAAAGGCGGAAACGAATCAATAATTTTTAAACTCCGGGCAATGGTCTTTTCGCCATCATAGTATTTTTGTAAATAGTATCGTTTATCTTCTTTACATACTAAGCCATCACTAGTCAAACTTTGAAAATATTCTTCTAAATCTTCATCAGATAAAAATATTTGAAACTCTTTTTGCAAAACAATATTAATTTCTTCTAAAAAAGAATAGGTATCACCTAAAGTATTACTTAATATTTCCATACTTTCTAAAATACAAGCCCGGCGCCGAATATCATTTTCCCCAACATTTTGTAAATAAATACTATCAATTTTTTTAAAATCAATAATTTCTTTTAAATCATAAAAACCATCGTTTAAAATATCATCAATTCGATCCTTAAACCGATTATAGATATGACTACATTCCTCAATACTAAAACCAAATTCTTGCAATTTTAAAATAGTATCGCTACTTTTATCAAAATTAATTAAGGAATTATATATTTTTTCAGCTTTGGTGGGCGTTATTCCGGAAACTAAAAGTAAATTATCCTTATTTTCTTTAATTTTATCAAGTGTTGCCTCGCCAAAGACCGCAACAATCTTTTGGGCTGTCTTTTCGCCACAGGAAGCAATAAAGTTGCTCGCTAAAAACTCGATGATGGCCTCTTTCGTCGTCGGTTTATCAATTTCAAACCGTGTAAAATGATATTGATCGCCAAAACGATCATTATGGGTAAACTCGCCATACAAAGTCATATTTAAATCAATTTTAACCTCGGTTAAATTACCTGTCACCGTAATGGTTTTATTAAGATAATTTTGCATAATTTCATCATCCGTTTCATGGATGCGAAAAAGGGCTACAACATAGCCATTATCTTCATTAAAATAGATTGTATTACGCATGCGTCCTTTAATATAACTCATAATACCCTACTATATATTTGACCAACAGTTAAGGTCTCGTTTAAAGTAACCTCTAAATAATTGCCCGTATGACCCACACTTTTACCATCAGCACTTTTTTCAATTAAGACATCAACCATTTGACCTTGAAATTTTTGATAATATTTTTTTTCTAGTTCGGCACTTAAGGCCATTAACCGTTTAACGCGTTCGTGTTTTTCGGCCTCACTTACTTGATTATCCATCGCGGCAGCAACTGTTCCTTTACGAGGCGAAAACGGAAAGACATGAATCTTACTAAAAGCCAATTTTTGACTGATGGCTAAAGTTTCTTGAAACATGGCTTCCGTTTCGCCAGGAAAGCCCACAATAATATCGGTAGAAATAGCAATATTTGGTCTTATTTGGCGAATTTCAGCAATTTTTTCTCCAAAATAAGCAATATCATATTTTCGATTCATGGCTTTTAAAACAAAGTCACTACCCGCTTGAAGGGGAATATGTAAATGATCAACTAACTTTGGACAATTTTTTAAAATAGCCAAAAAGTGATCATTTAATTCGGTAACCTCAATACTAGATAACCGAATTCTTTTTAACTCCGGTATCTTACTTAAATCGGTAATTAAATCTGCTAAATCATGACCATTACTCAAATAATGACCTGTGTGAATACCTGTTAAAACAATTTCGGGATGATTCTTGGCTAAACATTTGGCTTCGGCTAAAACCAAATCATAATCTTTGGACCGCACCTTGCCCCGAACAAAGGGAATAATACAGTAACTGCAAAAATTATCACAACCATCTTCGATTTTAATAAAGGCCCGAATATGGTCATATGTTTCTAGTTGCATATTTTCAAAAGGTAGTTGCCGGTTTTTCGTAATAAATTGATATGCTTGTTTATCCCTTAGATATTTACTAATAATTTCAGCCACTTGGGATTTATCTTTATTCCCAAGCAATATATTAATTCCTAAATCTTGGTATTTGGCTTCATTATTTTGAACTGAACAACCAACTACCACACTTACTTTATCCGGATAATTTCGTAAATAACGGCGAACTAATTTTAAACATTTTTGATCAGCCGTATTGGTAACGGTGCAGGTATTAATTATAAAAATATCGGCTTCTGTAATTTTATCCACATACAAAAAATGATGTTGTAGCATTTGCTCCTTCATCATATTTGATTCATATTGATTAACTTTACAGCCAAATGTCACGATTGTAAATTTCATAGTTGTCATCCTTTTCTTTTATTTTAAATTTAATTGTAATTGTTTCAAGGCTTTTAAAAACTCTTCTTCTTTAGCATAACTAATGACATGCCCTTTAAATTCCGGTTTTACATCTTTATCTTCTTCGGTAACTAAATTATCTAAATCAAATTTTTTCACCGATAAATCATCTAAATATTCTTCATTTTCGTAATTAATTTTATAATTACCTTCTTTACTTAATAGTTCGTCATAACTAATGATGGCCTTTTCCTCTTGATCTTTTTCATAATCGGTAAAATCAATACGCGAGGTTGCCACATCCGGATTAGTTAAACTTTTAGTAATTTCTTTGGCAATCTTCATTTCACTAGTTTCCTCTAGATTGGGTTTCTTGGTTTCTAAAACATCGCCATTAATTTTCACAAAGTAAAATAAGGTTACTATTAAGACCATCAATATTACTACTGCGAAGAAAAAAATATAATCGATAAAACTTAAAGATTCTAAAAAATCAAGAATATCTGCAAATATTTTCATTCTAATCACCACATCTCCATTTTACCATTAAACTGTCAAATGGTTAAGGTAAAAAATGTCTATTTACATTATTAATGTAAATCATAATGTCTATTATAACCGATTCGGGATTAAATGTCCATTAAAATGTAGGGATCATCGCTCGTTCCTGTCCCGGTCGCCGCGATATTTTTAATAATATTAATAACGGGTCTAATGCCTAAGGCCGTAGTTGAGGAGATATCATCGGCTAAAGCCCCACTTGCTTCAACTACATAAGGATAATAGGCCACTTGGGTGTATTTTGCTGAGGTCATCGTATAATAACTACTCGTAATATTATCATTATATAAATAATAGTTTTTATTTTCCGTACTGGTTCCACCAGCCATCGCCACCTCATCAGCCGTCAATAAGCCAATTTTAGATACTAATGTATCCCCTAAACAAGCGGGATTAGGAATAAAGTTTTTACTAATGCGGTTAAACGCCGCATAAGTTTCTTCCCCTTCTTCAATTACCAAATCATTACAAAACTTATGGCTGGCTATTTGTTCGGTATAACTTTCTAAATAAACGCTAAACCAGTCAGTTAAAGCCAAATGAATTAACGATTCGTTAAAAGCAAAATCTTCCCCGGTTTGATAACCACTAGTTGTTTCAATTAAATTATTTAAAACTAATTTTACCGAACCATCTTCGTTAATTTTGACAATCCGCCATAAATTATTGGCAAATGATACATAATTATTATCGATATCACCGCGAAAATAATAAATCGTTTCTTTTTCGCTTTTTACTTTAATTAAGCCCTCATTAACCGTCGCATTTTCGGCAAAAGATGTTAGAGGTTTATCATAGACCTTATTATTTTCAATAATTAAATCACCAAAAGTCATGCTTTCTTTATTACTTAAAGCCACAACTATTTCCCCTTGGTATTTATGGCTTGTTGCAATAGCTAATTCATAATTTTGCGTGGCCTTGGGGGCAATGGCAATTTGATTTTTAATAATGGAAGAATATAAATCATTGGTAATATCTATTTCGTTATCTGTTCCCACTAAATGATATTTAACATCATCAGCCGTAATTTTAGCCAAACGAATATAATAAGTTTCTTCATTATTCCCATTATTAGTTACCGAAAAACTAATTTTTTGATCCGTTTTACCATGAAACTTATTGCCATTAAGATAATTAATGGTTAAATTACCATCGGCTACAACTACTGCTTGATGAGCAAAATAATTTTCATAAAGATAATAAAATACCCCTAAAGTCACACAAGCCCCAATAAGAATGAAAATAAAAAATAAAGCTGATTTATATCTTTTGCGCATTTTTATCATTCCTTACATCCTACTAAAAGTATACAAAACTTGCTTTTTTTTGTCAATTATATTGCTCTTTTTAGGTTTATTTGTCGTGTGCAATTAAAATAGAAATGTGACAGTTATTCCAATTTGCCATCAAAATTTCAGGAACCGATAATGTGATGATAAG
>CANQZX010000064.1 GCA_947628445.1 uncultured Bacilli bacterium
AAAAAAAAAAAAAAAAAATCAAGTATTGCATCAATTTCATGCATACTTGACAATTATTTGACTATGCTCGAGAAGAATACTTACCATCTTTCGTGGAAATAATAATTTTTTCTCCTTCGTTAATGAAAAGTGGCACCTTTACGGTATAACCCGTTTCAATTTTCGCATCTTTCGTCGCATTAGTTGCTGTATTACCTTTAACTGCTGGTTCCGTTTCAATAACTTCGTATTCCACTTTTTCAGGTAAGGTAATACCAATTATTTCGCCTTCATAAAAATCAATATCGATTTCCATGCCTTCTTTAATAAAATGAACGGCATCGCCTAAAGTAGCTGCTGGAATTTCAATTTGATCATAAGTTGCACTATTCATAAAGACATAATCATTACCTTGACTATATAAATATTGGGCTTTTGTTTTATCGATATGGGCTCTAGTTACTTTAATATTCGTATTATAAGTATTTTCGACAATAGAACCCGTTCTTAAATTCCGAAGTTTAATCCGGACAAAAGCTGGTCCTTTCCCAGGTTTAACATGTTGGAATTCGACGATAGAACATAAATTGCCATCGATAATAATCGTCATTCCATTTTTAATATCATTAATATTAATATCCATCTAAAATCACCTTCTAACTTCTTTTTTCTTTAAATGTTACAGTTTTACGACAAGTTGGACAATATTTATTTAATTCCAACCGTTCCGTTGTATTTTTCTTATTTTTTTCTGTAGGGCGAATTTCAAAGCCACAGTTAGGGCATTTTAATTGGGTCCGCACCCGATTTTCTTTTTTTGCCATCAGAATACCTCCTCTGCATCAATTTCTTTAACCATTATAACCAAACTTTGGACTTTTTTCAACCAAAAAGTACGGAATTTATGTAAAATTAGCGCTCTTTTTAATTATATGGAATTAATCTTAAAATATTAATTTTCGGAATGAGGATTATATTGGGCTAAAAAGTTAGTAATTTCGTTAGTCATACGACGGGCTCCATAATACATGGCCTCGCTTCGCCCATTCCGGTACGAAATATTTGGCGTAATTACCACCACACTATACTGAGGATCATCTTTTGGAAAATAACCGGCGAAAGCCGAGGAAACAGTCGAGGTTTCCATAACACCATCGTGATTATTATCAATAAATGTTTGACTCGTCCCAGTTTTACCAACCGGATTTAAGGATACATCAACATATCCTTTTCCTGTTCCTTCACTTAAAACTTTACTCATACCTAAACGAATTCGTTCTAAAACCTCACTACTTAAATCAATGTCATTTAATACTTTTGGTTTGCTCGTTTTTATGATGCTTTCATCACTAATAATCTTTTGCATTAAAGCAAGTTGATATCTTTGGCCACTAGCAACACTATTCACATACTGGATAACCTCAATTGGGGTATAAGTATCATATTGGCCAATTGCTAAATTAAGGAGTAAATCATCAGCAATTGCCGCACCCTTAATTCCGGCGACTTCTCCCGGCAAATCAATTCCTGTAATAGCCCCTAAACCAAAGTTGGCTAAAGTATCCCGGTAGATTTGAAAATGCTCGGCCGTAGCATTTAATTTCAGATTTGGATAATATTTATTGCCCGTAAGACCAATCGCAATTAAAAACTGATAATAATTGGAAGATTGGGCTAAAGCCGTAAGATCATTAATGCGCCCTAAACTTTTATGACTGCATTTAGCGGGTACCGCATAAAGTTTCACACACCCATCGGTTATATACTTATCCATCGTAATTAAATTATATTTATACCCCACCGCAATAGTGGCTCCTTTAACTGCCGAACCAATCGTATACGAGGTATTTATATTATTGGTTGCCACATCCGTAAATGTACCATCTTGATTTAATCTTTTCCCGGCTAAAGCAATTATCGCCCCAGTATTTGGATTACTAACTACCGCATAACTTTCTTTATAATATTCGGTATTAGCAAAACTTTTCTTTCCTAACATTATTTTATCTTCCAGAGTTGCTTCTACTTGTTTTTGAATATCAATATCAATGGCTAAAACTAAATCTTTACCCCGTTGGGCTTCTTTAATTAAAGTTAAAGTATTATCCTTATTAACTTGATAAACGGCTTTTTCCCCTTTTAAAAATTCTTCATATTCTTTTTCTAAATAACTCCGGCCGACAATATCGGTGATTTCATAACCCTGGGCTAAATAACTATTTTTCTCTTCTCGCGCAATTGGGCCTACCGAACCCAAAACACTTTTCATCGTATCACCATAGACATAATGCCTTTGCCAACTCATTTCAATAGTAATTCCCGGCAAATTAGATTCGGCCACTAAAGCACATTCGGCATCACTGGCTTTATTTAAAATAACCTTTTTTTGATAATTATACCCTTCATTCATTAAACTATAAATTAATGCCGCCTTTTGTTCTTCAATACTATAATTCAACATATCATCAGTAATTCGTTCATATTGTTTTTCTTTAATCTCATTGGTTGTTAATTTTCGTTCCTCTACCATTTGCCATTCTTCTTCCGTAATTAATAAATTACCATCATTTAAAACCAACCAATAATCTTTTAATACTTGCGTACTTGGTTGTCCCACATTTAAGATTTTACCTAACCGTCTGGCAATTGCAATTTCCTCTTTAGTTGTAATTCCCTTTATTTTATGATACATAATCGTATTAATCCCAATATTATCAACAATTATTTTTCCATTAGTATCTAAAATCCGTCCTCGCGGGGCACTTAAACCCAAGACCGTTACATTTGTTTTTTCGGCTAGCTTTTTTTGATAGTCCTCATGTTTAATTACTCCAAGAAAAAATAATCTAATACTAATTATTAGAAAAAATAAAATAATTAAGAGTATTACAATTCGGCTTTTTTTCATTATTCTAATCATTTATTAGTATTTCAAATTAATAATATTTCATACAATATATTAGGTGATTTTTATGTATAGTATTATCGAAAAGTATATGAATAAATTAACCGTGGATGATGTAAATAATTTTGCCTTAAGCAAAAATTGTTCTTTAAGTGAAGAAGAATTAAATTTTACTTTTATTTTTATCAAAAAGAATTGGCGTGATATAATAAGCAATCCTAATGTTTTTGATATCAATCGTTATAAAAATAAATATAGTCCCGAGAATTTTGAAAAGGTTAAAAAAATATACACCGAATACTTTCAAAGATATTCTATGTATTTAAAATAAGAACAGGTCATACAAAACTGTTCTTATTTTTCTAATTAATTCCAAGATAACCGGAATGGGTTTGTTTTACTGCCATCTCCGCTTGTTATTTTAGTCGAAGAGTCTAAATAGAAGACTGGCCGCACGCCATTAGCCGCCTCCACGCCTCGTGAATAACTGTCAGTCACATCGCCTTCAAAGTTAATTTCCCATGCATCGTAACCGCAGTCATCTATACGAGAAATTGTCCATTCATCTAACCCCATATACATCCAGTTATTTACTCCACCTTCTTGAGTATATTCATCAGTTCCAAATGAAATATTCCATGCTTTTGGATATGCTGCATATCCATAATCACTTACATACATTATACCTATCTGATCTTGATATGTTAGGTCTTCATCAGTACATTCTATTGCAGTTCTATTATCGTCTTCCGCATAACAGCTCTTATCACTTGTAGTTATCTTTTCTGCTCCTAGTTCTTTATTATATACTTCTTTTGATGCATCACCAACGAAACAACCACCCGTTATCCATTTATGTTCATTTATATGGCCTTCTAAATCACTTATTTTATCTATCATATAATTATAATAAAATTGATTCAAGTTTATTTTATTTAAATTACTCTTTTGCCACATGTTAATATTATTATCATCCATAGAATTTCCTTTTGAACTATTCCAACTATATGCTGCTAAACTTGCTAAATTATTCCCCTTGTAAGTATCTTCAAGATACAAGTTTCCTCTGTACGCTCCACTTGGAGCTGTTTCATCATCTCCTAGTTCGTCTTTAGTAGCATAATCATACTTGATTAATTTCATTTCATATTCGCCTGATTCATTTGGAAATAAGCCAATTATTCGATAAAGGTCGGCATCAGAATTACAATCATTTTGAGTGCTTGTTCCATCTAAACATACATAGTTTTTAACTGCTTCACTTGAGCCACTATAACGATAACTATTATCATTGGCACTTAAAGTCGCATTTTCTATTCCAAGCTTAGTCAATTCTTCAGTATTATGCTTATATAATGTTACGACACCATCTTGATTGTCCTTAGCTAACAATACTTCTACAATGGTTTCTTGATATTCTTCTTTTTGTAATATTAAGGTAGCATCAAAGGTTTTGCCTGTATTATTATTTTGATCACTATCTAAGTTTATTAAAGTTACTGTTATTTCCCATTCATGCGTTGTCATATTCGGTAAGTTTTCTCTTTCTTCATCTTTTTCGTCATTACTGGTATGGATATTTTCATATTTTAGTAATATCATTCCCTTAGCTTCTGTGATATCAAAACCACTGATAGTTACATCTTCAGTACTATCTTCTGTTTTTCTTTTAGTAGAGATACTATCATAATATGTTAGATTTTCAATATCTGCTTGATTTAATTCTTTAGTTTCCCCTGTTGCTTTATTGGTTTCTTTAACAGTTAAGATTAATTCGGGTACTTTAGTTGTATGAGTTCCATCTGGGGCCGTGATAGTTTTATCTTCTTGTTCAATTCCCGGTTTAATATCTCCACTTTCATCCTTAAAATTAGTATATCTTAATTCATTAGTATTAATTTTTAAATAGACATAATAACTATCACTAGCTTCATTAGTCGCATCATTAGCTGTTAATTTTGCTTTTGCTATCGTTTTTCCTTCTTCACTACCCATACCTGAGGCAAAGTTATCCATGTTAGCGGTAATTTCAATTGTTTCACCATTTTCAAAAGTTAAAACATCAGTAGTACCACTTTCCGCATTAATATTAACATCTTTTTTACCAGTATTTTTTGAAGCAAAAAAGGCATAGGCCGCACCAATAGCTACCAAAGATAAAGTAACAATCGCAATTAAAGATAAGATTAAAGTTTTCTTTTTATTTTCCTTTCTTAAATTATTCTTTTCTTCATTCATTACCACGACACTCCTCTATTTTTTATATTTTTATTATACATCTAAATAGATGTAATATCCAGACATAAGAAAAAATATTTTTTTCCTATCTTCCCTTTTATTATATATATATATATATATGGTCAAGCCCCAAAAAGTCAAAAAAATGCAAGAAAGAGAAAAACATGCTAAAATAAAAAAGTAAGATGGTGATGAAAAGATGTTTAGACCAAATGATATGAGTAAAGAACAAATAAAAATGTTCA
>CANQZX010000065.1 GCA_947628445.1 uncultured Bacilli bacterium
CTGCTACAAAGCAGGTGGAGGAACTCAAACCGGCGGTGGAAAAGCTGGTGATACTGATTCTAAAGCAGGTAGCTTTGGTCAAGGTGGTAATGCCCCATCTGGTACAACAAATTCAGGAACGTATGGTGCCGGCGGCGGTGGCGGCGGTTGGTATGGCGGTGGCGGAAGCTCTTATTCCAATGGTAGTGATTGTGCTGGCGGCGGCGGTGGCGGTTCAGGATATATCAATAACGATAAAATCATTGCTCAAACTGGTAATACTATTAACGGGGCTCGAACGGGCAATGGTCATGTTAAAATAACCTTTGCTACTGATCCACTTGCTAAGCCTGAAACAGTTATATTACCAACCGTAAAAATTAGTGTTACCTCAACAACAAAAACTTCCGTAGCTGTCAAAGTTACGGCAACCAAAGGTTCAGAAGAAATTGCTAAATATCAATTTTATCAAGGTAGTACATTAAAATCTACCAAAGAAACAGATGCCACAACTAGTTCTTATACTTTTAGTAGTTTGAGTAACTATACGAAATATACTTTTGGGGTAATTGTTACTGATGCTGCGGGAAATGCAACGAAAAAAGTAACAACATCAAAAACAACTAGTCCTGCTGAATCAGGTTGTACTACCAGAAAAATGAATTTATCAAGTGGAGCCTATTGTTATTCCGATACGGCATGTACCCAAAAGATTTATCAATCAGGATTTAGTATCCCAGTCTCCTTAACTTGGGGTGAAAGTTACTGCCTTCAAAAATATAATAGTAATTTGTACCGAATGGTAAATAGTGTCTGGGGCAATAAAACAAGTGGTCAAGATAAACGAACTTGTTATGTATGTAAAAACTTAGGTTATTAGTTAGAAAAAAAGAAATTAATTTTCCAAATGGGATTTAATTTCTTTTTTCGTTATTAACTAATATTGCGTTACATATAAATCAATATATTCTTCTAAAGTTAATTTATTTTCGTAAATTATTTTGGCGGCTTCTTCCCCAACATAGCGAATATGCCAATTTTCTTCTTGGTAACCAGTGATAAATTCTTTATCTTTTGGAAACCTTATAATAAATCCAAAGCGATGCGCATTATTTTTTAGCCATTCGTAATCACTATCGTTTAGTCGGCGACTGGCAGGTGTATCCGGGTTTTTTAAATCAATAGCCAGACCTGTTTGGTGTTCACTACAACCCGGTCTAGCCGAGTAGGTATCGGCCGCGGATGTTCCATCTTTGGCCACATAATTATCGTATAAAGTTTTTTGAAAATTATAATTTCGGTAACTCGTTGTAGGTAAAAGGGTTATTCCAATTTCTTTCGTAACTGCTTCTTGTAATTTAACTAAAGCTTTTTGGGCAATTTCCCGCATGGGAACCTCATTACCATAAGCACCTTTTAAATAAGCTAAATCATTTGGCGTATAACTAGCATCTAAACAATTATATTTATTGACTAAAACTAAATTGCTATTGCCATCGGTAACTGTATGAGGATTAGTATAAACCGGTAAATCTAAATTAATATTGACATAAGTTACAATATCTTCAAAAATATACTTATGTTCTTTATAATAAGCGTTATATCTTTCTAAATTATCGACATTAAAGTTTTTGATTTTATAATAATTTTGAATATCTTGATATTCTAATTTGGCTAATTTTTCTTGATTCGTTTTACTTAAATTTAAAATATAATTTATTTCTTCTCCTTGATAACCTTTAGGTAAAAAAGTAGTTAAAATAGTAGCAAAATCATCTTTATCCTGATAATTAATTTTGGCATATTCTTTTAAATATTTTTCTTCATAAAGATTATTTTTTAAAACAAATTCTAAAGTTTTAGAAGCATATTTTTCGGAAATATGATGTTCTTTTAATAAAGAATTATCAATTTTTTCGGAATCATTTTTAAAATATTTAAAACCGATTAAACCAATTATACCAATCAGCAAAATAAATAATAAAAATTTGGCTCCCGGTTTAAGTTTCATTATCATCACCTAAAATAATTATATTTGATTTTTTTCTTAAATGCAAAAAAATTAGTTTCTTATTGGTGTTAATTTTGGAAGAAACATGATAAAATAATTAACAGAAAGAGGGCTAAATTATGTTTGAATATATGGGCGATCGGTTAAGTAATGCGCTTAAAAATATTCGGGGCATGGGCAAAATTACGGAAGAAAATATTGCCGATGCTATGCGCGAAATACGAATTGCTTTACTCGAAGCCGATGTTAATTATCAAGTAGTTAAAGAATTTGTTAATGCCGTTAAAGAAAAGGCTTTAGATGCTGATGTTGCTAAAAGTTTAAAACCTGATGAGGTATTTTTAAAACTTGTCAAAGATGAATTAGTTGCCCTTTTAGGGGGCGATTATGTTCCTTTAGAGTTAAATGCCAAACCCACGGTTTTAATGTTAATTGGACTTCAAGGTTCTGGTAAAACGACAACAGCAGGTAAATTAGCAAATTTTTTACGCAAAAAGCATAGTAAAAAGCCGTTACTTGTAGCTTGTGATATTTATCGGCCCGCGGCGATTAACCAATTAGAGGAAATTGGGCGGCAATTAAATATTCCCGTTTTTAAAAAGGAGAATGCTTCTGTTTTAGAAATTGCTACAGCCGCCTTAACTTATGCCCATGAAAATAATTATGATTATATTATTATCGATACCGCGGGTCGGTTACAAATTGATGAAGCTTTAATGCAAGAGTTAAAGGATTTGGAAACTACCATAAAGCCTCAAGAAAAAATCTTGGTTATTGATGGAGCCATGGGGCAAGATGCCATTAATGTGATCACAGGCTTTAATGATAATTTAGCCTTAACGGGTTGTATCTTAACTAAACTCGATGGTAATACCAAAGGTGGGGTGGCCTTATCCGTTAGACACTTAACCCATATTCCTATTAAATTTGTTGGGGATAGTGAAAAACTTGATGGCTTAAAAGAATTTTACCCTGAACGGATGGCCGAACGGATCCTCGATATGGGCGATATTTTAAGTATTGTCGAAAAAGTTGAAGATGTTTTTGATGAAACGGAAGCCGCAGAACAAGCCAAAAAGATGAAAAAAGGCAAATATGATTTAGAGGATTTCCTAACTAATTTAAAACAAATTAAAAAATTAGGACCTTTAGAAAATATTTTAAAAATGTTACCGCAAGCTAGAAAAATGGGGTTAAATAATGTTTCGGTTGATCCTAAACAACTAGCTCATGTTGAGGCTATCATTAGTTCCATGACTAAAGAAGAAAGAAGAAAACCCGAAATCTTAAAAGCTAGTCGGAAAATTCGCATCGCTAAGGGTAGTGGAACCAAGATTGAAGATGTCAATCGCCTGCTCAATCAATTTAACATGATGCGCGATATGATGAAAAAAATGAGTAATGGAAATTTTAAAATGCCTTTTTAATAAAAGGTACTTTTTTTAAGTTAAAAAAAATGTTATAATTAACAATAGTAGGGTGATAGCATGATAGATCGAATTCGCAATAGTCGTTTATTAATGACACTTTTAGTGCTCATAATTCTTTTGGTTATTTTATTAATTGTGCGCAATGCCTATGCCTATCTTGAACCAGCTGATGCTGTTGAAGGTGTTACGGAAGGAACAATTACTTCCACTGGAGATTATCTTTATTTTAAAAAAGGTGATCCTTTGACACTTTCTTTAACCAGTGATGATTTTTCAGTAATTGGTGAAAATTATGTTAAGGAAACGCACCCTTCAGTAACTTTAATTGCCAATGCTAAATTAAAAAATGCTTCAGCCAATTATACAACAGGAATAATTATTTCTAAAAATACTTTTAATTATACTAAAGCTGATAAACCTGAATTAATTTTAACAGTCAAAGATAATACGGGAAATATTGTTAGTGATGAGGTTGATGGTTTAACTTATACTACTGTTACGGATTATAACGAAAACCAAATTTCTGGTTATGATATTACTAATGTCAAAGGAATATTTAATATTGCTATTGATCGCGAAATAGCCTCTACAGATTCAGATACCGGAGAAACTCATACATGGACCTACACTTTAACCTTTATTAGTTATGATTTTGATCAATCAATTAATGAAAATGCGGAATTTCAAGCTGATATATTTATTCAAGAAGAAAAGATGCCTAATACTTATGCTGAAACTTGTACCGATGAAGGTGCTGCTTGTGAATTAACTAAGGCTTCTTTAACTGTTGCCGATGCCGATAAAACTTTATTTTATCATGATGGTAAAGCTGATTATGAGAAAATGGCTAATAGCAATTTAGAAGCCGGTGATAAATCATATCGATATAGCGGTTCAAGTGAAAGTGTCCAAAACTATGTCTGCTTAGATGGAACAAGTGAAGACTCAACATGTACAACAGATGCTGACCTTTATCGCATCATAGGTTTCTTTCCAAATGATACAGGCGAATATGAAATGAAATTAATTAAATATGATTATGCAACTAAAGACGAATTAGGAGATAAAACAACAGCCGAAGGTGGAGCATATAAAGGAAATTATAGTTATGGAAATACGTACTACCAAGGAAATCAAGATAATTATAACAACATAGCCGCATATTATTGGAATTATATTAATGGAAGCAATTCTAATAATATGTGGCAATATAGTAATTTAAATAAAAAGAATCTAAATGGATATTATTTAAATACATACCTTGCCAAAGTAAATGGTTTAAGTGAACATATAACAGAACATAAATGGACAACCGGAGGTTTCACTTGGTCAAGTTCATATAATGCTCAACAAATATATAATAAAGAACTAGGAACAGAAAAACTAACAACAAGTGATAATAAATGCTATTCAGAAGATAATAAAAGTACA
>CANQZX010000066.1 GCA_947628445.1 uncultured Bacilli bacterium
AAATCTCTCAAATCCTTATAAACAAAGGGTTTGGGAGATTTTGTTCTTTCAAAACTGATAAATTTGGGATTATATATTTGTATCATATATTAAGTCAAATAAATTTTGAAATTCTTTTATTATTTACATATCATACTTAGCAAATATATTCAAACCTATTAATTTTATTTTTTAACAATGGAAATTTGGGCATAACCATCGCCGGCGCGCTCCCCATTAACCATAGAAGTTGTTCCTTCAATTAATTTTGGTGATAAGTAGCCAGAACCGCCGCCACCACCATTAAAATTTCCGCAGGCACCGCCATAAAAGCCACCGCCGCCACCAGCATAACATGGGGTAGCATTATTACCTGCACCTTTACCAAATTTACCAACATAAGTACTTTCACTCGAAGTAGCACCCGTTATATAAGACACTATTCCTAATCCACCGAAATTTTGATTTCCGCCCGTAGGATAATTATATTGTTTACAATTGCGAATACAATCATTAGCTTGAATGGCATGACCACCTTCTAATCCGCCACCAGTGCCGCCAAAAGAACTATAGCCCGTACCATCAGTATCATAATACATTCCACCGCCGCCTCCAGCTGCAATTAATATTTCGCTTTGCTTTGTTGCTAAGCTTTCTAAAAGGCCGGTTGTCGTTGCTATATGAGTTGCTCCACCGCCACCACCAGTTTGCCGATGGGAAGTATCAACAGATGTTACTAATCCTGTCCCACCACCATTGTAGCCGCCTTGAGGAACAATCGTAGAACCATCCGGTTTTGATACACCAGCTCCCCCAACAACAACATATAAAGTTGTTCCTTTTTCTAATTTTACATTACCAGCAGAATAGCCTCCATAACCATAAGTATTAAAAGTTCCATTACCACCTTGAGCTCCTCATACTTCCAATTTATAGGTGGCGGTAAGGGGTATTTCTACCGTTTGAATACTATTAGTAAACTCAAATGTTTTGGCAAAAATTAAATCAAAATAAGCATAACATTTATCACTGCTTGAAGCACTTACTGTAATTGTTTTTTTCGTATTATCCCAATTTAATTTACTTCCCTTTTCACAACCACTTAAAGATTCATTTATAATATAAAAGTCTTCTTTAGGCCAAGTATAATCTTCACTTTCACTATATGTTCCATCAGGTTGTTCTAGCATCATACTTATTAAATTACTAGTTTCTTTTATTTCCTTAGTTTCCTTAGTTTTAATAATTTCTTTTTGAATATTATAATGTTTATATATAATTAAAGAGATTGTCATAACTAAACAACCAATTAATACCAAATTTAAAGTGGGAATTTTTCTTTTCATTTATACCCCTACCTTCTCTTTAATTATATATTTACCACAATAACTAAGTCAAGCAAATAAAAAATAGCCAGTTGCCAAATGAACTGACTATTTTGAACTAGCTACTTGACTTTGACGAGTTTTACCAGTATTAACCCAACCTTCTAAGACATAAGATGTACTCCATTGATAACGATCTTTAGTAACTTTTTTACTACTTGTGGTTGGTTCAATGGTGGTTGTCGTGTACTTGACACAATAATTAGCATCAAGTTTACTATAACCATCAGGACAAGCTTTCGTATTAGTTACCCGATTAGGATTAACATAACTACTATTTTCTTGATAACAAGCTGTCCCATTTAATTGGTAACCGGCTGGGCAAGAATATTTTTGACTAACCGTAGCATCAACAATATCACTACTAGCCATCACACATTTATCGCCACTTATTTTATAATTAGCCGGACAAGAATATTTTTTAGACATTGTTGGACTAACAACTTCCGTATTATCAATAATGCAAGATGTTCCACTTAAAGTACCTTGACTACAACTATATTTAGTTGTGGCTTTCGCCGCGGTCGTTGAACTACTCGAATGAACACATTTAGAACCACTTACTTTTCCTGAGCTACAACTATAATAACTTAAACTCTTGGAAGCATTATAGGTGTAAGAAGATCCTTTGCAATAATAACGATAATTGGTTTGATAACAACTACTACCTGAACAATTTGCGGGAACAAAGGTTCCAACTAAAGAACAACCATTGTAAGTTCGACCTTGATTTGTTTTCGTAGTAATATAGCGAGCGGCCGTCGAAACGCGACATACACTACCACTTAAATTACCACCTTTAGGACAATAATAACTATAATGCGCCGTGGCATTCGTCGTATAAGAACCTGAGGAAACACAGTTTTTACCACTCAAAGTACCGGAACTACAACTATATGTCGTACTTTTTTGAGCCGCAACAGTTGTTTTACCACCTTTTTGACAAGTAGTATTATTACCACTACCAACTTTGGTATAACCAGCCGGACAAGTATATTCTACTGTATAACTAGCCTCAACCGTTTGCGAACTTTGTTTAATACATTTGGTATTATTCCCGGTTCCAGTCATAATATAGCCAGCCGGACAAGAATAACTATTTTCCACTTGCGCAGCCACACTCGTAGCGTTTTTCATTAAACATTTCGTACTAGAACCACTACCTGTTTTAATGGTTCCTTCAGGGCAATAGTAATCAAAACCATTAAAAGTTGATTTTACCGATTTTACTTTTCTAACACAAGTGGCACTATTACCTTGTTTAACTAAAGTATAACCATTTTTACAACTATAACTAGTTTCTGTGGTAGTATAGGATTGTTTATGTAAATATTCCGTTACTTTTTCGTAATCAGTAACCTCTTCGGTTTTATTATCTTCTCCCGGAATAGTAGTACAATTATTTCCCGGGCATAATTGGTTACAACCTAATTCTTCCGTTGTTTTGGCAATACTTCCGTTACAAACTAAATTCGTACTCATTTCATACTTACCATTAGTATTTGTAACAGTTACATAACTTTTATCTTGATCACATGCTTGATTATTTTCTCCAAAAGGTAAAATAATACCTTTAGCTATTAAATCTTTTAATGTATAAGTTATACTTTTATTATTTTCTGGTAAAGTACCAATTAGGAAAAATTCTTTAACTGTATCGTGAAAATAACGATAATTTTCAATAAATTCAGCCGAATAAAAGTCTTGATCTAGATTTGTCGTATCATTGACATTAGAATCATTATTTTCTTTAACTTTATTATCTGCCGCATTTTTATTTAATTTAATGACTAACCAAATGATTAATAAAACAATAATTACGCCTAAAAGAATTAATAAACCTTTTTTAATAACATTGCCCCAATTAATATGTCTCGATTCTTCTTCGTACATAATTATTCTCCTTTCTTACGGCATAAATCTTGCACACTAGAATAATCAATAACGGATTCCATCATACATTCCAAATCCAACCATTTTTGCATTGCTGGATCCCCATTAGCATATGGCGTAAAGAAACTAACCGTTGGTTTGACAAAACTTTCAAGTAAAATATACCAATCATATTCGTCGGTAACCGTTGCATTTTCATTAAAAGTCGCATCATTACTTAAAACATCCGTTTCCGTATGACCATTATTAAATAAATTATAAGTAAATATTTGTAAATATTGGTAAGCTTCCGCAATATTAGCTTCATCATATTGATTTTGTAAAGCTTTTTCACATAAAGTAGCATAATAACTTAAGAAAGCTCGAGCATCACTATTTTCTGGGAAAAAATTCGGCATCATCCGCACAATATCATAACTTTCAGCACTAACATTACCCATAATTTGTTCATTTAAAGGTTGATTAAAGACCATATTAATATTATTTTGAATACTATGATTTGGTTCCATCACTAAACTACCATCATCAATTGCCATTAAAAGTTCAGCAACCTCACTAATTAATGCTTCCTTAAAGAAATTAACACTTTGAATTTCGTAAGCCCGATTAACATAATCAACTACTTGAAGATAATCTAAATCATATTTATTCATTAAGGCTTGATAATCATTTTTGTATGCTTCATTATAACCTGCAACATCTTCCAAGCGTTCGACTGTTCCCACTGGTTCCGGATATTCAACTTTCGTTTCTGGTAAAGTAACATCTTCAACTTGAATTTCACTAGTAGCATCTAAATTTCTTTTTTTGCTACAACCTTTCGCCGAACCAACTAATACAGTTGAGGCTAAAAATAAAGCCGCCGCAGCTTTCGATGCTTGTAAAAACTCTTTGGATTTAACCAATAAAGATGCTTTCATTTTTAAAACATCACCTTTAGTTAAATCTAAATCTTCACTTAACCCCCGAAGATAATAAGTAACTTGATCTAAAAAATACTCTAAAAAAGCTAATCTTTTAGCCTCATAATTAGTTAAACCTTCCGTATCCGCTTTTTTACTTAAAGTTTTATATTCTTTATAAATCGTATTTAATTCTTTTTTGCTAATCTCAAACATATCAAAACCTCCTAAAAACTTTAATAGTTTCCTATCCTATCACTAAAGTGCGTTTTTGTCAATATTTTCCGTAGTATTTGTTAATCCTTTTTTAAAATGTCAGTATAAAATTTTTTAGAAATGTCAGTTTTATTATATGCTAAAATATACCTTTTGAAAGGAGGTGTATTTTTAAATTAAATGAAAA
>CANQZX010000067.1 GCA_947628445.1 uncultured Bacilli bacterium
TTTTCAACTATTTTTCGTAAAAAAATCCCACATTGATTGGGATTTTACTCTTACAAATTGAATTTTTATTATTTTCGGGAATTTCTAATTTAATTCAATCATTTGTTACATTTTCTCGGGACTTAAAGTTTACAAAAAAATATTATTGATGTAAAATTAGTTCATGGAGGTAAAAATGACAAAATTAACAAAAATATTTCTAACTATTACAAGTTTATTTTTCATAACTATGGCATCAGTTAAAGCGGCGAAACTTAATATTGATGTTCCTGAGGTTACGGATCATGAAAAAGTAACAATCTATTTATTCCGGGGTGATGGTTGTCCCCATTGCAATGACTTTTTAACTTTTTTTAATGCACATGCCGATCAATTCAAAGATTATTTTGAAATTGTGGCCTATGAAACTTATAATGATGAAAATAATCGTAGTTTGAAAGCTTTAGTCGATGAAAAGGTAGAAAATACCGAATCAGGAGTACCTTTTATTGTTTATGGTAATCAATATAAAGTGGGCTTTGGTTCTGATGGCACGGATTTAATTAAAAATGTTTTGGCAATGTACGAAGATGATGAATACGAAGATGTCGTTCAAGAAGTAATTAAAGAAAATGATGTTGAAGCCCATCCTGAAACTTTGGAAGAAGCTTGTCTTAAAGAAGGAATTACGAAAGAAACACGAAATGATGGTTTAGTAGTAGCCGTTATCTTCTTAGTTTTAATCGGTGGCTTCGCGGCATTAGTCTTGGCATCCAAGAAAAAATAGTCTCGATATTATTTATCTTGACTATTTTTTTTTGTTTTTCTTTTTTAAATATTTCTTATTTATTAATTTAACTTTTACCCCTTTTTCCGTTGAAAATTGGTATTTAACACCATCGGGTAAATTCTTTTTATAAACCTTCATTAATTATTCACCTTCTTCTTTATGACAATCACAATGTTCGCAGTGACATTCTTCATTTTCTTCTAATGCTATCGCGGATGTTGGACAAGATTCAATCGCCGTTTTAACATTTTCGGAATCAAGATTTTTTTGACTTATAACATGCGATAATCCTTGTTCATCAAATTCAAAGTGGGCTGGATCGTTAGCCACACAAGCACCACATCCAATACATGCTTCTTGTTTAACTTTTAATTCCATAACTTGCCTCCTTGTTTAATTATAAGTCAAACGAGTGTTAAAAATCAATCTTTAATATTTTCATTCGACAATAAATGTGCTATCATTTAAATGAGGTAATAGTATGGATACAAGAATGTCAAAATATGAAAAAAATGATACTGCTGATGTTCCTAGCCGCGTAGCACGCAATACTAAACTTTATGCCGAAATCAATAATAATGAAATCGATCGGTTTACTTTAAGAAGCAATGCTACAGTAATCGGCAAGCAAGAACAACAAATTGATATTGAAAAAATTAAAAAAATCTTGGATACCAAATATAAAGATATGCCGAAACGGAAAAGCATTCGTCTAGAGGAAAATCCGGAAGAAGATGAAATTCCGGAATCACCGACCAAAGAATATGATTTAAATGTTTTTTTAGAAAAAGCGCGGGATGAAAAAGACGAAAGTTACGAAGAAGCCCGGGCAAAGAAACTCCGCGATACACAATTTGATATTTTAAAGAATCTCCATATTTCTGAACCGGTTGAACCTAAAGAGAAAAGACCAGAAGATAACGATTTACTAAATTTAATTAATACTATTACGATTAATGAACAAAAAGATAAAACGGATACTTTAGAAAAAATTACTTTGCCACCACAAGAAAAACCAAAAGTAGAGACACCGAAGGTGGAAGTAAAAGAGGATACAAAAGAAAATAAAATTACGGATACCAATGCGATTGAAGAAATAAAAGACGAAATCGCAAAAGTGGAAAAAACTAGTAAAGTTATGAATAAAACTACGGAATTAGATGAATCTTTTTATACCTCGAATATTTTTAAGAAAAAAGATTTAAGTACCGATGAAAGTGATGAAGAAAGATTAAGTTTAGGCGTAAAAATTCTTATAGTATTAGTCATCGTTGGTTTCCTTTTAGGATTGTTCTTCTTCTTAAAATCAATTATTAGTTTTTAAAAAATAATCATATTATTTAATATGAAACGAATAAGGCAAAGAAAAAAATTAAATATGAAAACCAAAATTAGTATAATTATCATTTTAATTGGCACTTTGACTTATTTTTTTGTGCATACATATTATCGAGAGTTGAATCCAAAAATTGTCAATGTGGCTAAACAAGAAATTAATAAAGTTTATAAGTATTTTTTAAGTAGTCATTTAAGTTATGATATTATGGCTAAAACTAATTTTGATGATGTTTTAGATATTTATAAAAATAAAGATGGCGAAATCTTAAATGTTAATATTAATTTAGAAAAAACATATCAAGTGTTAGATATTATTACGAAAGAATTAACGCAAAATATTACGGATTTAGAACAGGGTAAAAGTGATCTTACGAGTCGCAATCTTAGCCCAGGAGTTAAGGGCTTAATTTTAACTGTGCCCCTTTTTAGTGCAAATTCTAATGCCTTACTTAGTAACCTAGGACCCAAGGTTTATTTACAGGTTAATTTTATTGGGAGTTTACTTACTAATATTAAAACGAAAGTCACTAATTATGGCCTTAATAACGCTTTAATTGAAATCTTTATCACAGTGGAAGCCACTCATGAAATAATTAGTCCAGTGCAAAAGGAAGAACAAAAAATTAGTTACGATGTTTTAGTGGCCTCCAAAATCATTAATGGTCGGGTACCAGCAATCTATGGCGATACGCTTACTAAAGAAAGTAATATTTACGAATCGGAACTAAAAACTTCCAGTTAAGCACAGGTTTTTATTGCGTTCCTCTTTAATTGTGATATAATTTATAATAGGTGAGCATTAAAGTGGAAAGGGTATTTATAAACGAAGCATTTACAAAAGCCATAAATGATTATTTAGCCACAAAAGATAAACAAACCGGTTTAGTTTATGATTCTTTTTTAGTTGGTTGTATTCGCCTTTTAAATATCATTTATAGTGAAGCCGATATTATTAATCCCTATAACGTCGATAATGCAGAAATATTAAAAAATAATTTAAAAAAGTTTGGTTATCCCGATGCCGAAATCAATCGCTTTTTTACCGAACTAGATAGTTTTTATAAAATTGATCAAGAAAATGAACACTTAACAATTAAAAAAGATAATCCTTACTTTGTTTCTGTCCAAAAGATTTTAATTGATATGTTAATTGCCAAAAAATTAAACTTTCATTTATTAGAACAAGAAATACAAGATTTTTATGAAATATTATATACGCCGGATTCTAAAGAACCATTAAAATTATCTTATAATTACTTAATGGCCAAAAGTGATCCAATGGAAATTAAAAATTATTTTAATACTGAATTAAGTACGCATGAAAAAATTGAAGAAGAAGCTACAAAGAATTTCTTAAATAATCGCAGTTATGAAATCATGGGCTTAACAATGGATTATGTGCGAAGTTTATCAATTGAAGAATTAGAAAAATTAAATCACCAAGTATATGATTACTTTAAAATTCGTGAAAATGCAATTAATAAAGAATATCTACTAGAAAAAGCGATTGAAGAACATGATCATGCCAATGATAAAATGACCAGTGGCAATGGTTATGTAGATATTTTGTTAATAATGGGGGTTATTACCACACTAGTGATGCTCGGCGTAATTATTCGTTACTTAGTATTTTAGGGAGTAGGTTATGGAAATAAAAATAAATGATTTGTGTTATGAAGTCATCGAAAATCACGATGCTGAAATTGATCAAGAATTATTAAAAGAAATGGTAACAGATTATTTTGCCACATATGATTATATTTTAGGCGATTATGCTTATGGCAAATTAAGATTAAAAGGATTTAATGAGAAAAATAATAAAAATTATAAAAAAATAAATGATTATGCTTTTGTTCATGATTATATTAAAAAATATTGTGCTTATGGTTGTAAGTATTTTATCTTAAAACAAAAAAGAAAGTAACTTGAAAAGCACAAGGTATTTTGTTATAATGATTAAAGAATAGAGAAGGGAATGAATGTGATGAAAAAAGTAAAAATAACTTTAACTTCAGGAAATGTTGTGGAAAAACCTGTTATAACGGCTTTCAAAGGCACTTATGGTGATTATGTTGTCTTAGATAATGAATCCGTTGGGAGTATGGGTTTACCAGTTATTTTAATTTCCAAGATTCAAGATAATAAATTATTAACTATCGCGGATGCGAATGAATGGAATGCCGTTAAAGATAATTTAAGAAATATTATCGCGGGTAATCAAATTATTAGTACGCCAGTTGGAGAAGAATATACCGGGGATGATGTTTATTATAAACAATTAACTTTACCGGTTACTTCATTTGATGCTTTAAAGGCGACTTTAGCTGACAATGCCCCAGCTGTTGCGGATGCGGCTCCTGCTGATGTAGCCCCCGTTGAACCTGTAGCGCCTACTGAAACAGTTGCTCCAGCAATGCCTGAAGCGCCAGCAGCAAG
>CANQZX010000068.1 GCA_947628445.1 uncultured Bacilli bacterium
TCATCAATTTAATCAACCACCTTTGCTTTATTATATCAAATTGATTGATTGCGAAAAATTTTCACTCCTTAGAGCTGCATTATAACAAAATAAATTGTAAAACAAAACCTTTAATGATAAAATGACTAATTAAGAAGGGATAATATGTTCAAATATACGCTTGACAATAAAAGATATCAAACACTTAATTATTTTTATAAACAGAAATTTGGCCAAAAAGTTTTTAAAGTACCACTTGATTTAGGTTTGTCTTGTCCGCATAAAAAAAGTGGTGGTTGTATTTTCTGTAGCAACAATAGTAAAAGTAATATTACTTTAGATACGCCGAATTTAAAAGAACAATTTAATCATGCCCGAGATATCTTAGAACAAAAATGGCCCAATAGTTTATATATTGCCTATTTTCAAGCCGGCACGAATACTTATGCTCCCGTAGCTTTTTTAAAAAAACAATGTGCTGAGGTTTTAAGTTACGAAAAGGTGGTTGGTATTAGTATTGCTACCCGACCCGATGCTATCAGTGCAGAATGTCTTGCCTATTTAAAAGAACTCAACAAACAAACTTTTTTAACCATTGAATTGGGTTTGCAAAGTAGTAACGAAACAACTTTAAAATATATTAATCGCGGTCATGACTTGGCTTGCTTTACGGATTGTGTGAAAAAACTCCAAAAGGAACATATCTTTGTTGTCGCCCATATTATTAATGGCCTTCCTTATGAAACGAAAGAAGATATGCTCAATACTGTTAAATATTTAAATGATTTAAAAATTGATGGGGTAAAAATCCATGCCCTATTTGTTAATAAAGATACGAAACTCGCAGAAAAATATCAACAAGAACATTTTCCCATTTTAACGAAAGAAGAATTTGTCGATATTGTCTGCGACGAGTTAACCTATTTAGATGAAAAAATTGTGATTGAACGAATTACAGGAGATCCCATTATAGAAGAATTAATTACGCCAACTTGGCTTACCAAAAAATTTGTCGTCTTAAATGATATTGATAAAGAAATGGTAAAAAGAGATATTTATCAAGGCCAAAATTGTCGGTAATTTAAGCATAAAACTAATACCTTTTAACATACTAATAAAAGGTGAAAAAACATGAATTATCAGACAAATATTTCTTTTGGTTTAGTAAATATTCCAGTTATCTTAAACTCAGCCATTAAAGACAATAATGTGACATTTAATTTATTACATAAAAAATGCGCTACACGGTTAGAGTTTATTCGTTATTGCCCTCATTGTAAAAAAGCCGTTAAGGCTACGGAAATTGTTAAAGGTTATGAATATAAACCCGAACAATATGTAACTTTTACGACTGATGAGTTTAATAAATTAAAAAGTGCTAACGAAAAGACGATGGAAATTATTGCTTTTGTCGATATCAATGAAATTGATCCGGTTTATTACGATAAAAGTTATATTTTGACTGCCCATAAAAGTACGAAAGCCTTTGAGCTTTTAAAAGAGGCTCTGCGTCAAAGTCATAAAGTAGCCATTGCTAAAACATATTTGCATAATCGTCTTTATTACGTGGTAATTCGGTTTGGTTACCAAAATATTTTACTTAATACTTTATATTATGAAGAAGAAATTAAATTAAAACGCGATCAAGCTAAAAAAGATTATAGTGCTGCTGAATTAAAAATGGCCCTTCAATTAGTGGATAGTTTAAGTACCAAATTTAAGCCCGAAACATTTAAAGATGAATACCAAAATCGAATAAAAAAAGCAATTAGTCAAAAAATTAAAGGGGAAAAAATTAAACCAGTTAAAACGAAAAAAACTAAAACCATCGACGATTTATATAAGGCCTTAGCCGCATCCCTTAAAGAGGCCAAATGAAAAAAGGAACATTTTTAAGCTTAAAACCAATGCTTTTAGAAGAAATTGCTAAACCTTTTAATAAAGAAAATTATTTATACGAAATTAAATATGATGGTTTTCGAGCTTTAATTTATGTTAAGAAAAAAGAAATAATTATTAAAAGTCGCAATGGCACGATTTTAAATGATATTTTCCCCGAATTAGAAAAAATTAAAGATGTTGTACCCTCACCTTGCGTTTTAGATGGGGAAATAATTTATTTAGATAATGGCAAACCCAACATTCGCCCTTTGCAAGAACGCTTACGCACTAAAGATAAAATAAAAAAGCAGGAATTACAAGAAAGTTATCCCGCCCTCTTTGCCTGTTTTGATATTTTAGATAATGGCACAGATTTAACGCAAGAACCCTTAATTAAACGGAAAGCCATTTTAGCTCGTTTTCACGAAAACGAAGTATTTCATATTGTTAAGTTTTATTTAGCCAAAGGCCAAGAACTTTTTAAAGCCATTCAAGCGGCCGACCTTGAAGGGATTGTCGCCAAGGAAATCAATAGTTTATATTATCCGGGAAAAAGAGTTAACTTTTGGTTAAAAATTAAAAACCTCCAATCAGCGTATTTTCTCATTGGCGGTTATACTTATAATCTAAATAATACTATTAGTTTATATCTAGGGGAAAAGATAAAAAATCATTTATTGTTTGTAGGTAAACTATCGATTAGTAATAAACACGAACTTTATAACCAAATTGTCAAAAGACCGCGAGTTTTAAAATCGCCTTTTTATAATTATGCTGAGGCCAAATGCCTTTATGTCAAACCCAAAATGGAAATCTTTGTTTATTACACTGCCCGGACAAACAACAATATGCTAAGACATCCTAAAATTTAGGGTGCCAGTCATCATCCGTTTTAAAACACCGTGCAATATCGGCCAGTTCATTTAAAGATTTACTTTCAAATTGAGCGCGCATGAAAGGTTCAACCTCAGGGGTAATATGGGGAAAAATTAAAGCCATGCATTCTGCGATTAATTTATTTTTAGCTACTTGTTCCGGATTTTTAGCATAAACATCTTCTAAATTGCTAGAACCAAAGATTGTTGCATACCGATGATAAAATAAATCATATTTAGCTAAAGATTCTTGGTGCATTTTTAAAGTTTTCTCGCCGCGTATAACCTCGGCTTTTAATTCACCTAAATAAGTGCTATCCTCAAACCTATGGGTATCGCTTCTCGCTTGGATATATTTTTGGTAATCTTCGGGAAAATCTTTTTTAACTGCGAGTTCGTTTTCGATAGTTGCTAATTCAATCATGGTCATTCTTTTAAATGTTTGTATTATTTCGTTATCTATTTTATTAATTTCTTCCCAACATTTTAATTTTTCTAAATTATCTCTTAAGCTTAAAATGGCTTGTTCTTGATCCTGTTTCATTTTTTCTCCTTTTTATAAACTATAAAATTTCTTTACCTCTTTTAGGGAAAGCATCCGATATTCTCCGGATTTTAAATTATCTAAAGTTAAAAAACCATATTGAATGCGACTTAATTTTAAAACTGGTAATTTAAGGGTTTCAAATAATTTTTTAACAATGTGATTACGGCCTTCAGTAATCGTTATTTCAATTAAAGAGGTGTTATGATTAAAATCTTTATTTTTAATTTTTAATTTTGGAACATTAACTTGACGATTCTCAATCACAATGCCTTTTTTTATTTGTCTTATTTGTTCTTGGGTAATTAAACCCTCAACTTTGGCAACATAAGTTTTAACAATATTATTACTAGGATGCATTAAATGATTAGCAAAATCGCCATCGTTTGTTAAAATAATTAAGCCCGTTGTATTATAATCTAAGCGACCCACGGGATATATCCGGGCCTCCGTGGCAATTAAATCAACAACTGTCTTTCTTCCTTCCGGATCTGTTACACTACTAATTACTTGGCGCGGTTTATTTAAAACATAATATTCGTATTTAATATTTTTATTAATAATTTCTCCATCAATACTAATTACATCATTTTCGCATACTTTCGTACCTAGTTCCGTGATTATTTGGCCATTTACGGCCACCTTCCCGGCGGTAATTAACTCTTCGGCTTTCCGTCTAGAAGCATAACCTAAATTAGCAATGACTTTTTGCAAACGTTCCATGGTATCACCTATTTAAAGTTTACCATATTTTTTATTATTTTTCAGCACCCGATTATTTTAATTTAATAGTAACCGGTAGGGATTTTCTTTACTGCCAGTACCATTAGTTAATTTAGTATTAGATGAAAGATAAAAACAAGGTCGAACGCCGTAAGAATCAACGGCCACTGGACCATGGCTAGCTACAAAACCGGCAGCATTTATAACAAAACCATGAACATTATCAGCATCGGTTCTTTGAGTAATTGTCCATTCCCAAAGTCCCATATATAACCAATTTTCATTTATAGCATCGCCATAATCTGTTCCATCTAAACCACTATATGTTCCTTGAGGAATACCATTACTATCTAAACTTTCTGAACTATAAGTATGGCTCCCATTAAGCGGTTTTTTATTCCAATTGTTGGGACCAGCTGCATATAAATAATCAGATACATACTCAAGTCCAAT
>CANQZX010000069.1 GCA_947628445.1 uncultured Bacilli bacterium
AACTGTTTTAAAATTTTGAGTGTTTTCTCTTTTATTTTAGAAAAAATTTATTTTCCCACATCTAGTTTACTACATCTGAGCGAGGCATTCATTTTACTTATTTTTGGATACATGATACAATTAAAAGGGTGAGAATATGAAGTTTATAACTAATTTAGAGGAAGAAGAATATGTTAATTTTTTTAATTCCCAAAGGGATGCCCATTTTTTGCAATCTTATGCCTGGGGCCAAACTCAAAAACTAAATCGGGGTTATATTCCATATTATGTGGGCGTGAAAGATGACAATAACCAAGTTTTGGCCTGTGGTCTTTTATTAAAAAGACAAGCTCCTTTAAAATATTCTTACTTTTATGCCCCACGGGGTTTTGTTATTGATTATCATAATGAAGAATTATGGACTTTTTTCGTCAAAGGTTTAAAAGATTTATTAAAACAAGAAAAAGCCATTTATTTAAAAGTCGATCCAGGGGTTAGATATCAAGAAATAGATGAAAATGCAAATCCTGTCGAGGGTGGTGCAAATAACTATGATATCTTTAATAGCTTCTTAAAATTGGGTTTTATTCATAAGGACTTTTATAAGTTATATGAAGGCAATCAACCTCGTTATACGATTCGCATTAATTTACATGATGATAAAGAGACCATTGATAAAAATATTTCTAAAACTTATATGAATACCATTAAAAGAAGTTATAATTATGATTTAGTAATTGAAGAAGGGGATAATCCTGATATTATGCATGATTTAATTTTAAATAATGCTGCTAAAGATGGGTTTAAGGCCTATTCTACGGAATATTATCGTAATTTTTATGCGGCTTTTAAAAAATATAATCATGTTAAACTTTTAAATGTTCGGATTTTTCCTGATAAAATTATTGCTAAAACTGAAACGGAACTACAAGATTTAAAGGCCAAATTAGCCAGAGGCGAAATTGCTAGTAAAAAACAAGCGGATGCCAATGACCGGGTTAAAAGATTGGAAAAAGATTTAGAGATATTTGCGCCATACAAGAACCAATATCCGGATGGTAAAATAATTGTTTCGGGAGGCCTAACTTATACTAATTATGGCGCATGGCTTTTATATTTAGGTAATGACCAATTAGGCGAAAGAACTTTTGCCGTAAATCGTTGTTATTATGAAGCTCTTCAAGATGCTTTAGCCCAAAAATTAGACTTTTTTGATTTGTTTGGTACCGTGGGGGACCCCAAAACGACCTATAAGAATTTAGCGGGGCTTCATGAATTTAAACGCAAATTCGGTGGTGAATATATTGAGTTTTTAGGGGAATTTGATTTAGTTAATAAAAGATTCATGTATAAAGTTTTACCGGTTCTTTTAAAAGTTTATCGGAAGTTAAGAGGTTAAAGATGGAACTAAAAGTAATAGATGAACAAACTTACAAAACCTTTGCTTTAAAAAATGAATATCTTTCAATTTATCAATTACCTGAATGGGGTAAATTAAAAGAACAAAATGGTTGGCATCCCCATTTAGTTGGTTTATATGATGAGCATACCTTAAAAGCGGTTACTTTATTATTAGAAAAACCAACGGCTATTAAAAAAAGTTTATTTTATGCGCCACGGGGCTTTTTACTAGACTATCATGATGAAAAATTATTACGGATTATGATTGCCGAAATAGTTAAGTATGTCAAAAATCACAAGGGCTTTATGTTAAAAATTGATCCCAATGTCATTTATGCCTTACGGACGAGTAATGGGGAAGAAAAAGCCGTCGTGGGATCCGTTACTTTAGATTTATTAAAAAAATGTGGCTTTAAACATTTGGGCTTTACCCAAAACTTTGAAACTTTACAACCGCGTTTTTTATGCCGTTTTGAATTAAAAGATACTTACGAAGAAACAGTGCAAACATTTACAAAAAATACCCGGAAGAATATCGAAAAATATAATAATATGGGTATTAGCATCAGGGAAGCAAAGGAAAACGAAATCGATTTATTTTGTGATCTTTTAAAGGCAACCGCGGATGCAAAAAACTTTGTTATTCGGCCCACGAAATACTATAAGACCATGTATGAATTAATGCATGACTACCTAAAGTTTTATTTAGTTTATTTGGATCCCCATGAATATTTAAAGCATTTAGAAAAAGAACAAGATGAGATAAATGGAGAGTTAAAAACATTAAATGAACAAATGGTGAAAGTAAATGTTGGCGAAAAGCTGCGGAAGAAAGAAAGCATTTTAAAGACGCGGCAAATTAAATGCCAAGAGCGCTTAAAGGAAGCGCAACAAATGACGGAACCAATTTATATTGGGGCCTTAATGAGCATTTTTTTAGGTGATGAGGGAATCACTTTCATGAGTGGAACAGTTGCCAAATATAAAGATTTTGGTCCCAAATATGTTTTTTATAACGAACACATTAAAGAATGTATAAAGCAAAAGAAAAAGTATTGTAATTTTTATGGTATCTCGGGTAATATGAATCCTCAAAGCCCATATTATTCTATCTATGAAATCAAAAAGGGATTTAATCCCGAAATAGTGGAACTATTGGGAGAATTTGATTATATTGTTAATCCATTTTATTATGATTTATACAAAGTATCTTTAAAGTTTTATAAATTATTCAAATAAAAAAGAAAATTAATGCTTGGTTAATTTTCTTTTCTTTTGGCTTTGAACTTAAAGAACTTTTCACCCATCAATTCAATTAAAAGTTTTTTATTTAGGATAAAGTAAATGATAAAGGAAATAATACCAACAAGGGCTAAACCTATAAGCATTTCCATCCGACTCGTTAGGTGACTAAATATAAGTGGGCGAATAATTAAATTAATTACAATTAAGATACCAGTTGTTAAGATTAATTTTGGTAAAGATTTAAAGGTCTTTTTATAACTAAAGTTATATTTTCGATTAAGCGTTACAAGCGGAATAATTAAAGATAGCAAATAACCAATCGTGGTTGCCAAAATAGCCCCATAGTAAGCGGGAATACCTAATTTAGCAAAAAGATAAATTAAAGGTAAGTCCAAAATAGTTTTAGTGATTAAACCCACGGCTACCGAGGTATAAATAAGTTTTGTTTTACTTAAGCCCTGAAGGGCACTACAAATCATAATATATGCACTATCTAAGGTGGCAAGTAATATCGTATATTTAAAAATTAAAGGACCATAATGACTTTCGTTATAAAATACGGACCAAACGGGGGTGGCATAGATACTTAAAAAGATCGTTAATGGTAAAATAACATAAAGTAAGACTTGTAAGATTTTATTGAAATGTTCGTTAACTTTGGCTTCATCTTTTTTCGTGTAGGCCTCCACAATATTGGGAATTAAACTGATAACTAATCCGGTGGCAATTGCCGTGACAACACTGATAAGTTTAGCCCCCCAAGTGGTAAAAATACTACTGATGGTTTCCACATCGGTTGCCGGAAAACCTAAATGATTTAAGCCCCGAATTACCAAAACCATATCGACAAAGTTATAAAGTGTATTAGCCACATTAATAATAATAAAAGGAAGGCAATAAGCCACGAGTTTTTTTAAAATGGCTTTCTTTTCAACTTTACTGACATCACCGGTAGGGACTAAGATTTCTTTTTTAACTTTCCGCATCTTTAGTAAGAGATAGACATAAGAAACAATGGCTCCGGCACAGGCCCCAAAAACAGCAATGCCGACGGCTTTAACAACCGATAAGTGGAAAACTCTTAAAGCCACAAAAGAACCAATTACAATAACTAAAACCCGAACTAATTGTTCAATAACTTGACCGATTGATGGGGCGGTAATATATTTATGACCTTGCATATAACCCCGGGAGATACTTAAGATTGGGACAACTAAAATGGCGAAGGAAACACAACGAATAACAAATGCCACATCAGCCACACTATTACCATTAGTTAAATCTCCGACAATTAAGTTGGCTAAAACATTGGCCCCCAAAAAGCAAATTAAAAAACAAACTAAAGAAAAAATACGAATTATTTTTTGGGAATATTTAAACATAAAAGATTTTTCTTTATGCATTTTTAAAGTATTATATTCACTAGTAATTTTACTGATAGCCAAAGGAATCCCAGCCGAAGAAATAATTAAAAAGAAATTGTAAATATTATAGGCATAACCATATAAAGCGCCACCGGCTTCACCAATTATATTGTAAAAAGGGATAACATATAAAACCCCAAGTACTTTAGAAGCAATAATTGCCATGGTCGCAATAAAAGCCCCATCCATTAAGCCACTTTTTTTCACTTTTTCATCACCATATAGTTATATTATAGCCAAAAAAGTTGATAAAAACAATTATTGCGATGGTATTTGACAAAAAATAGTAATTTGCTACAATGAATCTAATAAGAACATCTGGTAAAAGTCAATAAGTAAAATTAAATAGTTTTAGATATATTTTTAATATATTTAAATAGATTA
>CANQZX010000070.1 GCA_947628445.1 uncultured Bacilli bacterium
ATCAATTTAATCAACCACCTTTGCTTTATTATATCAAATTGATTGATTGCGAAAAATTTTCACTCCTTAGAGCTGATTGGCTTCTTTTTTGCTAGACAAATTATTTAAAAAAAACTATAATGAAAAGTAGGAGTAGGGTAGTATGAGCATTAAGAAAAAAAGCCTTATTATTGTGTGCGCTTGTTTAGTGCTTTTAGCGCTTAATGCGGCTTTTATTGTCCTTCTATCAATGCCGACAATTAGAATAAAAGGCGAAAAAACTATTACAATTAATCTTAATAGTGAATATAAAGATGCTGGATATAAAGCAGAGTATTTAGGTCAAAATATATCTAAAGATGTTAAAGTAGAAGGTAATGTTGATACTTCGAAAGCCGGAACTTATACCATAACCTATACGGTTAATAAGGGTTTAGTTGATACGAAAGTAACCAGAACGATTGTGGTTAAAGATTTAGAGCCACCTCTTATTGAATTAAAAGGCGATACCGAAAAATATTTATGTCCGGGAGCTACATATCAAGAAGAAGGATATACGGCAAGTGATAATTTAGATGGCGATATAACAACCGATGTCCAAATTGATACCCAAACGGATCAAATAGTTTATACAGTCTTTGATAAAGAAAAAAATAAAGCAACGGCGATGAGAAAACTATATTATGAGGATCAAGAAAAACCAACTATAACGCTTACAGATGGGGAAATGATTCAAATTACGAAAAATCAAGAATATGTTGATCCGGGTTATAATGCTACCGATAACTGTGATGGTAGTATTAAAGCAAGTGTCAAAGTAAGTGGCACAGTTGATACAAGCACATTGGGAACTTATAAAATTACTTATGAAGTTAGTGATAAAGCCCAAAATAAAACGATGGTCACTCGGACCGTTCAAGTTATTGAACCTGTAAATGGCGTAGTATATTTAACCTTTGATGATGGACCTGGTCAATATACCCAAAGAATATTGGATACTTTAGCCAAATATAATGTTAAAGCCACTTTCTTTGTAACTAATCAATTTTCCAAATATCAAAATATGATTGCTCAAGAAGCCGAACAAGGTCATACTGTAGCCATTCATACTTTAACGCACAGTTGGAATATTTATAATAGTGTTGATAGTTATTTAAATGATTTTAATCAAATGCAAGAAATTGTTAAGAATCAAACGGGTAGTTATACTAAATATTTTCGCTTCCCGGGAGGTAGTTCTAATACAGTTAGTAAAAAACACGCTACTGGCATAATGACAACTTTAGCCCAAGTTATGACTGAAAAAGGTTACATTTATTACGATTGGAATGTTGATTCAGGTGATACCCATAAAAATAATACGGTAAGTTATATCGTAAGTAACATTAAAAAATATGTTAAAGGGGATGGCAGTTATATTATCTTAATGCATGATATTAAGAAAAATACGATGGAGGCCTTACCAAGTGTTATTAGTTATTTAAAAGGAAGAGGTTATACTTTTAAAGCTATCGATGATAATACGCCAATTAAACATTTTAAAATAGCCAATTAAAAAAAGATGACAAAAATCATCTTTTTTTAGGCCTGATTTACTTCCATAATAACTGGTAAGATTATTGGTTTACGACCCGTTAAATTATTTATAAAAGGTAATAATTCTAAAATAATTTGATTTTTTAAATCCGTGTAATTGTAAGGATTTTTTAATAGATAGCCATTCGTTACATCCGCGATTTTTTGTTCAATTTTTTGAATTAATTCTTGGTTTTCATTTACTAAGACAAAACCGCGGGCAGTAACATTGGGTTTTAAAAGTAATTTCCGTTGTAAGGTATTAATGTTTAAAATTGTAATTAAAATCCCATCTTGGCTCATTAGTTTTCGGTCTTTTATAACATTGCTGCCGATATCCCCAACCCGAGAACCATCGACATAGACATCGCCGGCTTGAATAGTGCCATTTTTTTGCACTTTGCCATTTAATAATTCAACGACATCGCCATTGGAACAAATCATAATATTTTCTTTCGGAATGCCACAGCTCATGCCAATTTCCGCATGTTGTTTAAGCATCCGGTATTCACCATGCATCGGCATAAAGTATTTCGGTTTTATTAACCGGAGCATCCATTTTAATTCTTCTTCTTTGGCATGACCGGAGGTATGAATATCACTAAATTCGGTATTGGTAAAGACTCGAACCCCTTTTAAGTAAAGTTTATTAATGATGCGATTGATACTTTCAGCATTGCCCGGAATAGGGCTGGATGAGAAAATAACTAAATCATCATTTAATAATGATATTTGGCGATGTTGGCCATTGGCAATCCGGGATAAAGCCGCGAGTGGTTCACCTTGAGAACCCGTACATAAAATACAAATTTCGTTTCGTTTTAATGATTTGGCTTGATTGGCCTCAATAAATAATGTTTTATCGCTAATTAAACCATTATTAAGGGCCAGTTCCACACTGTTTTCCATACTACGACCAAAAACTACAATCTTGCGGTTATATTTTTTACAAGTTTCCGCAATATGTTTGACCCGATAGATATTGGAAGCAAAGGTAGCGATAATAACCCGACCATAATGTTTGGCAATAATATCATTTAGCGTGCCATCAACCGCCGATTCACTTTTGGAATAACCCGCGGATAAAGCATTCGTGGAATCGCTTAACAGTAAAGTGACACCTTCCATCCCGGCAGCGGCCATTTTATGAATATTGGCCATTGGTCCAATTGGTGTTAAATCAAACTTAAAGTCGCCGGTTTCAAAAATTATCCCATTAGGGGTAGTAACTTTTAAAGCAAAACTATCAGGAATAGAGTGGGTAGTATTAACAAATTCCACTTTAAAATATTTAGTTTTAACCTCTAAATCGGGCGTAATAACCTCATAATCTTCATATTTAATATTCCGTTCTTCTAGTTTTTTAGTAATTAAATCCTTGGCAATCTTAGGTGCATAAATTTTTGGAACATGAATTGCTTGGAGTAAGAAAGGAATGCCTCCGATATGGTCTTCATGACCATGAGTGATAAAAAGGGCTTTAATTTTGTCAGCGTTCTTTTTTAAATAAGTAATATCTTGAATAACATAATCGACCCCTAAAAGACCTTCTTCGGGGAACATAACGCCGGCATCAATAATGATAATTTCCTCATTATGTTCAATGATATACATATTTTTTCCGACTTCCCCTAAACCGCCTAAAGCAACTACTTTAGTTGCGATATTATTTTCTTTCATGAAAAATCCTTCTTTCTCGTTAATAAAAGTTTTTATTTATAAAATAATTATATCTTAAAATTAGATTTTTGTCTAGTGACTACCTAATAGTTTGCGGATTATAATAATCAAAATAGAATTTTAAAAGTTATATTAATTTATGTCAAAGAATGTTAAATGAAATTTAATAATGTTTTTGTTTTTAATTATTTATTGTAAAATATTATTAGGAGTAATAAAAGATGAAAATATATAACCAATTATTAAAATATTATAAAAAATTAAAATTGCAAATAAGCAGTTTAGATAATAATGATAATTTAAAAACCATTACTACAGCAGTTGAAGAAAATTTACAATTAATTGATTCTCAATATGAAAACATAAAGGAAAGTATTAATCTTCATATGGTGGATCTTAATAACTGGAAAGAATGGTATTCTGAATTTTTTGTAACATTATTATTAACTATTTTATTTGTTAGCCTTGGAGTTTTGGGAACAACTATGATTATTGGAACCAGCTTTTCAAATTTTACAATTAATAATGTATTAGCTTATATTTTTTTAACTCTTCCAGCGATAGATCTTGCTATAAGTATACCCTTTTCCCTTATTAAAACTAAAATTAAAACAAAGATAGGATTATCTGATGCTTTAAGAGGAATTAAAGCTCAAAAAGAAGAAAATTTACTTAAGAAATATGAAAATTTAAAAAATTTATATGTAGACTTAGTTAAAATTATATCCAATATAAAAACAGATAATGTCGTAATAGATGATAGCTATTTTCAAGAAATTAGTAATATCATAGCTAAAGTTAAAAAATTATCTAATTTAGAAAAAAGAAAAGAGTTTTTAGATAAAATTGATTTTTTAAAGGATTATTATGAAAAGGCTTTTATTGAAATTAAAAAAAATTCTGATACAAAGTACACTGAAACCGAAATGAATTTAAAAACTTATTTAATTAAACAATTAGCTGAAATCGAGTTTTCTTTAGATTCGGAAATAAGAAAAGAAAATATAATTAAAGGTATCCAAGAAGATGCTGATATCGTTGAAGAACAAATTACGACTTCTAGAGGAAGATAATTTTAAAAATTAAATATCAATTCATATTGCCGGTGAAGTAAAGTAAATGTTGGAAAAAATGAGAGAAAAATACAAGTTATATAATTAAATTTGTATTTTTTTAATTTC
>CANQZX010000071.1 GCA_947628445.1 uncultured Bacilli bacterium
CGAACGGTACGTACGGTGGTGTGAGAGGGAAAAGCATTCAAGAATTATTTTGAAAAGTTTTCTCTACTCGATTGCTTTTAAAAATAATTAAGATATAATGTTAATAGGTGATTAAAGGTGTTTGGTCAGAGACTTGAAGAACAAACAAATAGTAATATAAGTGATGAAGATTTAGCCAAATTAAAATATTATTTTTCCCGGTGTATTGAATTAGAAGGTAATGAGGTTACTGATTTGGTTTTTAATTATCAAGAAGGAATTTTAAAAGCCACAGGGCAAGTGAATGACGATCGGTGCGTGAAATATTTCGTTTGTACGGGCTATTATAATAACGATTGTCTTGATTTACGATTTTTAATGCAATATGATTATGGTGAAAAATATTCGACCAATGAAATAATTGATTTTCGTCAATTACGAGATATGGTTGAAGGTAGTGAAAAGGTAATGATAACTAGCTTTTTGGCTAATTTTAAAAATGATCCGCTTAAAGACCAAAAAGGGATTACCCGAGAAATTACGCCTTATCTTTTAGCTTACGAACAAGTTCGAAGCCATTGACCAAAGGCATAAAATAACCTATAATGGAAAAGCAAAGGAGCTAAAAAAATGAAATTAAATAATAAAGGTTGGAGTTTTAAAGAAATGATATTTTTAAGTTGTTGTATTTTGTTGGCTCTTTTAGTGGCGGCTTATTTAATCTATTCATTTTACCAACAAATGGGATTTAATTAATCCTTTTTTTAATGAGGTTATATGGAAATTGATCTTGAAAAATTAAAAAATGATTTGTTAACTTATTTAGGAACGGCTGTTTTTGGGGGAATGCCCGCGGTAATTGTGGATTTAAGTAAGGTCGAACATGGTTCTATGGAAGAAATAATTGAAATTGCGCTGCGCTACGGATTTGATTTAAATAAGTATCAAATTTTGGGTAATAATTTGCAAAAATAAGGCTTGACAAGCATATAATAAATTGTTATATTATTTATGCGTTTGAAATTAGGTTCTATTTAGGTAGAACCTAATAAAAGAAGAAATCAGATACGCCTGGTTATGTGTTAATGGGAAGGAGAGAAAGAAATGCCTACAATAAATCAACTTGTTAAAAAGAATCGGAAAAGTAAAACCAGAAAAAGTAAAAGTCCCGTTTTAAATGTGGGATTAAATACTTTGGAAAGAAAGCAAACTGATGCTAAAAGTCCCCAAAAAAGAGGAGTTTGTACAAAGGTTGGGACACGGACCCCTAAAAAACCGAACTCTGCTTTACGGAAATATGCGCGGGTTAGACTTTCTAATGGTAAAGAAATCGATGCTTATATTCCTGGTGAAGGCCACAACTTACAAGAACACAGCGTTGTTTTAGTAAGAGGTGGAAGAGTAAAAGACCTTATCGGTGTTCGTTATCATATCATTCGGGGTACACTTGATACTCATGGTGTGGAAGACAGAAAACAAGGTCGTAGTAAATATGGCGCTAAAAAGCCAAAGAAATAATAGTTAAGGAGGAAAAATAAATGCGAAAAAGAAGAGCAGTTAAAAGAAATGTGCTTCCCGATCCAATTTATAATTCCAAAGTCGTAACGAAATTAATTAATCAAATTATGTCTGATGGAAAAAAAGGAACAGCACAAAGAATTTTATATGAAGCTTTTGAAATGGTAGAAAAGCAAACTAATCGACCAGCTTTAGATGTCTTCAATGATGCGATGGAAAATATTAAACCAGCCCTAGAAGTTAAATCTCGTCGGGTTGGGGGATCAAATTATCAAGTACCAATTGAAGTAAATGATGAAAGAGCCCAAACTTTGGCTTTACGGTGGTTAGTTAATTATGCAAGATTAAGAAATGGAAAGGGAATGGCCATCAATTTGGCAAATGAAATTATGGATGCCGCGAATGGTACGGGTGGTGCTTGTAAGAAACGCGAAGACACCCATAGAATGGCGGAAGCTAATAAAGCGTTTGCACATTATAGATGGTAGTGTGAAAATATGGCAAGAGATGTTAGTTTAGATAAATTAAGAAATATTGGGATTATGGCCCATATCGATGCCGGTAAAACAACATTTACGGAAAGAGTTTTATTCCATACTGGGATAACACATAAAATTGGGGAAACTCATGATGGGGAATCCCAAATGGACTGGATGGATCAAGAAAAAGAAAGAGGTATTACCATTACCAGTGCGGCAACAACAGCCCATTGGAAAGGATATCGTTTAAATATCATTGATACCCCCGGACACGTTGATTTTACGGTCGAAGTGCAAAGATCATTAAGAGTTTTGGATGGTGCAATTTGCTTACTTGATGCCAATGCGGGAGTTGAACCACAAAGTGAAACGGTTTGGCGTCAAGCAACAGAATATAAAGTACCACGGATGATTTTTGCTAATAAAATGGATAAAATTGGGGCCGATTTTGAATTTACTTTAGGAACGATTAAATCCCGTTTAGGGGTTAATTATGCGCCTATTCAATGGCCAATTGGGGCGGAAAGTGAATTCAATGGGGTAGTTGATTTACTTACTCGCAAGGCCTATCATTATGATGGCGAAGAACACGAAAATGCCACGGAAATTCCAATTCCGGAAGATTTAAAGGAAATCGTTGAACAAAAACGAACGGAATTAATTGAAAAGGCCGTGGAATTCGATGATGCTTTGATGGAAAAATATTTAGAAGGCGAAGAATTAGCCATCGAAGATATTAAAAAAGCGATTCGGAAAGGTGTTTTAGCGGCCGAATTCTTCCCTGTTATGTGCGGTAGTGCCTTATCTAACATGGGGGTCAAATTAGCCCTTGATGCCGTTATCGATTACATGCCGGCACCAACTGATGTACCAGCAATTGAATGTTTCGATAAAAACGGTAACGATGTATGGCGTCATCCTTCTGATGATGAACCATTCACGGCGATGGCCTTTAAAATTGCGGCTGACCCATATGTTGGTAAATTGGCATTCTTCCGAGTTTATTCAGGACATCTAACTAGTGGTAGTTATATTTATAACTCCACTAAGGGAGAAAAAGAAAGAATTGGTCGGATTTTACAAATGCATGCCAATACGCGGAAAGAAATTACTGAAGTATATTGTGGGGAAATTGCGGCTGCAGTTGGTTTAAAATATACAACAACGGCGGATACCTTATGCGAAGAAAAGAATCCGGTTATCATGAAGGGAATGGAATTCCCACTTCCAGTTATTGATGAGGCTATTGAACCAAAATCTAAAGCTGATCAAGAAAAGATGACAACGGCTTTACAAAAATTAGCGGAAGAAGACCCAACTTTCAAATATAAAACGGATCCCGAAACTGGTCAAACAGTTATCAGTGGGATGGGTGAATTACACTTAGATGTCCAAGTCGAAAGAATGAAACGGGAATATGGTGTTGAGGTTAATGTTGGTCGACCTCAAGTTGCTTACCGTGAAACATTAACGCAAATGGCGGAATGTGAAGGTAAGTATATTAAACAATCCGGTGGTCGTGGTCAATATGGTCATGTTTGGGTTCGTTTTGAACCAAATCCCGATAAAGGTTATGAATTCGTGGATGCCATTGTTGGTGGGGTTGTTCCAAGAGAATATATCCCGGTTACTGATAAGGGCTTACAAGAAGCGATGGCTGGTGGTATTTTAGCCGGTTATCCAATGGTCGATGTTAAGGCCACCTTATTTGATGGTTCTTACCACGATGTCGATTCATCTGAAATGGCCTTTAAAATCGCGGCTTCTATGGCTTTAAAAGAAGCAAAGAATAAATGTAAACCTGTCTTATTAGAACCAATAATGAAAGTGGAAGTTATTGTTCCCGAAGAATATATGGGTAATGTTATGGGTGATTTAACAAGCCGGAGAGGTAAACCAATGGGTAATGAATCCCGGGGTAATGCCTTATCTATTAAAGCAATGGTGCCTTTAGCCGATATGTTCGGTTATGCCACTAGCTTACGGAGTAACACCCAAGGTAGAGGAAACTTTACCATGGAACTAGATCACTATGAAGAGGTTCCAAAATCAATTGCTGAAGAAATCATTAAGAAAAACAGCATTAATTAAAATAATACTTGAAAAATATTCAAGCATTAGATAAAATAGAATAGTAAATAAGAAAAGGAGGAAAAATTCTATGGCAAGAGAAAAATTTGATCGTTCTAAAGAACACGTTAATATTGGGACAATTGGTCACGTAGACCATGGTAAAACAACTTTAACGGCAGCGATCACAAAATATTTTGGTGAATTCGTTGATTATGCTGATATCGATAAAGCACCAGAAGAAAGAGAAAGAGGTATTACAATTAATACTGCTCACGTTGAGTA
>CANQZX010000072.1 GCA_947628445.1 uncultured Bacilli bacterium
CGTCCTCGATCGGACTCAAACCGATGACTTATCCCTTAGGAGGGGATTACTCTATTCAACTGAGTTACGAGGACAAACTAGCGTTGAATTACTAAAAAGTTAATTGCAAAAATAAGTAAGGCCCCCATTTTTAAAGGCACTTTATATTTTAGCATCTCATAAGCCGCCACACTTTTATCAGCAAAAGAAACTAAATAACTTTCTTTGCAATCTGGTTTGGCGTGACCCACCGGAAACATATGCGAAACAATAATATTTTGTTGCATAAGATTTAAATCAAATTCCCTACTGGCATTTTCTAAAGCCCAATCCGGATGATTCGTAAAAGCATGATTCCCGTTTTCTTTATTTAAATAAAAGTCATGTAATAAAGCCGCTCTTGTAATTTCAGCAATATCACTTAAATGTAATTTTTGACACATAAAATAAGTCATGCGTGCTACATGTAATGAATGATCTAACCGAGAAATACCATGATGTCGTTCATATTTTAAAGCAATGAATCTATCATTTTCTAGAATATCTTTAACAATTTGATTAAATTCAACTTCTTTTTTAATTGTCATTTCATATCCCCACATTTAAAGATTATACCACAAAATTAGAAAAATGCGTAATTATTCTTTAAACTTTTTTATTCATTTCTCAAAAAAAGAATCTTTTGACATTATTTAACACATATATCTTTGAGTTATAATTTTCACATGTTTAAAATATATGGATTTCCATATGTTCCCAAACCAGAAATAATTTTTACTTCCGGTTTCAAATAAAGGCAAGGACGAACCGCACTATGCATTTTATGAACAGTATCACCGCTACCTAAACCACCATTATTATATAAATGAAAGACAAAGTCTTTCAGCTCAGAACGTCGGGTAATTGTCCATTCATTCAATCCCATATATAGCCAATTATTCGTTTTTATATCATCTCTGCTATATTCAGTTGCAATGAATGTCCATCCTGTTTTGGCTGCGGCATATACATAATCACTGGCATACATTAATCCTACTTTGGCTGGATATATTTTAGCGGCATCAGGTATTGCCGTTCCGACATTTGGATTAACTATTTCATTATTGTATAAACTTTTGGCATTACCATAAATATTACCAATTATGTTTCCTTCCGTTATCCAGGTATGTTCTGCTACCATATTTTCCCATTTACCATCATCTTTTGCGTAAATAAAATTTATATAATTATTATTTAAATTTATTGTATTTAAATTGCTTTTATTCCAATCATTTGTATCATTACCGGTATTATTTTGCTCTTTATTCCAATAATAAGAACCTATCTTAGGATAATATGATACTTTATCACCCTTGTAATAGGTATTACCTTGATTTACATCACCACTACCGCCATAAGCTCCATTTGTTCCCAATTCTTCTTTAGTTGCATAATCAGCTTTAATTATCTTCACTTGATATGTATTCTGCGTACCATCGGTGGGAAATATTCCTATTATCCGATATAAATTTGCATAATTTTCATTAGTAGAATCATTAGAACATTCTCCTCCAAAACATACATAATTATTTACTTTATCACTTGCTCCGGAATATCTATATGAATAATCTTCAGCATCAACTATAATATCTTCAATTTTTATAGTACCATTATGATAATAAAGATTATTCTCACCACCTTTATTATATAATTTTTTAATATATTCGCATAAAGTTATATAATCAAAATAGACATAACACTTATCACTTTTATTGGCTGTTACTTTTACCTTTTCCCCATCAAAACTTAATTGGCTACCATTTTCACAGCCACTTAACTTTTCATTAAAAACATATTTATCATTATTCCAAACATTTTCTTTACTTTCTTTATATGTCCCATCCTCTTGTTTTACTAGCATACTAATTAAGTTATTATCTTGTTTTTCTTCATTCACAATAATTTTTAATTCCAGATTATTGCCTTGATAAATTATAATTATGATATTTAATAACAACCAACCAATTAATATTATATTTAAAAAGGAAAAATTGTGTTTCATTATCCTCACCTATTTTCCCTTTTATTATATATATATATATATTTGCAAGTTTTTTTAATCTTTTTAAACTATTACCCACGAAAGCCGAAATGGGTTATCATGGTTACCATCACCACCGGCAATTTTAGTTGAAGAGTCTAAATAAAAGACTGGGCGAACACCAGAATGATTAAAGACATAAACTTGATAAGCCATTCCTTGTGGATAAACTCCCCATGATAAATCACCCGAATTAGAATTGCGAGAAATGGACCAAAAATTTACATTTTTAATATACATCCAATTATTATTTAATATTGCATCAGTATTATATACTCCCATACCCATTTTAGTATTCCATGCTTCAGTATAAGCCGCATATCCATAATCACTAATGTATGGTAAGCCAATTTCTGCTGGGTATACTAAATCATATTTTTCATTGCATAATCTTACACCATCTTTATTATTCACTGGATAACAATTTTCGCTTTTATCAGTTAATTTTTCAACTCCCAACTCCTTATCATAAACTTGTTTTACATTATAATCCGCGGAATAACCTGATGTACCAAATCCCCCGACTTGCCAATTATGATTTGTTATAGCAGTAGTTAGATTTTCTTCTTTCTTTATTATATAATTTAAATAATAATCATTTAAATTAACTTTATTTAAATTACTATCTTTCCACATATTATTGTGGACTTTAGTAGATTCAGCATAATTCCATTTATAAAAATTATCTTCAGAATAAGCACCATCTACGATAGTAACATCACCTAATTCATTTACTGTTCCGGCAATAGCTTTGATTAATTTCATTTCATATTCGCCTGCATCATTTGGAAAGAAACCTATTATTCGATATAGATCAGCATCTGTTGTACATTTTCCAACTATTGCCTCAGTTCCATCTAAACAAACATAGTTTTTAACTGTTTCACTTGAACCACTATATCTATAACTATTATCGTTGGCATTTAATTCCTTATTGGTAATGTTGCTATTAGCTAAAGATTCACTATTATGATAAATTACATGACTATATTCATAATCTGCATTGCTAAAATTTTTAACACATGTTCCTATTGTATCTGTTGTTCCACAAGCATCGGTTAAATTAGCGATTATTTGATCTTTTTGTAAGATTAATTTTCCACTAAATACTTTTCCCGTATTATTATTTTGACTGCTATCTAAGTTTATTAAGGTTATTTTTATTTCCCATTCTTGCGTGGCTTTTACCGTTGGTTCAGTACCTGTTGCCGTTATTTCATAGTTTTTAGCTATTGGTATTAAACCAGTAGCTTCAGTAATATCAAAACCATTTAAACCATTGCCATCTACATCCTCTTTATAATCTAAACCATCTATTTGAGTTAATTCTCCTTTATCGTCTGGTTGAGTGACAGTTAGAATTAATTCAGGTACTTTGGTGGTATGGGTACTGTCTGGGGCTACTATTTGGTCATCTTCTTCTTTTCCTTCTAAGATTTCTCCTTCGGCATTTTTAAAATTAGTATATCTTAATTCATTTTTAGCAATATTTAAATAAACATAATAATTATCTTTAGCATTATTCGTCGCATTATTGGCTATCAAAGTTGCTGTTCCAGTTACTCCATCACCTACACTAATATTTCCTTCATTAAAGTTATCCATATTAGCCGTAATCCTAATATCGCTTTCGGTATTTTCTTCATCTTGTACTTGATCTGATGTTACATCTTTATCATTTAAAGAAAATGATAAAACATCGGTAGTACCTGATTCCGCATTAATATTAACATCTTTTTTACCAGTGTTTTGGCTAGCAAAGAAGGCATAGGCAGCTCCAATGGCAACTAAAGATAAAGTGACAATGGCAATTAATGCTAAGATTAAAGTTTTCTTTTTATTTTCCTTTCTTAAATTATTTTTTTCTTCTTCTTTCATTGTCACAACACTCCTTTATTTTTTATATTTTTATTATACATCGAATAAGATGTAATATCCAGGCATAAGAAAAAATATTTTTTCCCTATCTTCCCTTTTATTATATATATATATATATATGCAAGGGGTTGGCGTTACTATTCACAGAAAAATGTATAAAAGTGTCAAGAAAAGATGCAAAAATAAAAAGTAGTTG
>CANQZX010000073.1 GCA_947628445.1 uncultured Bacilli bacterium
TTGAAGCTGTAACTCCGGAACCTGCCAAGATACATAAATATTACTACCGAATAAATGGCGGCGATTGGCAAGAAAGCACTGCTAGTCAAAATATTTTTAATAATTTAGTAGCCGATACAAAATATACCATTGAAGTATATGCTACGAATAATCGGGGAACTAAATCAGCTATAGTTTCTGAGGAAATAATGACTAAATACGAAGCACCAACCATTGCTGTAGATTTAAAGAATGCCGATGGTAAAAATATTGAAAGTGGAAAATGGAGTCAAAGTGATATAACAGCAACCGCAGTAACAAATGGGGGACATGGTAAATATGAAACATATAGTTGTTATACGAAAGATGATAAATGTGATCCTACGGGAGCATCAAATTTAAAAGTAACGGAAGAAGATGTAGGCAAAGTATGTTTTCAAACGGTAAGTGTTAATTCGCGAACCAAATCAACAATAGAATGTTTTGAGGTAAAATTAGATAAAACAAAACCAAATTGCAGTGCAGTAAAAAATGGTGGAGGAACGTGGTTTGAAAGTGGTGTACCGGTAAAGATAACATGTACGGATACTGGAGGATCAAAGGTAGCAACCTGTAATGGGGAAAAGAAAGAAACAAGTACAGTTAATAATGTAACAGGATCAAAAAACTATACAGTAGTAGATGGAGCAGGTAATAGTAAAACATGTGGCATAAAAATAACTGGTCAATATTGGTATAATAGTCGCAGCTGTAATTCCGGTCAATACTATGGTGATTGCAATAGTTGGGCGGGAGGTTATTATTATTGTCCAAGTGGGGGTAGTTTAAGTGGCACAACTTGCAGTAAAATTGAGAACTATACTGGCGGACCATATAACACAAAAGCTGATTGTTTAAGCGTAGCAAGTGTTTGTTATCAAAGTGGAACTCGGTGGTATTTTGACAGTACCCGATGGGCACATTACGGAGCTTCATATCAATCGCGTTATTGCACATCCCGTGGAGGTAGTTATTGTCATTCTTGGAGTGGCTGGTCAAGTGGTTATAATGAATCAAGTTGTAGTAGTAGTGGAACCAAACAATGCCAATCTAAATATTATTATCGAGTTGCTTAAAAGGAGGATAAGTGAAAAATAAAAAAACATTAATTTTAAGTTTTACAGTGGGTATTTTAGTTATAATTTTAATTGTTATCCTTGTTTTAATTAAAGTTAGAGTAAATAATAATAATAATAATAATAGCGATAAAAATAATAGTAATAATAGTGTAGCAAAACCTGCTGAACCTGTAGAAAATGAAAAAGAAAAGCCTGTAGGTTTGATTACTTGTACTTTAACAAATGATTCTAGTGAATATTATCAAGTAAACGAAATAATTGAAATTACTTTAAAAAATGAAAATATTCAGGAAATTACCAATCGTGAAGAAATTATTTATAAAGATAAAGATAATTATAATGGATTTAAAGAAAATGAAAAACAAGAAAATGCTACTTTTGATGATGAAAACTTAACAATAACAATTAATAATCCTCTGAAATTGACAACTGAGGAGTTGTCTCAAATGGATTACCAAGAACTAATTAATACATATGAAGAACAAAATTATAAATGTCAAAATAAATAAGGAATGGTTTTGAACCATTCCTTATTCATTTATTAAAACCCCATGGACAACAATCCGATTATTTTCATCCGCACAGGTTGATAAAGTAATTATTTTATCGTTCGCATCTAAATCAACTTTAAAATCATAGATACTGCGTTCTTTTAATTTTTGAAAAAAGATATTTTTGGCATTATCATCAGTAAATTCAGTGGCAATATAATCATTAGTTTTATAAATTTTATAAATAGAAAATATTTGATAATGATAGGTGCCATAGATGGTGCGATAGGTTAAGATTTGATTTTCTTCTTTACTGTACCAACTATATTTTGTCGTATTGGATAAATTGCCAAACATAACGCCAGAATAATAACGATTATGGGCATAAACAATTAAATTATCATTTAATTCATTAGGATTATTGCGGTAATCAATGAAAACCCAACCATTACTATCTTCCTCAGCATAAATATTATGTTTTAAATAAAACTTATTGTCTTTAGCTTGCACAGTAGGATAATCTATATTTGTGTTATTAACCGTTAACCAACCAACTACATCGGGATTAATACTGAGTAGGCTCGCAATATCATCATTAACTATTTCTGGGGCAGGTTCGTCTTTATTTTCGGCAACAGGGGGTAAATTAGCTAGTATATCTTCATTAGTGGTAATTTCAATAACTTTTTTGATATCTTTTTGAATATTTGTAACTTTTTGCATGGAGTGGTAGTTATCGTAAAAAACAAAGCTGAAAGTTAAAGCAATAATGAAAATGATAATAAAACCACACATTTTTAAAATGTTAGTATTAGTTTGCTTCATAAAATTTTCTTTTAAATAGGCATCACTATAACAAATTTTAAAAGTTATTTTATACCTTTTACTATACCGTTTATTGTAATTTTTTAGATATTCGATGGTGTCTAAATCATTAATATTTTCATTAATTAAGATTTTAATATTTTTTTTATTATTTTTCTTTAAAATATCGACAATTAATTCTAGGTCACTACGGGATACATGATTAACGTGAATATATTTTAAATATTTATTTATTTGAACGAAAGTTTTAAAGTCTTCTTCATCTTCGGCAGAGAAAGGTAAAACTAAATGTAAAGTTATTTTATAAAAAAGGGAAGAGTAAGAAGCTAAATTATTACCTTTCATAAAATTAGATTCAAATAAGATTTCACTACGGCATTCGACTAAAATATGATTTTTATCGAGTATTTCGAGCATAAATTCTTGCAAATTATAACAATTAATATTCGAAACATTTGTCTTTATTAAAGAGGCACATATTTTATAAGTTAAAGGTGTATCTTCTTTAAAAATAATGGTTTTGATATGAGGAGTATATTTTAAAATTTGGCATATTAGTTCATAAAGACTGGTATTTTCGATGATAACATTTTCAATATTATTGGATTTGGCTAATTCTTCAATAAAGGTACCAACGATTTTGGGATTACTAATAATATATTCATCAGAAAAAAGTAATTCATTACAACTTATAACATTAGTATTTAAAATACTTTTTTGATCACTATTAATTTTTTTTCGTTCTTTAAAAATAAGGGTATTGTTATCTATTTTAATCAGTATTTTCTTCATTTGTTACTCCTATTATCATTACTATGATAACACAATTTGACATTTTTTAGTATTATTTTATAAAAAATATGTTGTTTTTTGTATTTTTATGTTATAATTTAGACATAATAGAGATAGGAGAGATGGAAAGTGAAAAAGTTTTTAAGTGTTTTACTAGTTGGTGTTTTAGGTTTAGTACTATATGTACCAAGTGTATTTGCTACGAGAGTTGATTTGGAAGGATGCAATGATAACTGCAAAATTAATGATGATGGTACTTGTACCAAGACTTGCCGGATTGTGATTTCAGAAAATACAGAAGCAATGTCACAATTTAATGCTACTGTTACTTTAACTCCTGAAAGTTCACAAATGGGTACAGTAACAGCTGCTGAAGGTTGGGAAAGCCTAAGCAGTGGTAATAGTTTAAGCTTTATTAGTTCTGATGAAAATGGTGTAAGCGATGCTTCATTTACTATCGGAACATTTACAGTAACTGTACCACAAGATGTTCAAGATTGTAAAATTACTTTGACTCCTGATGGTTTGGAAACAGTGGAAAAAGATGTTACAACGGAACAACAACCTAGCACTGGTGTTACATTACCATTAATTGTTTTAGGTAGTGGTTTAGTTGTTGCTCTTGGCGCTTACTATGTAACTCGTAAAAATAATAAAATGTATAAAATTTAGATTATTTTGGTGAATTGGAAAAGTAAATGCAACTAGCAAAGTAAGTAAATAAAATGGAAAAGTAAATGCAATAAAAAATTGGTGC
>CANQZX010000074.1 GCA_947628445.1 uncultured Bacilli bacterium
TCCTCCTTTATCTTTTGTTTGGCTATTTTCATTATAGCATCTTTTTATTTATCAGTCATCTTGTTTAACACAACTTTAAAAAAAGAAAAAACCGAAAAAATTATCGGTTAACCAATATCATCTAGATTAACGCCTTCAGCTACAATCATGTCGGCAAATTCGGTTTTAAAGCGTTCAATTTCTTTAACTTTGGCATCTTCATATATATTACGAGCATTACAAATAGCTTTATAAAAATGTTTCAGCCGTACAATCTTATTATTTTCGTATAAAGCATAAGTAAAGGCATTTGCTACAATCGTAAGACAAATATCGGGATAACGACTGGATATTTCGTAAACCCGTTTATATTCATCCGTCATTTCGACAATAAAAGCCATGATCTTTTCTATTACATAGGGTTGATAAGCTAATTTAACGCCAATTTGTTTTTCTAATTTAGGAATCGTTCCCATCAAGATTTTTACGGTAGTGGGTTTATCGGTTTCAGCCACCTCAATTTTTTGAAACCGCCGTAAGAATGCCCGATCGCGTAAAATGTATTGTTCGTATTCTTCACTAGTTGTGGCCCCAATCATTTTAATTGTTCCGCGGTCTAAGCCGGCTTTTAACATATTGGCAAAATCCAAACCCCCTTCCCGATTAACAAGTAAATGGGTTTCATCGATAAAAAGAATCGTTTTTTCTTTTTTGCCTAATTCTCGAACTAAAAGATCGAGCCGATTGTCCATCGCATTATCATTTAAAGTTGTTCCCATTAAACTCGTAATATTAATTTTAATAATTTCCCAACCCTTTAAGGCATCAGGCACTAAATTTTTTTGAATCCGGTAAGCTAAACCTTCGACAATTGCTGTTTTCCCAATGCCGGCTTTACCAACTAAAAGCGCACTTTTTTCGGGTGTTAATAAAATTAAAATCATTTGTTTTATTTCCTCATCCCGCGCAATAGCCGGATCCGTAATATATTCCTTTTGGGTTAAATTTTCCCCATATCTGGTTAGCATACTATTTTCATCCATTGTCATCACCTGCTTTTATTATAACAATTTTTTTCTAAAATAAAAAAAATACTCGTCTTTTTAGACAGTATTTTGACATTAATAATTCTTAATTAAATATTCAACTAATTCATAAGCCGCATAATTATTAATATATTTAGCTTGATTGGCTACCATTTCTTGTTGCAAAGCTTTATCTTGAATTAACTCTTTGGCACATTTGATGGCATCATTAACATTTTCCGCGCGAAGGGCCATTTTATGATCCGCAAAAAAAGCCGCATTATAATTTTCAACACCGGGTATCGGCATCACATGAATTAAGGGTTTACGCATGCCCGCGACCTCAGTTGTCGTTAAGCCGCCAGGCTTGGTCATAACAATTTCACAACTTTTAATATAATCGTTAATATTATTAACAAAACCTAAAACTTTTAAATTAGGATCTTTTATTTTGGTTAATTCTGCTTGCAACTTCCTATTATTACCACAGATAACAATAAGCGTATATTCGGGAATTTGATTAAGGATTGCTTTCGTTAGTTCCACCATTTTGCCAAAGCCCATACTGCCTGAGGTAAGTAAAATGCTTTTAGCCGGGATGGCTAATTGCTTGGCCTTTTGAAAAAAGCGACTGGCTACTGGAATCCCAAAAGGAAATAAACAATCCGGTTTTACCCCTTTAGCAATAAAGCGTTCCTTTAATTCGGCAGCCGGAATAACAAAAACATCGGGATTAGTTTCACTCCAAAACGGAATACATTCATAATCAGTAGCCACATTAACAAACTTGATATCGTGTTCTTTTTTTATGGCTGTTAGGGCAATACACGGAAAAAGATGGGTGCCAATAATTAAATCATAACCATTATCACAAATAAACTTATAAAGTTTTTCTTTAATTAATTTGTTTAAACCATATACGGGACTGGGCATTGGGGTTTTATCATATAATTCGCCTAAACGATAAACCCCTTTAAAAATTAAGCCATTGTTTTTAGTGGTATCCAAATAAATTTTTTCGGCAATTTGCGAGGCTTTTTTGCCCACAATATCAAAATAATCCTGGTAATCACAAGGAATACCATGATCATTAAACTCCTCTTTTAAATAACGGGCGCAGGAATTATGTCCTCCTCCCGTACTACATGTCAAAATTAATACTTTCATATATTAGCTCCACTTATTGCAAAACATATTATTTAAATATTTTTGATTGAAGGTTTGATCGAGTAATTCTTCATACATATTTGATGGCGGTATTTGTTTTTCTTTTTCTTTAGCCCGCATGACGGCCGTAATAGTAATACCGGCATCTAAAACGAGAAAAATCGCTAACCAAATTCCCACTTTATGCCCAAGTTCATAACTCCAAAGATGAATAATTTTAATAAATAAAGGATAAATATATTTAATCCAAACAATGCCTAAAAAACCCCAGTAAATAGAATATAAAAGGCAAATGCGCCCATTAAGATTTAAAAAATGGTTACTATAATCCCAAGCCGTAAAGCCGACGAATAATTCCATGCCCCAACTGCAGATATATTCTAAGACCGAACCCCCAATAAAACTTATTATGAAAATTAACCCTAAGGAACGATCTTTATAATTTAAAAGTAAGGCCGTAAGTAAAACGGCTCCAAAACCATAAATAATATTAAAGGGACCAATTACTAAAGCCGAGTGATTAATTAATACATGTTGGGCAATAAGGGTAAACACGCCTTCAATAAACCACCCTAAAACACTACCAATAATAAAAATCCAAAAGGCATTATAAATCGATAATTTTTCTTCCTTTTTCTTCATTTTCTACCCCTACTTCATTATACTTTTTTTCTAAATCTTCATTACTTTTTTAAGCGTGATTCACTAAATGTTAAATCTTCACTTAAACCATCTAAACAATTATCGTAAATCCACGCTTTTAATTCCGTATTATCATTCGTTTCATAATAATGAATTAACCGCACAAAATAATCACCAATTTTTTCGACTGGTACAGCAATAATTCCTTGACCACAGCGAATCATTTCTTTATTAGCTACTAAGTTAGCTACTCTTTTATTACCATCGAGAAACATTTGACTGCGTTGAATCCAACAAAATAAATCAATACACCGTTCCAAATTATGGGGATTAGCCATAATGACAGCTAGTTCGGCATCATAATCACAGTTTTCGGGACTTTCGGGCCGCCAATTAGTCCCGGATATTCCTACCCCACGATCCCGATAATCTCCTAAAGGATAAACGCCTTGGCCTTGGCAAATTAAAGCATGAATATATTTAATATATGCGGTTGTCAAAGGCTTATCAATAGTTTTTAAAACAAAACTCCAAGCATCGCGTAACCCACATAATTTATAAAAATCATCCACGGGTAATCGTCCCGTATTAATGTTATTTAAAAAATATGCTGTTTCGGCAAAAGTAACCGCGATACCTTCTAAATTAGCACTTTGATAAATGCTATCAATTAATTTGCGTTTGGCAAAAAAGATGTTATCTTCTTTCGTCATGTGATATTTATCTTGCAATGAAATCACCATCCTTGAAAAAACATCTAAGTCTATTATAACTTATTTTAATAAAAAAACAAACCTCTTCTTGAGATTTGCTTTATCATCAAATGGCGCCTCTTGTAGGACTCGAACCTACGACCTAACGGTTAACAGCCGTGCGCTCTACCGACTGAGCTAAAGAGGCATTACTCATTAAGTATATATAATTTTATGCTAAATGTCAAATAAAAAGTTATGATATCAGCTCTAAGGAGTGAAAATTTTTCGCAATCAATCAATTTGATATAATAAAGCAAAGGTGGTTGATTAAATTGAT
>CANQZX010000075.1 GCA_947628445.1 uncultured Bacilli bacterium
ACTTTAATCATTATTTTTCCCTCCTATAAACTCTCTTAAAATAGAATCATCATTAACATATTCTCCTGGTATTGTATAAAATTGTTTCAAAAAATTAATTAAGCGTCTGGCTTCTTCATAATACTTATTATCAATTGATACCGCTAAAAGTAGGGGTTCAACAAATACTTTTAAGACGCCTACCTCATAAGCCAATGCCGTATTGATAATAGTATCGGCTTCATTCACAAAAGGAAAAATGTATTTTTCTTCCCCGTTGCGAACCCGCTGCCAACTATCTATTGTTTCCGTTACATTATAACCTCGCGTGCGATTATCTCGAACAATTCGCCGCAACAAGCGCAAATCCAAAGTGGAAATATAGTTATGTCGGTCAATATTAATCGGAATAAACGGACTTAAATATATCTTATATTTATATTTTTTATCCACCATGGGCATCAATTCATTATTTAAGGCATGCAGTCCTTCGATTAAAAATATTGTATTATCATGAATCTTAGTTTTATGGCCATTATATTCTCTTTTCCCGGTTATAAAATTATAAGTTGGTAATATGACCTCTTCTTGATTTAATAATTTGGTAATGTCACGGTTAAAGCCCGCCACATCAACTGCCGATAGGGCTTCAAAATCTTGAATTCCATCTTCATTTTTCGGTAAATCTGCGCGATCAATATAATAATCATCTAAACTAATATTGACCGGATTATAACCTAAAGCCGAAAGATAAGCCGACAGCCGCCCTGTCGTGGTCGTTTTACCAGAGGAAGATGGCCCTGCAATCATAATAAACTTGATTTCCTCTTTAGCACAGATGGCTTCGGCTACCCGAGCAATATTTAAACTAAATATTAATTCACTACTGCGAATAAAATCTTTGATCGTGCCATTTGCCACCGTTTTATTTAAATCGGTTACATAAGGCATTCGTAATGATTTTAACCAGGCCTTCCCCTTTGCAAAGGAAAGCAAGATATTAGGATGTTTTACATATTCCAAGATTTTACCTTTATCACCAACCTTAGGAAATAAAAAGATTATTTGATTATCCCCTAAATATATTAAATCATAGGTCGTGATAACTTTTGTCGAATAAGGCATTAAAGAATAAAAATAATTTAAATGATCTGCGAGTTTATATAAACTTATGGCCCGATCATTAATATTTTGAATATTCTCGGCCTTTTCCGTTTGCCCAATTTTATTATAATATTTTATGGCTTCTTCGGGTCTAACATTTAATCTTTCAAAAGGTAAATCAGCCGCGATAATTTTAGCCATTTCACCTTTTATTTGGTTAATATCATTTTCGTTTAAAATGTAATCGCCCTTAATTTCGCCTAACATCCCCTTAGGTACACTATGTTCAAAACTTACCTCCAAATTTTTATTAAAATTATATAAAGCCACCTCAAAAATAAATTTTAAGGCCGACTTATACATTTTATTGCCAATTAAATCGTCCACATCAAAAAACTCAATGGTACAATCTTCTTTAACCTTTTCACTTAGGGCAACAACTTGATTATTTTTTTTCACCCCTAAAACCGGATTGTCAGTATGATAATCCTTACTAATTTCATAATAGGTTATTCCCCTAGGATAAACATGTTCAATTTGGTCATTAAAAATAACTTTTATAGTATCCATAATCAAATCCCCTAGCATATAAAATTATATCATAAACCGAATAAAAATAGTATTAATTTTGAATAAGTTTTTGCTTTTTAACTTATATATTAAATGGGTGAGAAATATGTTTTTACCAACAATTATTGAAAAAGAAAGTAACAAGGAATACGCTTTTGATTTATATTCCCGGCTTTTAAAAGACCGTATCATTTTTTTAACGGGCGAAATTGATGACCGCTTAAGCAGTATTATCATTGCTGAACTTTTATATTTAGACAGTTTAAATCATGACGATATTTATTTATACATTAATAGTCCCGGGGGTTCCATTACTGCCGGTATGAGTATATATGACACCATGAACTATCTAAAAAGTGATGTTAAAACCATTGCCGTTGGTCTAGCGGCCAGCATGGCGGCTTTTCTTTTGTCGGGTGGTACCAAAGGCAAACGCTGTGCGCTACCAAATGCCGAGATTATGATCCATCAACCCCTTGGCGGGGCGCAAGGCCAGGCCACTGATATCAAAATTGCTGCCGAACGCATCATTACTTTAAAACATAAACTCAATAAACTTTTAGCCCATCATACCAACCAACCCCTTAAAAAAATCGAAAAAGACACCGAACGCGATAATTTTTTAAGCGCGCAAGATGCCTTAAAATACGGATTAATAGACGAAATAATTAATACCGAATAATCGTTTCCCCATCTGAAGAATAAAAATATTTTTCTTTGGCATAACGAGCAACATAGTCGTTATCTTGTAATTTCACGACTTCACTTTTTAATTTTTCTTCTTCACTCAATAATTTTTTATAATTACTGGTTAGTTCATTTATTTCTTTTTTATTGGCAAGTATTTCGGTCCAATCTTGTGAAACAGACGAGATTAAAGAAACAATTAAACCTAAGATCATTACGCTAATAATAATTAACCGCTTCTTTTCCTTTCTAGTCTTTTTCACAATTATCACCCTTTGACTAATAGTAGCAAAAAAAATAAAAGAAAACAATTTATTTTCTTTTATTTTGCCAAATTTGACATAATTTTACTATTTTAGGATGAAGCATAAGGGCTCCAAAATAACCTAAAGCAAACATAAAGAAAAAATAAATATGAAAAATACCTTGGTTAATTTGAAACATTAAATACAAATAAAGTAATGCAATATCAATAACAAAAATTAAAGTAATTAAATATTTGCCAATTATTTTTAAATTATTAGTTAATATTAAATTACCTTTGGCTAAATAGAAAAACGCCCAACCATAAAAAAGGGAAAAGCCCAAAGATTTTAATTGAAGAAAACTATCCATTATTTAAATAACTTAGTTATAAAAGAATCTTCTTTTAATTTTTCATGACCATCTAAATAAGTAAAACTATTTATTTTACCTTTTATTTTAACATTACCATCATTAGTATCTAGTTTTAATAATTCTAAGTTTTCTCCTTTAAGATGGATATTACCCATATTTGATTCTAATAAAAACTCTTCATCGTCAAAACTAATTATTTTACTAATCCCACTGATAGCCACGGATGCACGATCAATCATGCGAAACTCTTGACTGCCAAAGGTTAATTTTTCTTCCATAGCATGTCCCTCCCCTTAAACTATATGTTTATTTCTTTAATTAAATACTTTTTTCTCTTTTTAAACTATTTTCCTCTTGATAAAAATTATCAATATAATTAAATAATTCTTCCACACTTGCAACTACTTTATCTTCGGCTTTAAAAAAACCAAATTTCTTTAAATGAGGAAAATAAATTATTTTATCTTTCTTACTTTTTTCAAATTCAGTAACTATTAATTCAGCACTTGCTTTTATATTTAGAATCTCTCTCCTAGCCAAAAACTCTTCCAAAGTATAAGCCACACCCAAATAAACATTCTCAATTCTTAATTTATTTTCCCTTTCCGAAACAATTCGGGCCCCAATTAAGTATCTCGCATCTTTAATATTTTTTGGACTACAATAAAAAAACTTCGTATACATTCAAATCACCTCATAAAAAAAAGGGGCTGTAATGAAATGAAATAATTTCATTCAGCTCTTTTTTTTGTTTAGCAAAAAAATCGAGTAGAGAAAACTTTTCAAAATAATTCTTGAATGCTTTTCCCTCTCACACCACCGTACGTACCGTTCGG
>CANQZX010000076.1 GCA_947628445.1 uncultured Bacilli bacterium
CAAAGGGATTCGAACCCCCAACCTCTAGATCCGTAGTCTAGCGCTCTAATCCAATTGAGCTATGGGCGCATTTTTTTAAAATGCATTATAATTATATTATAGTTTACAGGAAAAATCAACTTAAAACGTACAAAACGCCTCAAATTTTAATCGAGGCGTTTCGCTTTTTATAAATAATTTTTCGGATAATATCAACGGGGAAAACAGTTAAGGCAAGTAAAAGAGTTAAGGATAGTTCTTTAAAAGTTAAACCAAAGGTACGGAAGATGGTTCCGCCATAATAAATAATATAGATTTGAGCGATAAAGATAAAACCAAAAATAAGGAGAAAAACCCAATTGGTTTTTAAATTAGCTAGGATATTAATTCGTTCTGTTCGGGCATTAAAGGCATTGAAGATGCCCATAAAGATAAACATGGCAAAGTAGGCAGTCATTAAATATTTATTTTGATTATCAAAGCGAATAATGGTTTTAAAAAAAGGTAGTTTTAAGAAAAGGATACATAAGAGGGCACAATAAATACCGGTCGTAATAATTTGATTATACATATATTTATTCATAATTGGTTCTTCTTTTTGTTTAGGGGCCTCCGCCATGTATTCTTTTAAAGGAGATTCGAAAGAGAAAGCCAGACCGGCAAAGGTATCCATAATCATATTAAGCCAGAGCATTTGAATAATCGTAATTGGAGTTGCCACCCCAATAAAGGATCCAATAATGGATAAAACTAAAGCACACATATTGACCGTTAATTGGTAGATAATAAACCGGCGAATGCTTTTAAAAATAGTCCGGCCATACGAAATGGCTTTGCAAATGGAATTAATATTATTATCTAAAATAACGATATCACTGGCTTCTTTGGCTACCTCTGTGCCACTACCCATGGCAAAACCAACATTGGCTTTTTTTAAAGCGGGAGCATCATTGACACCATCCCCGGTCATTCCAACCACTAAATCCAACTCTTCGGCTAGACGGACCAGCCGACTTTTATCTTGGGGTAGGGCCCGAGCAATAACAATTATGTTAAAAAGCATTTTCTTTAAATCTTCATCACTTAATTTATTAAATTCATTACTATCTAAGACTTTTTCTGTTCCTTTTTGGGATAAGCCAATTTCCTTGGCAATGGCTAAAGCCGTATCTTTGGCATCTCCGGTAATCATGATGGTGTGGATTCCAGCTTCACTAATTGTTTTCAGGGCTGGCCGGGCTTCGGCTCTAATTTCATCCTTGATTTCGGCAAGCCCTAAAAAGGTTAAATTATGTCTTTCTTGACCCGTGGCGAAAACAATGACGCGCGATGCGGCCTGGGTAAGTCGATTAATTTGTTTTTTAATTAAAGTTTTGTTAAAAGTATGTTTAATTGTCCCATCTAAATCCAAATAACTTTGACACTCATCTAAGATTTTTTCGGCGGCACCTTTAATTAAAAAGGTGCCATCTTGAAGCATTAGAGAACTATACTTTTTATTACTATCAAAAAGTTCTTGCTGCATAATTTTGACTTTTATTTTGGCATCTTCCCCAATAAACTCTAAAATTGCTCGATCGGTTGAATTACCTCCGATTAGTTGACCTTTACTCCACTTAGCCTCATTATTATAAAAACATGCTTTATAGGTGGCTTCGTAAAAGATAGGGTGGGTTGTTTTAAGTTCCGCGGCTTTTTTAAACTTTTGCCCATTATAAGAATAAAAGTAAGCCACCTTTAAAACACCTTTGGTAAGCGTTCCAGTTTTATCCGTTAAAAGTAAGTTTAAGCTACCCGCGGTTTCAATCCCTACCAGTTTTCGCACTAAGACATGATCTTTTAACATTTTTTTCATATTGCTGGATAAAACTAAGGTAATCATCATCGGTAAGCCCTCGGGGACAGCGACTACAATAATTGTGACGGAAAGCGTTAAAGCATAGATTAAATGATTAAAAATAAGCGGCAAGTTCGTAATAGTTTCTTTGATTAAAGTGGGATCAAAATTGTTATCAATCACAATAACGGAAAAAAGATAGGATAGGGAAGCAAGAATGGCTCCAACATACCCAATTTTACTAATAGTTTGGGCCAGACCGCGGAGTTTAATTTTTAAAGGACTATCTGGCACTTTTTCTTGTAATTCTTTGGTTATGGCACCATAAATAGTTTTATCACCGACCATAGTTACCCGCATTAAGGCCTGACCGGCATAAACTACCGAACCGCGAAACACTTTATTTTGGTTGGTCGGAGTCCCGCTTACTTTCGTTTTTTTGGCTTCTTTTGTTTCCCCGTTTAAGGCGGATTCATCGACACTTAACGAGCCATCAATAATTAATCCATCCGCGGGAATTTTATCACCACTGGTAAGAGCAACCACATCCCCCACAACAATTTCGCCAATGGGCAATTCTTCTAAAAGATTATTCCGATAAACTTTGCATTTGATTTTCGCGGATTCCGCTTGCAACCGATTAAAGGCCTGTTCCGAACCATATTCTGAAAGTGAAGAGATAAACGAAGCCAAAAAAATGGCAATTAAAATTCCAATAGTTTCGTACCAATCAAAACTTTGAAACATTAAAACAATTTTAATGGCTAAAGCAATAAGTAAAATTTTAATAATTGGATCGCCAAAAGATTCTAAAAGTAATTGCCAAAAAGTATTTCTCTTTTGTTCAGTAACATTATTTGAACCATATTTTTTGCGACTTTCATTTACTTCTCGATCATTTAATCCCATGTGCTTGTCCTCCAGTTAAATATATGTTAGTACATCATTTTTATGCGTTTGTTACTTGATGTTAAAAAGTCCCTATGCTAAACTAAAAATAGGGTGAAAACAAATGCAAATTATTTTAAAATGGGGTCATTTAATTGTCTTATTTTTAATTATTTTTTTAGCCATTATTGCTTTTTATCATGCCGATGTTATTAAGTTTAAAACTTATACGAATGATGATTTTGGTATTAAAACTATTTTAAGTGAAAATGATCAAGATCAAGATGGCACAGATGATTATACCGATATTTTAAATGGGGCTCGGGAGTTTGTGAGCCAAAAGCCCAAATATAAAAGTAAATATTATGCTGGGGGTTATCCCACCGATGGTTACTATGTTTGTACGGATGTTATTTGGTATGCTTTAAAAAGTGCCGGTTATGATTTAAAAAGCATGATGGATAATGATATTAAAAATCATCAAGCCGATTATGCTATTGAAAAAATCGATCCTAATATTGATTTTCGAAGAGTAAAAAATATTAAAGTATTTTTAGATAAATATGCGGAAAAGTGGAGTACGGATTCTAGTGAAATTGAAAAATGGCAAGCCGGCGATATTGTCGTATATGCGGATCACATTGCCATCATTAGCAATAAAAGGACGAAAGATGGTAAATCCTATATTATTCATCATGGCGGCTTAAAGTATGAAGAAAATGCTTTAACGAAAAAAACAATTGTCGGTCATTATCGATTTAATTTACAAAATCTAGTGTAATTTACAAAGTAAAAAAGCCAACCCCGTTACTATTCACAGATTTTTTACATAAAAATGTCAAACCATTCTTAAAAGCAATGAGTTAATTCTCATTGTTTTAA
>CANQZX010000077.1 GCA_947628445.1 uncultured Bacilli bacterium
CTTGTATTTACTTACCAAAATAGTCATTTCTTCTATTTTTGGATTTAACCGATACCTCCATGCCCAGCATCAATTACTATCTTTTTTGTAGCTCTTTCGTCCATTATAATCACCTAATATAAGTTATGCATTAAGCTTTATTAAGTGAATTATCAGAACTATATTTAGTTTAGTTTAAAACGTGCTATAATCAAATTAATTATTGATGGTAAATTATTATATAGAAGAATATAAACCATAATTTAAAGGTAATTTTATTTTAATAAATAATGTAGCAGAAAAATATAATTTGTATATTTCAGAGTATAATATTCGAAAATATACTATTGACATTTATGAGGGCTAGATTTATAATTTGACTAGGTGATAGTTATGAGTAAACTAGTTCAAAACATGAAGGGCTTGTTGCTAACAAAGGAAGAGTTAAATAAGAAGCAAGTAGCATTATATTTAACCCAAAATCAAATTGACCGGTTAGATAATGCCGTTAATTTACTAGCACCATATTCTAATGGTAAAGTAACTAAAAATACATTAATTAGTTTGGCTATAGAAGATATGTTAGATAAAGTTCCTCAAGTGATGGAAGAATATACTAAGGAAATGAAAAATCAAGAAGACGATAATTTTGATTTAATAGTATGTCCTAGTCAAATAAGTGGTGTAGATTTTATTAAAAAACATAATTATTGGGAATTTGTTAAAATTGATGCTAATAAAATAAAGTATTTAAAATATTGGGCATTATATGTTGGAACTCCAGAATCCAGTATAAAATATTGGGCTAAAATCGAACATTTGAAAGAAGTCCAAATTGGTAATCAAAAAAAATATCGGATATTCCTTGGCAAGATTCATGAATTGCAACCAAGTATTCCTTTAAATAATTTAAGTTCATTGAAAGCACGCAGTACGCATTATACAACTTTAGCTAAACTTAAAGCGGCAAAGGAATATGCTGATATTTTATAATATAAGGAGGTGAAAAATGGCGACTCTTATTTTAACAGTATTCGTTATTACATTACTTGTAACGGTAGTTAATAGGGGATATTAAAAAAGAGTTTGCAATAAATGCAAACCCGTATCATTAGTACATACATTAATTAATGTATGCACTTTTAGTATATAGATTTTTAGAATAACTGTCAATATAGATGGACTTTTGAGTTAATTTTTATTACAATATTAGTACATAATGGGAGTAGAAAATGAAGCATTTAAAAGTATTTATAACTATTCTTTTAGTTTTTCTTTTAACTAGTTGTACCTTTAGTGAAACACCAATTGTTAAGGATAGTTTTGTTCCAAGCACGGAATTAAAGGTTCATTTTTTAGATGTAGGGCAGGGCGATAGTATTTTTATTGAACTACCCAATAGCCAAACAATGTTAATTGATGCGGGGGAAAAAAGGTATGCGGATGTTGTAAGCGATTATCTAACAGAATTAGCTATTACTAAAATTGATTATGTAGTAGGTACGCATCCCCATACCGATCATATTGGTGGCTTAGCCGATATTATTGCTTCATTTAAAACGGGCGATATTTATTTACCTAAAGTAGGCAGTAATACCAAAACATATGAAAATTTACTTACGACAATTAAAGAACAAAATCAAGTTATTCATGTGGCCGAAAAAGGAAAAAAGATTTTAGATGAAAAAGGTTTGCAGGTTTATTTTTTAGGCCCCGACCAAAAATATAAGAATTTAAATAATAATTCGGCCATTGTTAAAATTGTTTATGGGGATACATCCTTTTTATTCATGGGCGATGCTGAGACGATGGTTGAGGCTAAACTTGAAGATGTAAAGGCCGATGTAATTAAAGTAGGGCATCATGGTAGTGATAGTTCAAGTAGTGATGATTTTGTGACTCAAGTTAAACCCCAATATGCCGTTATTTCGGTAGGGGCTAATAACCAATATAATCATCCCAGTAGCGAAACCATCAAAAAATACGAAGATATTGGGGCAACCGTTTATCGGACGGATCAAAATGGTAATATTATTATAAGTTCCGATGGTAAGAATCTTGAGGTAACACTAGCAAAGGAGGCAAATGATGCAAGTAACAGTTGATAAACTAGAAGGCGATTATTTAGTGGTAGAATTAGCCAGTGGCGAAATGGTTAATATACCGAAAAAGCTTGTTCCTAAGGCGCAAGAAGGGGATATTATTGATATTAAAATAAATCCGGAAGCGACTAAAAAACAAGCCCAAAAAATCAAAAATTTAATGGATGATTTATTTGTAGATTAAGTTGCTATTTTTATTTAAATTGGTTATAATATATTCATAATAGGGAAGTGGGGTAAAGTGGATACAAAAAGCACTTCAACTAATTATAAAGAAATAATTAAACTTATTTCAACTATTTTAAGTTGGACAATTTTTGTATTGCTTGCTATTTGTGCGGTACTTCTAATTTATTATTTTATTGCAACAAAAATATACGAACTTAAAGGCTCAAGTTATGAACCGGAATTTTCCTTATATACCATTGTTAGTCCCAGCATGACACCTAATATCAATGTCTATGATGTTATTGTCGATTTAAAAGTAGATGATCCCAAAGATATTAAAATTGGCGATGTTATTACTTTTGTATCTAGTAGTAATGAAACTAATGGGATGATTATTACCCACCGGGTTGTTTCTGTTATTAAGGATGAATTCGGTAAATATAGTTACCAAACGAAGGGGGATCATAACCCGATTGAAGACTCGGGCCGTGTTAGTTTTGAAAGTATTATTGGGCGCGTCGCTTTTCGACTTCCAGGCTTAGGTCGGATTCAATCTATGTTTTCCAGCTCAACTGGTTTAATCTTAATTTTACTAGCAGTATCCTTATTTATTATTTTAAAAGGCTTAATTAAAAAACTTATTGCTTTAAATCCGGAAGGAAAAATGGCTAAAATCTTTAGTAAACCATTACGGCTACCTTTCCAAAAACATTTAGCTTTACCGGAAAAAATTGAGATTGTAGATGAAAATACAACCTTAAATAATGATACGTCTGATATTGCCCAAAAAATGGAACAAATTATTGCTCATGAAACCCAAGAAAAGGATATGGCCATGCCAGAGTTAAAATCCAAAAATAAAGAGAAAAATCCGATGCCCGTAGAAGAAGCAGTCGGGAAAAATAAAACTAGTGATGAAGAAGAAATTGACTTGCCGGAATTAAAATGATTTTCCTTGCATAATTTATAAAAAGTTGTTAAAATAAAATGGATGTTACGCCAAAGCGGAACTAAGTAGGTTTAACTAAAGTTTTTAAAGCGAAAAACACAAATGGTGGGAGTGTTTAAAACTTGTTAAAGATGAATTTCATTTCGCCAGTAACACGGGATAAATCCCTTATCAGATTAAGTGTATGAATAATTCATAAACTAAGGTGGTACCGCGGGGTAAACTCGTCCTTAACTTAAGTTTATGAGTTTTTTATTTGATAGTGTGAAAAGTTTTATGGAAAACAAGTAGCATTGAGTGAAAAAGATATTAAAATGAAAATTTTAATATAAATC
>CANQZX010000078.1 GCA_947628445.1 uncultured Bacilli bacterium
AAGTTTTCTCGGCATAAATCGCATTATTACTTATTATTGATTATTCCAAAAGTTGCACTTGACTTTTTAATTATCAAGTTCATTCATTTTATTGTTAATTATCTTTATTTGAAAAAATTGAACTAAGATTTAAAATTAAATATAAAAAACTCGAATTTTTAAAATCCGAGTTTTGTTTTTTATTGGTAGCGACGGGGAGATTCGAACTCTCGACCTGCCGGGTATGAACCGGATGCTCTAGCCAACTGAGCTACATCGCCATCAGCAAAATTATCATAACAAAAAATTAATCTTTTGGCAATAGTTTTGTGAAAATAACTTGTTTGCCTCTTTTTTTTATGCTATTATTTAAATGGGTGGATTGGAAATGGAAAAAAATAAAAAAATTATAATAATTGTTATATGTCTTGTTCTTTTAATTGCCGGGGGATGTGGTTTGTATTTTTATCTAAATAGAGAGAAAAATGCTAAACCCAGTGCAGATGCTTTAAAATTTGTGCAAGAATATGAAAGTTATAATGGCCAAAAAACGAGTGCTGGGAAGGATTATTTAAATCTAGATTTAATTGAAGATAATCCCATTGTCTATAAAAGTGATGCCGAAATTGTGGATATTATGAAAAAAGAAACGGCTTTAATTTATTTTGGTTGGCCAACTTGTCCTTGGTGCCGAAATACGGTTGGACCCCTTTTAGAAATGGCGCAAGAAAATCATGTGGAAAAAATCTATTATGTTAATATTTTAGATATTCGGGATTCTTACAAAGTGGAAAATAAAAAAGCCGTTGTTGATCAAAAAGGTACTGATGCCTATTATGAAATTTTAAAATTTTTAGACCAAGAACTTAGTGATTTTAAAGTAACAGATGAAAAAGGTAAGGAATATGCTACAGGAGTAAAAAGATTGTATGCTCCAACGGTTGTTGCTGTTGCAGACGGGACCCTTAAAGATATCCATGTTGGAACGGTGGAATCTCAAGAAGATCCTTATGTTCCTTTAACTAAAACGGAACAAAAAGAATTAATTAATATCTTTAAAAATATGTACCAAAAAATCGATAATGGTGTTTGTTCTAGCGAAGGTTGCTAGAACTTTTTTTATCTTGAGCAAAACATAGAATTATAGTATAATTGCTATAGAGAATGATTGGGGATGAAGTCATGCGGAAAAAGAAAGACCAAGTTGTTATTAAAGATGAAGAATTAACACCGACCGTTTTATTTACCATTAAAGAAAAAAAAGGTGGTCTTCTTTGGGTAGCTTTACTTTTTGCTCTTTTTATTGGTTTAGTTTATTTTTTACCGGATTTAAGTGATATGTATCAACAATACAAAAATAAAAATAAACCAAGCATTCCCCTTGTAAATCAATCCGGAGATAATACCCCCGATGAGGAAGAACAAGTTGAAGTTGAAGAACGGGTAAAATATCCTTATGCTGCCGATTTAAAAATTGAAACCGATGATTTTGTGATGGATAGTTTCAATTTGGCCAATAACACGTTAACTTTTAGTTTGACGAATAAAAAAGATTCGGTTGTTGATTTACGGAATCAAAATTATTTTTTAAGTATTTATCAAAGTGAAGGTAAAGGTGATTCTTTAGTTAAACGCTTGAAAATTGCCGAAGATTCTTTTGATCGTAATGAAACAAAAAGTTATAGTTATCCGGTTAATAGTACGAGTATTAGTTATTTTTATTTAGATAAGTTAGAGGAAAGTACTTATCCTGAGTTTACATTAACCAAAACGGAAGATGGTATTGCGACTTTAACTTGTACGAAAGATAATAGTACGCTTACTTATACCTTTAATAATGATAATTTAAATACGATTCGGGAAATTGTTCGGGGCGATATTAATGCAACTAATTATCAAAGCGATTTAGCTAGTTTTCAAACAAAATCAACGAATTATAATTTAGTAAATGGCGTTAGTTCCACATTTAGTAGTAGTGATACGGGCTTTATTTATTCCGTTACTATTGATTTAACTAAGGCAAATATAAGAAGTTTAGATGATATAAGATTCTATAGTCAAGATACCAAAGCCAATGTAGTCAAATTTGAAATGGAAGGAAGAAATTATACTTGTAGTTAGGGTGAAAAAATGAATTTACAGATAAATGATTTTGAAGGACCATTAGATTTATTACTCCATTTAGTTCGGACAGCCAAAATGGATATCTATGAAATTGATACAACTTATATTATTGATCAGTATTTAGAATTTATTAATTCCTTAGATAAAAATGATTTAGATAACGCTAGTGAATATTTAGTAATGGCCGCGGAATTAATTCATTTAAAAAGTCGGGTTTTACTTAATTTAGATAATGAAACTGATGAAGATAGTACATATACGATTAATAGTGAAGAAGATTTAAAAAATAAATTATTAGAATACGAACGGTATAAAAACGTCACCACTTTATTCAAAGAGTTGGAAGAAAATAGAAGCGAGTATTATACGAAGGTACCGGAATCCATTCGGGAATATATGGATGAAGAACAAGATTCTTTTGAACGCCAAGATCCTGACATTTTAGCAAATATCTTATTAGAATTGCAAAAAAGATTGACGTATCAAAAGCCCTTAAATACTAAAATTATGCATCGGGAAATTAGTGTTGAAGAGCGAACTACTTATGTTCGGGACTTTTTAGATCATTGGCAAAAGGCCAAATTTTGGGATTTTTTTGAAGATTATTCCAAAGAGGTAGTCGTGGCGACCTTTTTAGCTATTTTGAATATGTGTAAAAATCAAGAAATTGTTTTAAAACAACCGAAGAACTTTGCGGATATATTAATTGAGAAGGTGAAACATGAATAAAAAAGCAATATTAGAAGGACTTTTATTTGTCGTTGGTGATGAAGGCATAACTTTAGAAGAAATCGGGGAAGTTTTAGCGTTAAAAAAGGACGAGGTTCAAAGATTATTAAAGGAATTACAAGATGAATATAGTAAAGAAAGTCATGGAATTCGAATTAGTTTACTTGGCGGTTCTTTTAAAATGACGACGAAAAAGGAACATAAAGAATTTTATCAAAAATTAATGGTAACGCATAAAAGTAATATTTTAAGTCAAGCGGCTTTAGAAACTTTGGCAATTATTGCTTATAATCAACCCATAACTCGAGCCGAGGTTGACGAACTTAGGGGTATTGCTTCGGTTAATATGATCCGTAAACTGGTGGCCAAAGATTTAATTAAAGTAAGTGGCAAAAGTAGTTTGCCAGGGAAACCCAATCTTTATCGAACAACACCATTATTTTTAGATTATTTTGGGTTAAATAGTTTGGATGATCTCCCAACTTTGGATTTACTCCAAAAAGAAGAGGAAACCCAAGAAACGGATTTGTTTAGTTCGAATTATAAAGAATTGTAAGTATTTAAAAAATAAGATAAAAGGTATAATAAAATTAAAAATATGTGTTATAATTAATTGTACCTGCTTGTGTGGCGGAATTGGTAGACGCGCTGGACTCAAAATCCAGTGGTAGCAATATCGTGTGGGTTCGAGTCCCAC
>CANQZX010000079.1 GCA_947628445.1 uncultured Bacilli bacterium
ATTGGACTTGAGTATGTATCTGATTATTTATATGCAGCTGGTCCCAACAATTGGAATAAAAAACCGCTTAATGGGAGTCATACTTATAGTTCAGAAAGTTTAGATAGTAATGGAATTCCTCAAGGAACATATAGTGGCTTAGATGGAACAGATTATGGCGATGCTATAAATGAAAATTGGTCATATATGGGACTTTGGGAGTGGACAATTACTCAAAGAACTGATGCTGATAATGTTCATGGTTTTGTTATAAATGCTGCCGGTTTTGTAGCTAGCCATGGTCCGGTTGCCGTTGATTCTTACGGTGTTCGACCTGTTTTTTATCTCAATGCATCTACTAAACTTGCCAGTGGTAATGGCAGTAAAGATAGTCCTTATCGGTTAAAGTTATAAAAAATTAACAGAAAAAAGTATTTTAATTGTAAAAACAAGATTCTAATTGTATAATTTAGGAGAAAGGAGTTTACTAATATGTCTTACGAATTACCATTTGAAGTAGAACAAAGTGTTAACCAAGCTGCAGGTATAGCAATTTGGACTGTTGCCGCAATTATTATTGCCATTATTGGAGGAATTGTTACTTACTTTTTATTTGTAAAAGATAATAAAAAAGTAAATAATAAGTTCTTGGCTTGGTTAAAGGGATTCTTAAAATTTAAAACAATGTTAATCGAAGATTTACTTAAAATTTGCTACATTGTTTTAGCATTATTTATCACTTTGGTTTCTTTTGGCATGATTGCTTCTAATTTCTTTGGTTTTCTTTTAACTTTAGTATTAGGAAATGTTTTCTTACGGTTATGTTTTGAAAGCTTACTAATTAAGATCATGATTTGGAAAAACACCAACGAAATTAATAGCAAGATGGGCAAATAGGCAAGTTCAAAAACTTGCTTTTTTTGTCAAATAAATTTCAAAAAGTGTTAAATAAGTTTTAAAAGTGTCAAGTTTGTGGTATGGTAAATATATAGAAGAGGTGGCAAAAATGACAACTTATATTTTTGGTCATAAAAATCCTGATACGGATAGTGTATGTTCCAGTATTGCTTTAGCATATTTAAAAAATGAAATAGGGGAAAAATGTGTTCCTAAAGTATTAGGAGATTTAAATAATGAAACGAAATTTGTTTTAGATTATTTTAAAGTAGATGCACCTAGTTATTTAAATGATGTTCGGGTCCGGATTAAGAAAATTAAGTATGATAAAAAGGCCTTTATTAATGAATATGCATCGATTGACGAGGCCTTTAAGTTAATGCAAAAAAGAAATATTACAGCGATTCCTTTAATCGACGATAATCGTAAATTAACGGGTTATGTAACGCTAAAAGAAATAGCCAAATTTTTAATTAATGGGGATAAAGAAAAAATAAATACGACTTTTGCGAATATTGTAGCAACACTAGAAGCCAAAATTATTACCCAATATGATGAGGTTATTAAAGGTAATATTTTGGTGGCCGGTATGCAATCAAAGGATTTTTTCGATGCGGTTCAGTTAAATAGTGATGATATTTTAATAGTTGGGGATCGTTATCGAATCTTAGATTATGCTATTGATTCCAAAGTAAAATTAATTATTTTACCTTTTAATAGTACAATTAATAAAGAATTGCTAGCGAAAGCTAAGAAAAATAAAATTAATATTATTGAAACGGCTTTGGGTTCTTATTTGATTTCGAATCGAATCTTGCTGGCTAATTACATTAAAAGTATTAATACTAATCATGATCCAGTGACAGTGAATAATGAAGATAGTTATATTGAGTTTAAACATATGACTCACCAAGTTAATCATACCAATTACCCGGTTGTTAATAATAAAGGAGAATGTTTGGGCTTAATTCGGTTAACCGGACCAAATACTTACGAAAAACAAAAAGTTATTTTAGTCGATCACAATAATTTTGCCCAATCGGTAGATGGTATTGAAGAAGCCGATATCGTGGAAATCATTGATCATCATAATTTGGGAGCCATTGGTACCAATATTCCAATCAATTTTCGGAGTCGGCCCGTGGGTTGTACAGCAACAATGGTTTACGAAATGTTTTTAGAAAATAAAGTAACTATTCCTAAAGCCATCGCGGGGATTTTACTTTCGGCTATTCTTTCCGATACGCTCCTTTTAACTGGACCAACGACGACGGAAGATGATCGTTTTGCTGCGGTTAAACTTTCTTCTTTAGCCAAAGTTGATTTGGAAAGTTATGGGATTGAAATGTTAAAAGCGGCTTCCTCAATTGCCAATATGAGTGTCGCCGATGTTATTAAAAATGACTTTAAAACTTATAATGTTAATGATGAAGTCATTGGTATCGGTCAAGTTATAACCATGGATTTTGATTATATCAAAAATAATATGGAAGAATTTGTTACAGAATTAAATAATATGACCGATCGGTTTAAAGCAGTGGCTTTATTTGTTACCGATGTTATTAAAAAGGGCTCTTATGTGCTTTATAATGATAGTGCCGCGGAATTAATTAAAGATGCCTTTGGTTTAAAAGAGGTTAGGGAAGGAACTTTCTTAGCCAAAAAAGTTTCCCGGAAAAAAGATTTTCTACCGAATATTTTAAGTATTTTAGATGGTAGTGAATTACGATGAAGGCCTTAATTACCGGGGCTTCCAGTGGAATAGGATTGTCATTAGCCAACCATCTTGCCACTTTAGGTTATGATTTAATTTTAACGAGCCGAAGCGAAGATAAACTTAGGACCGTTGCTAGAGGCATAAAAACGAAGGTTAAAATAATGGCTTTCGATTTAACCCAAGAAGCCGATGTTTATAAATTATACGACCAAGTAAAAAAAGAAAATCTTGATTTAGTTATCAATAATGCCGGTTTTGGTTTATTTGGGGAGTTTAGCCAAACGGATTTAAACCGGGAACTTGAAATGATCGATTTAAATGTGAAAAGTTATCATATTTTAACGAAATTATTTGTTCAAGATTTTATTAAAAAAGACCATGGTTATATCTTAAATGTTTGTAGTAGTGCTGGTTTTATGGCGGGACCTCGTTTAAGTACTTATTATGCGACCAAAAACTATGTTACGAAACTTACGATGGCGATTAACGAAGAATTACGGGTTAAAAAAAGTAATGTCCATATTAGTGCTTTATGTCCCGGACCCGTGGATACCAACTTTAACAAAGTGGCCAAGGGGCGTTTTGCCCTAAAAGGAATTAGTCCGGATTATGTGGCTAAATATGCGATAAAGAAATTATATCAAAATAAAATGCTTATTGTGCCTACCTTAACGATGAAACTAGGATTATTTTTTATTCGGTTTTTACCATACCGTTTACAATTAATTATTGCTTACCATATTCAGTATCGCAAAGAAAAGGGACCCAAGAAAAAAGTTTCGTCCTAAAAAAACGAAATTTTTTGTGTGTGCCGTGCATGGCATATATCTAGTTGGTGAAAGTCCAATACACG
>CANQZX010000080.1 GCA_947628445.1 uncultured Bacilli bacterium
TCGGCATTAATATTAACATCTTTTTTACCAGTGTTTTGAGAAGCAAAGAAGGCGTAAGTAGCACCAACTACAACTAAGGATAAAGTAACAATTGCTACTAGGGAAAGAATTATTTTTTGCTTTTTATCATTCATATAATCGTCCTACTTTCCCTTTTATTATATATATATATATATATTGTAAAGGATTTCCAGAACTTTTTTATTTACTTGACGTCAAAAGAAAAAATAATCCTTTATTAAGGACTATTCATTTTTAAATTAAGAAATATCAATCATATCTTTTTTTTGAATAAAATCTTCCATCATTTGACAAAAAGCAAAACTTATTTCAGGAGTTATATAATAATTATCTTTTCTTTGTTCTATAATTTGGGAAAAGGTCACGAGTTCATAACGGATTCCTTCACCATCTAATTGATAAAAATAACGTTTATTTTCTTCTTGGTTTTCATATCTTACTTCAAAATAATCCATTTTCCACCAAGGAGATGGGACATAAATATAACCTTTTGTACCGGTAATAACTAAACTACCTTCGGATTTAGCCCCTTTAGCTACTTTAATAGTCGCAGAAGCTTTATCATATAATAAATTAACTTTGGTATAAGTATCAATTTCTTTTTGTTCATCACTAAATTTAACAATAAATTGTTTTGTTTGATAATTAGTACCTAATATTTGGAAAACTGGAAGTAAAGCATTGGGACCCCAATCAAAGAAAGTTTTATTTCTTAAACATTTTTTCATACTAGTACAAGTGACACTAACATCTAAAATATCTCCAATTTTACCACTTTTTAAAAGTAATAATAATCTGGAATAAGCGGTAGAATATGCAGTTCTAATGCCATCAACTAAAACACAATTATTTTTTTTAGCTAAAGCAAATAATTCTGTGCATTCTTCGGCTTTTAAAGCAATGGGAGACTCACATAACACATGCTTATGGTTTTCTAAAGCTTTTTTAACATAACTATAATTATCGATGTCATCTAAATAAAGATAAACGGCATCAACATGTTTTAATAATTCAGCATAATCGGTAGTTACAACGGGGAGATTTTTAATTGTATCATTCATATTAGCAATATTAGTTGTACAAATTCCGATGATTTCAATACCATTGACAAAAATATCTTCGCTTTGGAATTTAGCTAAAAAATCTGGCGTATTACCAACTATTCCCATCTTCGTATTTCGATTGGCCGTGCGAATTTGGGAACTGGATATTCCTTTGGTTCGTTCCAAATAAATGACTTCACAATAATCTTTTAAATAATCAAACTTACCTACCCAATCGGAACCAATGGCAAAGATATCGACATTATATCTTTTAATATCATCTATTTTTTGGCCTTCATATTCTTCAATAATTATTTTATCCGCCAAATGCGTGGCTTCTATCGCGGCAATTCTTTCTTCTAAAGATTCACTGACATTTATTTTTCCCCGCGTGCGATCGTAATCATCCGAGGTAACACCTACGATTAAATAATCACCTAATTTTTTAGCTCGTTCTAATAACCGAATATGACCGCGATGTAATAAATCAAATGTTCCATATGTAATAACCGTCTTCATTTTTATAATATTCCTTTTTCCTTTAAATCTTTTAAAGCCGCGATTAAGCGATCATAATCTGCAGTTGTTAAGGCCCCAATATGACCTACTCGAAAGACTTTATCTTTCATTTCGCCCCCATTGGGACAAATCCAAATATGATATTCATCTTTTAATTTAGTAAATATTTCATAAGCATTTTCCCGTTGCGGTTTTAAAGCTGTGACCGCATTAGAATATGATTCCGAAATATTTTCTAAAGGTAAATCCTTAATATTTTCCCGAAAATAAAGAGCTAAATCCCGTACTTTCGCAATTTCCGTGGCTTCGCCACCGGCCACATCTATTTGGTTTAAGCGTTTATTTATTTGTCTTAAAATACCCACGGCTGGAGTAAATGGTGTTTGACCCCGCGTGGCATTATCTAATGCTAATTTTAAGTTTAAATATAAGCATTGAACATTATGATTATTAATTCGATCTAAAGCTTTTGGACTTAAAATTAAAAGGGAAATACCTGGAGGACAAGCTAAAGCTTTTTGGGAACTAGCAATCATAATATCGACTCCTAATTTCGCCATATCAAATTCATCGGCTAAAAAAGAACTAATATTATCGGCGATTAAAAATAAATTATTGGCTTGACAAAAATCGTGTATTAAGTCCATATCGTACCGAACCCCTGTAGAGGTTTCATGAACATTAACAAGAAAAGCCGTATAATTTTGATTGGCGTATTTTGCTAAATGTTCTTTTTTTAAGCTTTCGCCAAAGGCCAGTTTAATTTCCGTGTAAGGAATTTCGTATAATGCGCATAAATCGACAAATCTTTGGCCAAAACTACCACCATTAACAATTAAAGCTTTATCTTCTTTAGTTAAAGTATTAAAAACTGCAGCTTCCATCGCCCCGGTGCCAGAGGCTGTTAAAAATACTGCTTTAGCATCCTCACTAGCATGAGCAAATTTTTTAACTAATTGTTCGTTTTCCAACATTAAATTAGAAAATTCCGTTGTGCGAAAATAAGGCACTTGTTCTTGCCCCATGGCTCTTATCTCTTCGTTGGCTTGAACAGGGCCAACCGTAAAATTTAACATTTCCATTTTGAATACTCCTCTTTTTTTACATCTAACAATAGTATAACAATTTAAAAAAAAGATTTCAACTTGTGCTATTTGACTAGATGTAGTAAACTAGATGTGGGAAAATAAATTTTTTCTAAAATAAAAGAGAAAACACTCAAAATTTTAAAACAGTT
>CANQZX010000081.1 GCA_947628445.1 uncultured Bacilli bacterium
ATTTCTAGTATAGCAACTACTTTTTATTTTTGCATCTTTTCTTGACACTTTTATACATTTTTCTGTGAATAGTAACGGAAAAGGCTTGCAAATATATATATATATATATAATAAAAGGGAAAATAGGTGAGGATAATGAAAACCAAATTTTCCTTTTTAAATGCCATATTAGTTGTTTTTATCTTGTTAACAATCATGATTATAATTTATCAATATAATCATCCCATAACAAAAATAATTTCTAATGAGGATGAAATAAAATCCAATAATTTAATAAGCATGATGTTGGAAGAAGAGTTAGGAAGTGGTAAGTATCGAGAAAATACAAGTCAAACTTTTCCTAGTACGGGATATCATTTTAATGAGCAAAAAAGTGGTTGTGAACAAGGAAGTAAAATAATTTTTGCCGAGGGAAAAGTTAAAATAAATGCTAAAGGCAGTGATAAATGTTATGTCTATTTTGATAGAGATCCTTTTACAATAGAATATGATTATAGTGGTGCGTATGAAACTTTTATTGTACCCATAGATGGAGTATACAAAATAGAACTTTGGGGAGCTAGTGGTGGCTTTCGTTCTAAAACTATTGCTGATAGTGGCCATGGAGCATATGTAAAAGGAAATATAAAATTAGAAAAAGATGAGGAATTATTTATTTATGTGGGGGAATATCCTAGCTATTATTCTGGTAATTGTTTAGCTACAAACCCTAACACTGCTTTTAATGGAATTAAAATTGGTTCTTGTACTTCAGGTGGTGGGGCAACTGATGCTCGTTTAACTGAAGGAGAATGGGATAATTTTGATAGTTTAAAATCACGGATTATGGTTGCCGCGGGTGGCGGTGCCGCTTCTTATGAAGGAAGCGGTGGCTATGGCGGTGAGTTAGTTGGGGGTGATGGTGAAGGCACTGGCCAATATCCAGATATAGTACCATACGCGGGTAAAGGCGGAACCCAAAAATCATTGGCAAGTACTTTTGGAGTTGCAGAAAAAAATACTTGTAGTTCCGGCAACGGCTATTATGCTGGTCAAGGTGGATATGGGGGAAATGCTGGCGGTGGTTCATCCTTTATTTCAGGTTATCCTGGCTGTGATGCAATTGCGGAAAACTCAACTAAAACAAACATAATTCATACCGGAGAACCATATCACTATAGTGGTAAAGTTTTTACCGATTTTGAAATGCTTGCGGGAAATAAAACTATGCCTAGTCCGGATGGTCAAACGGAAATTGGTCATGAAGGAAATGGTTACGCTAAAATAACATTAGTTAAATAAAAATGTTCCTTTTTGCATTTAAATTATAAATATTATATAATGAAAGTGCGAGGTATTATGGAAAAGAATAGTTATTTACCTGATCACATAGGTATTATTATGGATGGCAATGGCCGTTGGGCAACCAAAAGAGGTCTAAATCGGAGCGAAGGTCATCGAGCAGGGGCCAATACTTTAAAAAAATTATGTACCTTTTTAAATAAACAAGGTTTAAGATATTTATCTTTGTATGCTTTTTCGACGGAAAACTTTAAAAGAGAAGCCAAGGAAGTTAACTATTTAATGAATCTGTTTATTAAAATGTTTAAGGAAGAGTTTGCATCTTTGAATCAAGAAAATGTTAAAGTTATTTTTTCCGGAAGAAAAGAACCTTTAAGAAAAGATGTTTTAGAAGCCATGGATGAATTAATGACGAAAACCAAAGACAATACGGGATGCTGCCTAAATATCTGTCTTAATTATGGTGGCCAATATGAAATTGCGGATATGACGAAAAAGTTATGTGAAAAGTATAAAGAAGAAAAAATAACTTTAGATGAAATTACCCCAGAGTTTATTCAAGAAAATCTCTATCAAAACTTACCACCTTTGGATTTAGTAATTAGAACGGGTGGTGAACAACGCTTAAGTAATTTTATGTTATATCAAGCTAGCTATGCGGAATTCTTTTTTACGGATACCTATTTTCCCGATTTAGATGAAAAAGAATTAACAGAAATTATAAATGATTTTAATAAGCGAAATCGTCGATTTGGGGGCAATTAATTATTGCATTCTATTAAGTTATTTGTTATAATAAAATAGTCTTAAGAAAAGGGGATCAGGCCTTTGATTAAAGAAAAAAATTAAAGAAAATAAGTTAAGGAGTAATAAGTTTTTCAAAAAATGATTTAAGAAAAACTTTTTTTGCTATAAAATTATTGACAAAAGGTTGTTTTAGGATTACAATTTTAAATTGGTGGCATGTTTACAAACATGCAAAAAAGCTATTAGAAAAAGTGTATGGGGTGATATCGTGGCTTATAAACTAACTAATTTCGGAGATTATCGGAAAAGAAGAAATTTTTCTAAAACTAATAATGTTTTAGAATTAAATGATTTGTTGGAAATCCAAAAGAAAAGTTACCAACAATTCTTGGATGAAGGAATTAAAGAAATCTTCGAAGATTTATTTCCTGTGGAAAGTTTTACAGGTAATATTTCTTTAGAATTTGGTAATTATTATTTTGAAGAACCAAGATA